>CALXTD010000028.1 GCA_944391315.1 uncultured Alphaproteobacteria bacterium | reverse complement strand
TCTCTATAAAGGGTGGTGGTGCCGGACAAACAAGTTTCCGTTCCCGTTATCGGCCCTAAATCGCCGCAAATTTGAAAGCCCTCGCAAGCTGCTACCACGACTTGATATTTAGTTTGTCCGTCACAATCCAAACAAGGCTCGCCAAGCTGCTCATATCCTGCCGGAATCTCGGTTTCGGTATATTCCGAACCGCAAGGGGTACAGGTGCAAGACGCATATTTGCCGTCACAAGCCTCGCCTTCTCCGTGATAAGGCTCTTCGCAACTTTCATATCCCGCACAGCGATATACACATTCCGAATAATATGCGCCATACGGACATTTTTTTCCCCCTGGGGTATACCATTCGGGGCATTCGCTGACCGTATAGCCCTCATTAAAGCAACGCTCTTGTGCATTCATATCAAAGTTCGGCATATCCATATCGCCCGTTCCGCCAAACATGCCGTCCGCACAAGCTGAGGTATCATTAATAAAACATACCGCTGCGGTTTGAAATTCATCAGAAGAAGGCAAACTTGGTGACGAAGCGTAAAGGTGTGTGTGAAGTGTGTAGACAAGCTGTTCGTCACTGATGATAACAGAATTATCAGCTCTCGCGCCAGTCGGCAAAATTCCTACCGCCAAACAAAACGCCGCGGTCAGAACCGCCTTTTGTCGTGAGATAAACATAATACTTCTCCTATCTCGTTTGCCTTCACGACTCGATTATAGCATAATTTCGCTTTATTTACAAGAGTATTTTTATTTTAAGATGAAAGAGTGGCGAAAAAAAAGACCTTACGAGAAGGTCTTAAAGTTTTTTATGAAGTTTTATTATAGATTCTTATTATATTGACTTCCGCTAAACGGAGAATAAGCACCAACGCCGCCAAAGACACGTTTGAAAAATCCGGGGCGCTCACCCAAGGTTGGCGTCTCTTCTTCGCTGACAACAACGGTTTCGCCTTCTTCATCAGACATGCGGTCTATTTCTTTAACTTTGTTTTGTTCATCAAAGCGCACGATTAAAATATCACGGTCAACTTCTTCCGGCTTGAAAAATGCGACTTGCTCAACATCAGCCGACATATAAATCCAAGTGTTTTGGTCAAGAGAAACAACGCTGGACGGCGTTCCGAGATTAGCCAACACCTCTTCTTTATATTGTCCGACAGCCAGCTTATCGATTCTTTCTTCCGAAGGCATATTTCCATTATGAGAGATAAACCATTCTTTGTTGCTGGAACAAGCAGATAAAGATAAAAGCGCCGCTAAAGTTAAGATTGAAACTTTATTTATTGACATCTCTGAATCAAACCTTTAATTGTTAACACATAAAACGTTTATAACATAAGGAAATAATTAATGCAAAATTTTTTTTCTTATCAGATAATTGTTGATAAGTTGCCCAAGACGGAGCAGCATTATGTGCTAAAGGCGGATGTCGAAGATTGCCAACGCATCAAAGAAATATTGAAAATTCCGGATGTTAAAAGCTTTTCTGCAGACATTAGATTAATTTTGGATCACAAAACCAATATTCTAAAACTTTGGGGCAGAGCAGAAGCCGAACTTGTCTTAGAAAGTGTCATTTCACTGGAGCATTTCACTAAGAAGTATAAAAACGATTTTGAGCTGATTTATGATACCAAAGCCACGTTAAAGAGTCAGCGCGAAGAAGAGGAAGAAATTTCAATAGATGATAATGTTCCTGATGTTGTCATTAACGGAAAAATAGATTTGTCCGACATTGCGATAGAGCAAATCGCTTTGGTGATGGAAGATTATCCGCGCAAAGAGGGCGAAAAGTTTGACTTCAAGCCTGATTTTAACCCCGAAGAGGGGCGTCTAACGCCTTTTGCGGTGCTAAAAAAGCTGAAATAAGCAAAAAATATAAAATAATGCTTGCCAAAAGGAAAATTTTTATATAAAAAACAGTTAGCAAAGATTCAGAGTTCATTTAGATGTTGATTTTTAAAATCAAATCGTTTAATAATGACGCCTGAATGATAATTTAATAACAAACAAGAGTATAAGAAAATGGCTACACCAAAGAAGAAAGTATCAAAATCTCGTCGTGATATGCGCCGTTCTCATGATGCTTTGGGTGCAAATTCCTACATGGAATGCCCAAACTGCGGAGAATTGAAGAAGCCGCATAATGTTTGCCCGAAATGCGGACATTATGATAATCGCGAAGTTGTAAGCAAGCCTGCTGCAACAAACGAGTAATTATCTGAACTAAAAATTCAAACAAAAATAGTGGAGAACAGGTTTTGTCAGACAAACTGGTTATATCCATAGACGCGATGGGGGGAGACAATTCCCCTCGAGTCGTAATAGAGGGGCTTGCGATAGCCGCTAAAAAGAACCCGGATGCAAACTTTTTGCTGTTTGGAGATGAAAGAAAAGTCATGCCGATTCTCGATAGCTACCCGAACTTAAAAAAAGTTTGTGAGTTTCGTCCGTCTCCTGAGGTTGTGCACAATGAGGACAAACCCTCAAGTGTGATTCGCAATCGTAACACCAGCATGTTTATGGCAATCAATGCCGTAAAACAAGGAGAGGCTCAAGCCGTAGTGTCTGCCGGAAATACCGGTGCATTAATGGCTATATCCAAGCTGACACTTAAAACCATTCAAAAAATCCACCGTCCGGCGATTGTGAGCATTATGCCTCATCGCACGGGACGCTACATTATGCTTGATTTAGGCGCAAACACAGAGTGTGATGCCCTGAATTTGGCAGAATTTGCCTTGATGGGTAATATTTTGGCAAAACATATGCTTGATATTGAGCGCCCCCGCGTTGCTCTTTTGAATATCGGAGCAGAAGAGATGAAGGGTCGAGAAGAAATTCATCAAGCTGTCAAAATTATTAAGAATTCTCATCTGGATATGAACTTTGTCGGCTATATTGAGCCGCATGAAATGCCGGAAGGAAAAGCCGATGTCGTCATAACCGATGGCTTTACCGGAAACATTGCCCTAAAGTCGATAGAGGGCACGGCAAAACTGGTTGTCAGACTTATAAAAGACGCAGTCAAAAAGTCGTTTTTAGCCAAGTTTGGAATTCCGTTTATGTTTGGTGTTGGGTTAAATATCAAAAAAGTGATGGATCCAAGGCTTTATAACGGAGCAATGTTGGTCGGGCTTAACGGTCTGACAGTAAAGAGTCACGGCGGAACAGATGCTCTGGGATATTCCTATGCTGTAGGAAACGCTATCAGACTTGCACGCCAAAATTTTGTTGCAACGATTCGTGATGAATTGGAGCATGTTGATTTAGACGAACTTTCACAGGAAATATTATACGATGCATATTAGATCAGAAATTATCGGTTGGGGACACTATCTCCCGAAAAAGGTTGTTACAAATGATGATTTAGCTAAGATTGTTGATACCAACGACGAGTGGATAAGCACACGTACAGGCATCAAAACGCGCCATTTGGTTGAAGAAGAGTTGACCTCTGATTTAGCTTACGGTGCTGCCAAAATGGCAATCGAAAAAGCCGGTATTTCTGTTGATGAGATTGATTCTATCGTTGTTGCAACCGTAACGCCGGATAACA
This sequence comes from uncultured Alphaproteobacteria bacterium, assembly GCA_944391315.1. GTDB lineage: Bacteria > Pseudomonadota > Alphaproteobacteria > RF32 > CAG-239 > HGM16780. Next base: position 12,312 of record CALXTD010000028.1, on the reverse strand, counting down.
CAACGCCGTCTTTGGCTGCTAAAGTTGCTAATAAGCTAAATGCAAAATCCGGCACGATAACTTATGATATTTCTGCTGCATGCTCAGGATTCGTTTATGGCTTGACGCAGGCTGATAATATGATTCGCTTGGGCCAGATTAAAACCGCTTTAGTCATTGGATCAGAGAGCTTGTCAAAAATTGTTGACTGGACAGACCGCAACACTTGCGTTTTGTTTGGTGATGGCGCCGGTGCTGTTGTTATTCGCGCCAAAGAAGGCGAGGGGACTTCTGCCGATACCGGAATTTTGGCCACTAAATTATATGCCGATGCTGCTCATTATGAGAGTTTGAAAACAACCGGTGGCGTTGCTTCAACCAAAACAGCCGGCTTTATTTTCATGGATGGCAAAGAAGTATTCAAATTTGCAGTTAATTCTTTGTCTCAAGCGGCCGAAACCGTTATGCAAATGGGTGGAATTAGCAGCAAAGATGTTGACTGGTTGATTCCGCATCAGGCAAATATTCGTATTATTTCAAATGTTGGCGAAAAACTTGAACTTCCGACTGAAAAAGTTATTGTTGCGGTTGATCACCATGGCAACACATCAGCAGCCTCGATTCCTTTAGCTTTGTCCGAAAATATTGAAAGCGGAAAGATAAAGAAAGGCGACATCATTGTCATGACAGCAATGGGTGCCGGCTTCACTTGGGGCGGAGCTTTAATACGTTTCTAATAAGAAAATAAAGTTGTGTAATAATCTTCATTAATCACTTGTCATTATGGAGATTATATAATAAAAAAAGACAACAGTTAGGTTACAGAAATTAAAGGAAAAAGAAATGAAGACAATAACTCGTGCAGATGTAGCAGAAACAATTTATGAAGAAGTCGGATTATCTCGTAAAGATTCGACCGATATCTTGGATATGATATTGGATGAGATTGTTCAAGAGCTGGTCAGAGGCAAGGATGTTAAGTTGTCTTCATTTGGTACCTTTATGCTCCGTTCAAAGAAAGAAAGGGCCGGCCGTAATCCGAAGACCGGTGTTGCAGCTGTTATCACGCCGCGCCGCGTTATTTCATTCAAGCCCTCTCAAACAATGAGAAAGACCATCAACGCTTAATGGACTGAGACCCAAGAGAAGATGAGCCCACGCAAATCTAAATCAGCATTTCGCACAATTACGGAAGTTGCGGATGAATTAGGGGTTGCCCCTTATATCCTGCGCTTTTGGGAAACAAAATTTCCTCAGATCGCGCCAATAAAAAACACCGGCGGCAGAAGATATTACCGTCCGGAAGATGTTGAGCTTCTGCGTAATATTCAAGACATGCTTCATAATCAGAGATACACGACAGAGGGTGTTCAGCGCCTGATTCGCGAAAAGGGTGTAAAAGCCTTAATGGGCGAAGAGGCGATGAGAGACTTTTTTGAGGTTCCTGAAGAAGTTGTCTTGAACGAAAAAAGCCGTGAAATGGTGGTCAAACTCTTAAGAGAACTCAATACCGTCAAAGCCGACTTGCAAAAAGCATTGGATGAAGGAGAATAGATATTTATCAAATTCATTATTTGCTTTTGCAATTGTGAAAAATCTATCTCTGTCTTATGATTTTGCAAAATATTTCTCAGCCAATACAAATCCTGATTATCCATATTCATTGTTGAATCTAGCAATAAGTCCACATCTACATTTAAGGCATTGGCAATCTTGGTTAAGTCTGTAGTTATCAATTCTATCTTTTGACATTCAATTGATTTAAGACTTTCTTCGGAAACATTAGCTAATTTGGCTAATAAATGCTCCTTCTTAAAATATCCTATTTTCATAAACCTAAAAAGCGAGGACGGGGCGGACCTCGAAGCTGAAGTCCTTACTGTTGTGGTAGCTGGGCAAGCCGTAACTGTAGTAAAAGCCTGAGATCCACGCGTTGTTGCTACTGTACTCGGACGACGACCAAGCGTAGGTGCTGGTTGTGAATTTTGTCCCACCAGCTCGGCTGAATCCCGTATTGATAACGCTTTGATTGTTATAATATGAGGTAAATATTCCTGCTGCCGGTAAGCACCAATCTCCCGCACTCGTTCCTTCCGTTTTATACTCATTTGCTGCCCATACCGCAGGATAAGTGCTCTTATTGCCTGCTGCCAGTATCTTTTCTGAATTACCGCAACTATCATAATCTTTTGATGCCGCTTCTGCTGATGTTTTGTTCGGCAATGTCGAAATATCTGTACCATACCCGCCCCACTCATAGTTGCCTATCGACTTTAATGCCATCGCTTGTCCGCAGTTGCCCGATTTATAAACCACCACCGCTATCGGTGTTTTACCATCCACAACATCAGCACTACACGTTCCGTTGCTGAACAAGATATCTCCAAGAGAACAGTTCGCAGCCAGTCCGGAACACGTCCCCCAAGCCAAAGAACATTCTCCGTCCACCATATTATACCCTTCTTTGCAGGCACATTCCGCATATTTCCCGTTGCAGGCTTCGCCAACGCCGCCGGTCATATTTTCTCCGGTGCATTCTTGAGTATATCCATCAGGGCAGATATAACCTTTTTCACAGCTGTAAGCTTCCCCAAAGGGGCATTTTAAGCAGTTTCCGCTTGAATTATACGCCTCGGTATAACCAAGCGCCTCACAATCTGTTATTGCACATTGCGCCTCTGCACTTCCGGCAAATCCAAACACACCAACCGCAGGCATAAGCATTGTCTGAATCATCAAACTTTTTTTGTTCAACATCACCTTTCTCCTTATCTCCACGACTCTAATATATCATAATTTCAAACTATTTGCAACAAGCGTTTTTATGTATTATGGGAGAGTGGTGAAAAAAATCACTTGAAAAAAAAATAAAATCATTTATAATGACAAAATAGACATAATGGAGAGTTTGATGTTTCCGGCACAAAAACTAAAATTAGCAACCGAACAATTTGACAAAGACATGAAGGAAGCAAAGCCCTCAGTCATTAAGCAAGATCTGCAAGAAATCCAAAAATATTCCAATCATCGCGATTATGGCAGCCGATGCCATGATATTATGTGGCGTTTTTTAAGTTCGATGAAATCTGCTTATCTCAAGCTTTGCCACAGCCAAGGGATAAAAGATAAAGTGCATGAAGAAATTTATCGCCACCGCTTTTTTCAAGTCAGAGATTTGTTAGATTCCAGCCTGAATATGCTGAAAGTAGATGATCATAACAAAACGGTTGCTTTGGAATATCTTGCCAAACATCGTTTGGGCGCAACACAGAAATTAAAAGCCTTTTTGCAAAAGAAAGAATCTAACGGCAAAAGATATTATTCTACCGGTCAAAAGATAAAACAAATTCAGGACTATTATGCTGAGACCGGCAAGTTTGATGCCAAAGAGTTTGAAGAAAAAACAAAAGAACTTTTTACTTTGCTGACCGACAGAGATGTTGATATAAAATATGCACACTTCAGCAAGCTTTATGCTCTGTTGGAACATAGAGCAGGGCAAAGAGAGCAAGCCATTCAGGGCAATTTGTTTGAAGATGTTTATCAAAGCAAAGGAACGATTGATAAACCGCTTTTGGAAAAATGCTGCCGCTTATATGTTGATGTGGTGACAGAAAGAAGAAACGAAAATAATTATAATCAGCAAAGTATGCATAAATTTTCTTTAATGCTCAAAGCCGCGATTCGCAAAAATTCCTTCAGCCGAGAAGAAGTCAAGTCCATCGCCAAAAACTTAAAAGACCATCGCTTTACGAATAGAATTATTGAACGCCACCTAAATGATACGGCCGACGGATTGGTTGATGAATATGATAAAAAGCAAGAAAAAGAAATAAATAATCTTTTGGATTGGACGGATAAAAACAGCAAGCAAAGAAGCCTGGAACAAGCAGCCATGCAGTCGGTTTTAAGCAAAATGCTGTATCAAAAATTGGTTGCGGATGAAGACATCGGCAAAGAAAATTTAGGAAAAAAATACAATGCGGAAAAAGATCGCCTTCAGCAAGAAATTGCAAAAAAATATAAAGAGCTGGGGGATAATAAACAGGCTCAGGAAGAAGCAATAAAAGCCAATCATCAAAAAAATCGTGAAAGATATGACATTGTATCAAGAAAGCTTGATAAAAAATGCCAAGAGACCGGATTTTATATCAGAGTGATAAATGCCGGAATAAATAATGGTTTGGCCGATAAACCCAAGCAAATTCATCCGGCCTTTACCCACGACGGTTACCTTCGTTAGACTAAAGGACTTTTCTCAAAATTCCATGCGCTTTTTGTAAAAGCTGTTCTGCCTGCTGCTGAGAACAATTCTTTGCGGCCATAACACAGGCCGTTTTAACATTTTTGCACTGAGAGAGAAGTAACGCCGCTTGTTCATAAGAGACATTTGAAATCTCAGAAACGAAACGACAGCCACGGTCAAAAAGTTTTTTATTATTGAGCTGCACATCAATCATATAGTTTTTATATGCTTTCCCCAAACGAACAAAAGCGCCGGTGGTAAGCATGTTCAGCACCATTTTTTGCGCAGTTCCTGATTTCAGGCGAGAGGAACCGGTCAAAGCCTCTTCTCCGACCACCGGATTGATAAAAATGTCGGCAAATTTTTGTATTTTCGCTTCAGGGTTTGATGAAACGTCAACCGTTTTCGCACCGGCCAAATGCGCAAGACGCAAAGCTTCAATACAATAATTTGGGTTTCCACAAGCAGAGATTGCTACCACGACATCATGTTCCGTCGGTGCAAAAGTTTTAATATCTTGTTGTGCAAATTCAATACTGTCTTCAGCATTTTCAACAGCCTGTCTGATGGCTTTTTCTCCTCCGGCGATATAGGCCTGAACCATATCAGGATTCGCGCCAAAAGTCGGAGGACATTCTGATGCATCCAAAACACCTAGACGCCCGCTGGTACCTGCCCCAAAATAAGCTAAGCGACCACCGGAATGAAAGGCGTTAACAATGGCATCAATTGCCTGTGCAATCTGGGGTAAAACTTTTTCAACGGCAAGAGCAACTTTTTTGTCTTCATTATTCATTGCTTGCGCAATTTCAAGACTGGACATCACATCAAGATTTTCAGTATCCGGATTTCTTCTTTCTGTCAGAATAAGTTTATCAGCCATTGTCGTTCCTTTATTTAACCAACAAAAGCAGTATAATCAAAAGAAGTTAAGACAAGATAAATAAAAAAGCTCCGAGACAGCGCAGGTCTGGGAGCTTAAAAAATTAATACTTTGGAATGAAGTTGATGTTTCGCAATGTAGACTTATCACCACCGGTCATTAATGTTTCTTCAAAGCCGGCATGCCAAGTTGGAATTCCATCTTCATCATACATGGCATCTGTAGGCAGCTTCAGATAAGATTGGATAGGATAATCATATAAATCTAGCGGATAAAGAGCGCTATAATAAATATGATAAAGCATCCAAAAGTCCTGAATATCTGAGCGTTTCATCTCTTTACGAGAAAACAGCACGGAACCTATGGTTTCATCTTCAGAAACTTCGATTCGTTTAGCAAATTTTCTGGTGCCTAACTTGTGGTGAATAATCATTAATGCAATCATCTGGTTATAATCCAGCGGCTCATTAATGACAGACAGAAAATCCTCTTTTTCTTTGTGAAAGTCATTTACCATATCTGCAAAGGCATTTTCACCCTTAGGAATGCCATAGAGGTAAGCCTCAACCAAGCAGGCATCTGTCATTGCTTCGTCATACAGACGTGCATTTTCAGATGATTCGACCTTTTCAATTGTTCCATTGACAACTTTTTGTGTTTCTTCCACTTTGTTTTTGCTTGGCAAAAACACTGCCAGTAAAAATACAACGACCAAAACACAGATAACGCCAGTCCAAACGTAACCATCTTTTTTCATAATCTTCAATTTAATTTGTTAATAATATATCGAACAAACAGACAAATAGCACATTTGTCTAATTGTGTCAATTAAAAATTAAGATAAAAAATAAAAAATTTTTTTTTGCCTTAAGTGAACCTTAAGAATAAAATGTAGAAATAAACCTGTAGCAAGTGAATAATTATGTATTTTAACTTCATTTAATAAAAACTTTATAATAACTTTCAGAAAGGAACAGAAACATGAAAAAATTAGTAACCGTATCAGCTTTAGCAATCGTTCTTGGTTTTAGCGCTAATGCTTTTGCTAAAGGTGGCTTCCAAGGCCCACAAGCTCCGATGGGTGGATATACCGGTCCGTCAGCTGCTGCAATGAGTGTTGCTGAGGCAAAAGAGTTGAGAGATGATTCTCCGGTTGTTTTGGTTGGTAAAATCACCAAGAGTCTCGGCGGCGAAAAATATCTGTTTACAGATGGCACCGAAACCGTTACGATTGAAATTGATAATGAGGATTGGAACGGCTTAAGCGTCAGCGAAAAAGACACCGTTGAAATCCGCGGTGAGGTTGACAAAGGTTTCACTTCTTATGAGATTGATGTTGACAGCATAGCTAAGAAATAAGGCAAACAAAAATGCGCATACTTCTGATTGAGGACGACCGCCTGATAGGCGACGGATTGAATGAGGGTTTAAACAGGCTTAGCTTTACGGTTGATTGGTTTAAGACCGGCGACGAGGGCTATGAAGCACTTTTCCAAGCTCCCTATGATGCGGTTGTTCTCGATTTGGGGTTGCCGGACAGAAACGGCCTGAGTATCTTAAAAGAATGGCGGCAAAAAAAGAGAAAAGAGCCGGTACTTATTTTAACTGCGCAGGGAGATGTCGACCAAAGAGTTATCGGGCTGGACAGTGGTGCCGATGACTATTTGGCCAAGCCTTTTGCCTTGGCTGAGGTCGCAGCAAGATTAAAGGCTTTGATTCGTCGCCGCAACGATAGGCTTGAACCGGTTATTAGCTTTAAGAATATTACCTATAATCCGGAAACAAAGACTGTTGAGAATAATGGCAAGCCAGTCGTTTTAGCTCCAAAAGAGCTAATGCTTTTAGAAGTTTTGTTGATGAACAAAAACAAGGTTATGACAAAAGAAACTTTGGAAAACAAGCTTTATTCATGGGATGAAGACGTCCAAAGCAATGCTGTTGAAGTTCATGTCCATCACCTAAGGAAAAAGCTTGGAAAAGACATTGTTAAAACCATAAATAAAGTTGGATATATATTGGAAGATTAATGAAAAAATTCAGCCTAAAGCTCCGATTAATTATATCATTTTTTCTGGTGGCGAGCGGCATATGGGGCGGCTCGACGATTTTGTCGTGGTATGAAAGTCGGGAATATGTGGATGAGTTTTTTGACACCTATCAGTTATTACTGGCGCGGCAACTATCGACGGCCGATTGGACCAACATTACTCCGGGAACACAAAACCGCGTAAATCATATTATTAAAGACCTTGATGATGACGGCGATGATGAAGATGAGTCGCTGGGTTTTGCCGTATTTAACAAAGACGGCGAAATGATTTTTAATGACGACGAAGATGGTAAATCATTTGACTATGCGGCACGTGGATCCGGTTTCAAAAATCAACCCGCCGGAGCCAAAGGAAAATTATGGCGCATTATCTGGGTAAAGAGCATTGACGGTGACTTTACCATTGCGGTTGGACAAGAGTTGAAATATCGCAAAAAAGCGGCAATCGAGCTTGTAGAAGAGGCCGTTGTGCCGTGGCTCGTGGGATTGATTATCATGCTCGGAGCGATTATTATTTTGGTCAGCCGCGAGTTAAGCCCTTTGAAAAAAATTGCTCATAATTTGACAAACAGGAGCCCTAATGATTTTTCTCCTTTGGAAGGCAAAGACGTTCCGCAAGAAATCACGCCGCTAATGGATGCGATTAATAACTTATTTGCCCGTATTGATGAAATGCTAAAACGAGAGCGAAGCTTTATCGCAGATTCTGCTCATGAATTAAGAAGCCCGCTGACTGCGCTTAAAGTCCAGTTAGAAGTTGCTGAATTGGCTTATGATGACAAAGAAGCTCATGCCAAGGCTCTGCATAATGTCGGGCAGGGAATAGAGCGTGCTTCTCGCTTGGTCGAACAGCTTTTAGCTTTATCAAGACTGGAGTCAAACGGCTTTCAAAGTGATGAAGAAAAAGAGATTTTGGATTGGAAAAAGATAATCGAAACATCTGTTGATGAACAAAGAGAAGCAGCCAAGAATAAAGATATTTCCATTGAAACATCTTTATCTGAGCAGGGGCTTATCCCTCAAGGCAAGAGCATTCTGTGGTCTTTACTGATGCGCAATTTGCTGGATAACGCCATTCGTTACAGTGCCAAAGGGTCTATCATAAAAATTGAACTGACACCAAATGAGTTAAAAGTTTCAAACAATGGCGTCAGTCTGGATAAAAAACATTTGAACAGATTAGGTGAGAGATTTTTCCGTCCGGCCGGACAACAAGTCAGCGGCAGCGGATTAGGCCTGTCGATTATTGAAAAAATTGCAGAATTGCACCATTGCCGCGCAAATTATGATTGCGTTGATGATACCTTTATCGTCACCATAAGCAGACAACAAAAAAGCTAAGCGCGAACAGAAACGACAGCTTCTTCAATCTTACGTTTTTTAACTTTGGTAACTTTAATCGAAAGATTTTTATAGCTCAGAGAAACATTGTCTTTTTCACTGGGAATATATCCGAGTTGAGACAGAATAAATCCGCCAAAGGTATCAAAGCTGTCACCATCAAAAGAGACACCAAGCGCCTTTTCAACCTCTTCAATGTCTGCTTCACCTTTAATTCTCCAGCTTTGAGTTTTTGTTTTTTTGATAAGCGGGGTTGAAGGCAATTGCGCCGCATCATCTTCCAGTTCTCCGACAATTTCTTCAAGCAAGTCGTTCATGGTAACAATACCTTCCAAGCTGCCATATTCATCAACCACGGCGGCAAAATGATTACGGCTTTTTTGCATGGTTTTGAACAGATTGTCGATATACATGGTTGTCGGCACAAATTGAATAGGCTTAACCGCTTTTTTTATAAGGTCTTTCGGGTCTGATTTATATTTAAAATAGTCTTTAAGACGCAGGGTACCGATAACATTATCCGGATCATCTTGATAAACAGGATAAACGGAAAAACGTGTTTTTATCATAATTTTTTCCCAATGAGCTGGGGTGTCGTTAATATCCAGAAAAACAACTTTGGTGCGGTGTGTCATCACATCTTCAGCCGTTTTTTCATCAAACTCAAAGACGTTATTGATAAGGATTTTTTCATCATGGTCGATAGTGCCTTCCTCGGTGCCGACATCAATCATAATACGGATTTCCTCTTCGGTAACTTTATCGTCTTTTTCTTCGGGATTCATGCCGATAAGGCGCAAAACGGTATTGGTTGAGAAGGTCAAAAACCAAACGAGCGGCGCAAACAGCATGGCAATCACATAAATCAGAGCCGACATTCCAAGCCCGATTTTTTCGGCATAACGCATGGCAATACGTTTGGGCACAAGCTCACCAAGAATAAGTGTGGCATAGGAGAGAACAAGCGTAATACCGATAACCGATAACACATCAAGCTTTTTCGGAGAAAGAGTAACACCGAGAGAAATCAGCCAGTCCACGATTTTATCCGAGAAGTTATCGGCAGCAAAGGCACTGCCCAAAAATCCGGCAAGCGTGATACCGACTTGAATGGTGGCCAAAAACTTTGCCGGTTGCTGGGTGAGTGAGTAAAGACGAGCGGCCTTTTTGTTTCCGCCCTCAGCCATTCTTTTAAGCTTGTTATCATTAATTGAGATAACGGCGATTTCGGCACAGGCAAATAAGGCATTAAGAAAAATCAGAAAAAGTTGAAAAAGTAACAGCTCGGTAATCGTAAAATCAGACATTTATCCCTCAAATATAAATAAAACTATTAATATAATAAAATAGATTACTAAAATTTTTCTTAAAATTAAAAATTGCAACCAGATAAAAAATATGATATTATGGCGGAAAAATAACAAAATAAAAGGTTAAGCAGAATATGAAACCTTTTCCATCCAGCCCGTTTCTTCTGTTGTATGAATATGCCAAGAAGAATTTGAAATTATTTTTATTTGTCGCCGTACTATATATCTGCAGTGCCCTGGCAGAAAAACTAGTTCCCTTTTATTTTTCAAAATTAGTGGATGTGCTATCATCCGGTTCGGGATATGAGGCGATTAAAGAAAGTATCGTACATTATGCCGTAATGATAATTTTGGCCGGTATCGCCGCCATGGCATTGGACTTAGGTGGCATGACAGCGTCGGATGTTTATTTTTGCCCAAAGGTATATAAGCAACTCGGATTAGATACGTTTGATTATTTGAATCATCATTCGGTTGAATATTTTGCTGACAATCAAGCCGGTGCTTTGGCCAATAATCAGCGAGAAATAATGGATACAAGCTATTTTTACAGCGGTATGCTCTATTTCTTGGTGGGCTTGAGCGGTATTGTTATTTCCTTGATAATGCTTTTTCAGGTTAATGTGACTTATGGTCTGGTGCTATCGGGTGCGATTTTGTTTTCGGTTTTTGTTTTGCGTTATCCCTCGGAATATTTGAAAAAATATCGTTCCGAGATGGTCAAAATGCGGAGTAAAATTTCGGGTAACTTGATTGACGCGATGCAGAATAACTTTTTCGTGAAAATCTTCGGGCGATATGATTATGAGAGCCGCCGCGCTAAACGCCTTATGGAAGAAGAAGGCAAGGTGATAGCGCGCTCGGTCAGAGTTGAAAGCGGCATGAGCGAGGGCGAAAAACTTTATTTTGATATTTTTACGCTGATATTTTGGCTTTATGGCATTTATTTGTGGAGAGAGGGCAAAGCCTCCGGCGGAGAGGTCGTTTTGATTTTAATGCTGGTTGGGAGTTTAAGACGTAGTGTGTTTTTCATTTTGCACCGCTGGGTGATATTTAGCGGTTATGTTTCAGAGATAAGAACAAATTTAGTTCCCTTTGCCGCCCCGCATGATTTAACGGATAAAGAGAACGCCAAGGAGCTGAAAGTTACGGCCGGAAAAATAGAATTAAGAAATGTAAATTTTGCTTATAAAGACGGCAATCCGGTGTTTAAGAATTTTAACTTAGAGATTCCCTCAGGGCAAAAAGTCGGCATTGTCGGCATGTCGGGTGGCGGCAAGTCAACCTTGATAAAATTGCTGCAACGCTTTTATGACATTAACGGCGGCGAGATAAAAATTGATGAGCAGAATATTAAGGATGTTACGCAAGAGAGCCTGCATAAAGCCATTAGCTATATTCCCCAAAGCAATCAGATGTTGGAGAGAACGATTGGTGAAAATATCGCCTACGGAAGACCGAACGCCACAATGGAAGAGATTGAACAAGCTGCCAAAGACGCTTTTGCCGATGAGTTTATTCATGAGCTGCCGAATGGCTATAAAACGATTTTGAACGCGCAGAATCAACTTTCTGGCGGGCAAATGCAACGCTTGTCGATTGCAAGGGCGATTTTGAAAGATTCTCCGATATTGCTGTTGGATGAGGCCACTTCTGCGCTGGATAGTGAGTCGGAGTTTTACATTCAAAAAGCGATTGAAAATGTTATTCAGGATAAAACCGTTTTGGTCGTTGCCCACAGACTGTCGACTTTGAAAAATATGGATAAAATAATTGTGATAGAAAAAGGCAAAATCGTTGAAGGCGGTACGTTGAATGAGCTGATAGCCAAGAAAGGCAAGTTCTATAAGTATTGGAAATTGCAAAAGCAAAAAGGAGGCAAAAATGAAGGATAATAAAGCCAATATTGTCTGGACTTATGCCAAAAAGCACTATCATGGCCGCTGGAAATATGTGGCGGTACTGCTTTTGCTCTTACCGTTTGCAGCGTTTTTACCACAATTAATTTCATGGTACTTGGCACAAGCCGTAACGCTGGTGACTGATACTGCCAACCGCGCGGAAGTTTGGCAAGAGATAAAAAAGATTTGTGTATTGGTCCTAATTCTGACAATTATTGTAAGAGCCTTGGGCTTTTTCAACATGATATTTCTGCAGAAAAAATTATTGATTCCTCTGGGGATAGACATCCGGCAGGATTTGTTTGATAAAACTCTGCCGCGTGACAGCCGTTTTTGGAGCCGCAATGCAGCCGGTTCGGTTTGGGGCAGAATAGAAACCGTCCGCCGCAGTTTGGGCGCTCAGTCCATGATTGGCACAATCTTGTTTAATGGCTATATACCGATTTGCATGTGGTTGGTGGTCATAGGCTTTATTTTTAAGATAAACACCGGCTTGGGGCTATATTGCATTACGGCGTTTTTTGTGCTGACTTTTTGCTTTTATAAAATTTCCGGTAATGTCAAACGCGCCTCGGCCCAGCAAGAGATTTTTATTCATAAGA
>CALXTD010000027.1 GCA_944391315.1 uncultured Alphaproteobacteria bacterium | reverse complement strand
GCAAGATCAGCAGCTTCCATAACGGTAAGAGCTGACAATTCATCAACTAACTTGGCTAAATCGGCCATAATTTTTCTCCAAAAAATAAATTAAATCTAAAAAATTTTCAAAAATCACAAAATTTTGCTCTTAACTTAGGCTCCATCTTCAAACAGCGAATACCCAACCCGCACGCTTGAAAGATAAAAAGACTAAGCAGCTTCTTTTTCGCTGTAAGCTTTTGCAAGGCGAGCCAATTGAGCTCCCGGAGCTTGCAAAAGACCGATAATTTTGGCGCGCAGTTCGTCCATAGAAGGAATGCTTGCCAAAGTTTTGATATCGTTAACGGAAAGAACACCGGCAGTATTAGCACCACCGACAATAACCAACTTTTCGTTATCTTTAGCGAAGTTGACACAAGCTTTGCAGGCAGAAATCGGGTCATTAGCAAAAGCAATGGCCGTCGGACCGGTAAAGAGGTCGGCAATACCTTCAAACTTCGTGCCTTTAAGAGCAAGACGAGTAATGCGATTTTTAGTAACCTTAAAACCAGCACCAGCTTCTCTGATTTTATCTCTGAGTTCAGAAACTTCTTTAACAGTCAAGCCCTTGTAGTGAGCAACGACAATGAGTTCAGAACCAGAAAACAATTCATTCAATTCGCTGAGCAACTGAGATTTTTCTTCGCGATTCACTTGTTGTCTCCAATTTTAAGCACCACTCACAAACAAAGTTCCCACACATTTCACTCAAACCTCTCTTACAAAACAATATCTTGTTTTATAAAACAGAATTCAACTCTTTCCAAATAGCTCCGTTTTTTTTCAAACAGAACATACATTCTGAAAGACAAAATGCATAAACAGAACATCGCAAGAGCAATGCCATTTTTTTTACACAATTGCAAGGCCGCAAAACCGCAACCAAGCAAGACCTAATCTGTCCAGGAGAAAAAAGACATTTATAGAAAAAATTCTCTACTCCCGTCTGCGTAGGATATTTAAGAAAAGCATTTGATAAAGCTCCATTTTTAAGACCAATGTCTTAACTCCCAAGCCTTTATCCCAAACGCCCGCCACCTACGGTCTTGGACAGTTCTAAAAAGCAATTACGCCACAATAGATAAAACAAATTTATAACCATGTCAACAATAATTGCTTTTTGAGTTGGGAAGGACGCCAAACAAACGCCCCTCCCCAAACTTTCAAACAAAGACGCAGTCGAAAAACATAAAATACCAAAGAGGCATAACACCGACCGCACCTTTTACCCAACACTAGAGTTGAGTTGCATCAACCTTAACACCGACACCCATGGTACTGCTCAAAGAAATTTTCTTAACATAAGTACCTTTAGCACCGGCCGGTTTAGCTTTGATAATGGCATCCATAAATGCTTTAGCATTATCATAAATTTTATCTTCAGAAAAGCTAGCTTTAGCAACACCGGCATGAACAATACCGTTTTTCTCAACACGATATTGAACTTCACCGGCCTTAGCTTTAGCAACTGCATTGGCAACATCGGCAGTAACCGTGCCGAGTTTCGGGTTTGGCATCAAGCCTTTCGGCCCCAAAACGCGAGCAACTTTACCGGCCAACCCCATCATATCAGGGGTTGCGATGCATCTGTCGAAATCAATTTTACCGCTCAAAATAGAGTCGATAAGGTTTTCGGCACCAACCAAATCAGCACCGGCAGCTTTAGCTTCATCAGCCTTTTCGCCTCTTGCCAAAACAGCAACGCGAACGGTTTTACCGTTTCCGTGTGGAAGAGCGCAAACACCGCGCACCATTTGGTCGGCATATTTCGGATCAACACCGAGGTTAACTGCCAAATCAATTGTTTCGTCAAATTTTGCGGTAGCATTTTCTTTAACGATTTTAACAGCTTCTTTCAAAGAATAAGACTTTGTTTTATCAACTGTTTTATAAGCGTTTACAATTCTTTTTCCCTGCATTGTCTTACTCCACAACCTTAACGCCCATAGAAACGGCCTGACCTTTAACCATGTTCATTGCAGATTCAACTGTTGAGCAGTTCAAATCCGGCAACTTAGCGGTGGCAATTTCTTTAACCTGAGCCATAGTGATTTGACCGGCAATGGTTTTTCCTGGTTCTTTAGAAGCTGACTTAATATTAGCAGCCTTTTTGATGTAGTAAGAAACCGGAGGAAGCTTTGTAACGAAAACAAAAGATTTGTCTTCATAAGCGGTAATAACAACCGGAACAGGAATACCCGGTTCCATTTTCTGGGTAGCTGCATTAAATTGTTTGCAGAAATCCATAATATTCAAGCCTTTTTGACCCAAAGCAGGACCAACCGGAGGAGAAGGGTTAGCCTTACCAGCCGGAATCTGAAGCTTGATTAAACCTAAAATTTTCTTTTTAGACTTAGCCATTTCAAAAACCTCTTTATTAGGATCGTGGTTGAATTAGACGATGGCTCGCCTCCCACGAAATTATTAATTAACTCAATTACTCCTGAAAAAGACACGATTCCTTCTCAAGAGTCGGTTTTGTATAACATAATTATTTTATTTTACAAGCATTTTTTTGAAAAATAAAAAAATTTAAAAATTCGCAACGATTCCACTTGACAAATTTTGTCCATTAAGATATAAAGCGAGTCCGGATAACTATAATTATAAAATTATTTAACTATGAAAAAGATAAAAAACGTCATCTGTGATATAATCTCAACGATTATGCCGGATGAGGAAGAAATTAAGATTTTTAAGCAACGCAGCGATGATATAAAAATCGCTGATATGTTGCTCGACTTATTGGTATCGAACTTAATCTTTAAGATATTTGTCTTAAAGAACTCTGACTGCCGTGATGGCTGTAATGGACAATGTGGTGCCGTCATAGATGAAATTAAAAAGATTTGTGACAATAAAGAATTAAACCACGAATGGCTAACGCTTTCCCGTTTGCATATTTTTTATCAGCTGGAAACGCGGGAAGAATTAAATCCTTCAGTCAGAAAATATCTGCATTTCGAAGCCAAAAAATTAGGAAAAGAACTGAGTGAAGAAGAACTATGGGAACAAGGCGATAATGAAGAGCTTATCTTTAGCTTTTTAGATACCGTTGTCTCCGATGAACCCCATCTTCAAAAAGAAGAAACTTCCCTCAGGCTCTTGCTTGAAAGCGTCATAATCTTAAACCTGCATATTGCAGAAGAAGACCGCTTTCAAGATTTGATTAGAAACAACGAAGCTATGCTGAAAGGGCAGCTGGCTTTGGAAAATTATTAAAGGCAGAGGACAAACCTCTGCCTTTTTGTTTTAAACTCGCTTAAAAACCCCTTGTACGATTGGTGGCAAAAATCCACTCCAGCGCCCCACAACAAATTTCACGGCATCAACCCGAGAAAGCGGCGGACCTTTATGACAAGCAAGCAGCATTTTATCAATATTTTCCTCTTCACCTGACATCATAATCTCGACCGTTCCGTCCTCAACATTTCTCACCCAGCCGGAAATACCGCCGATTTCTTCGGCATTTTTCACTGCCCACCAGCGAAAACCTATTCCTTGCACACGACCATAAATTTTAATATAAACTTCGCGTTCCATTATTTTTCGCCGTTTTTATGCAAAAAATTTTCAATTTCTTGCAGTTCGGAACGAATAGACTGCCGCCTTTTCTCAGCCTCTTCATCGATTCCCCAAACTTCCGCCTGCCATAGCTCTTCAACAAATGCAGCTTCAAAAACCTCATCGGCCGACAGCATTCCTTTAACAAAAACCAATGCCAAAAGATTAGACCGAGCAATTGAAGCCACTAAATAAAAAGCAGCAAACTCCGCATCATTCAAATTCTGAATAATACTTTCAAAAAAAGGAGCATACTTACGGTTTTCCAAAGGCTCGTCCAACCCTTTGGTTATTTCAAGCTCACCCTGAATAAGCTCTCCAGCCCAGTGCAACACCGGCAACCACAAGCTTTCTTGCCGCTTAAAAACCTCTTCATTCGGCGACCAATAAAGCAAACAATCAGAGCGAGCAAATTGCATTAAACGCGCTGTCAAAACCGCCCGATCAGCAATAATTGCAGCTTGAGATTTTTCAATTGAAATCCCCATTGCACCTCCTATTGACGTTTAAAAGAATCAAGCAATCCTTGTGCCGCGTTTCTTAAATCTTTAACCGATGACTTCAAATCCGCCGCAGCATCTTTTGCTCCATCTTTAACCATATTTGCAGCTCCTTTGGCCGTATCGGTAACCGCAGTCACACTATCACTGACAGCATCACTTGCCCCTTGATAAACAGCCTGAGTTGCTTGCTGAGTCTTACTCGGTGCCGGAAAACGTGAAGCATAAGGCGTATCGATTAAAGCTGTATAGCACGGAGAACTATCTGAATCCAACAACAACTGTGAACCTAAATATGTAGTGCCGCCGGTTGTCACAACACCGATAAGCGTTTTAATAGCTTCTGTGTCATTCAGTACGATTTTCGGCTCTTGCAAAGTTCCCTTAACCCGCAAGAAAGAAGAAATAGCCTGAGCCCAGTTGGCATCAACAATTTCTCCTGAATAAGGGCGCAACGAAAAATCAATCGCATCATTATTCAGATTAAGCGTACCGGAACTGACAAAGTTCAACTTCTTGCCATTAAAGACAATTCCCTTCGGAAACGTAAACACGCCTTTGCTTACATCACTGCGAACAACCGCACATTTCATATTGATATTTTTATCAATATTTTTATCTATTTTAAGAGCGTTAAGCAGCTGTGTTACAAAATTTCCAGTCAAAATCTGCAATTGTCCGGTTTGAACAACGGATTCACCTGCAATCAAAATAACCTGCCCACTCAAAGAATCAGTTAACTGACGCAAATTAGAACCACTACCGTTCAAACGGATATCCGCATCCAATTTACCGCCTTCAAGAATACCAAAATTCGGACTGGCCGGATTCGCTTTCAGCGGCATATATAAATTTTGCAAAACCACATTCTGAGCCTTCAAACTTGTGATCAAAGATTTCTTTGCAGCATCAACCGTTGCCGTTAAAGCAACATCACCACCCCCCACAACAGCGCTCAGAGGATTAATGACTAAAACACCATTATTCAGCTTAGCATTCAAAGCCACATTCTGAACCTGCAATTGAGGATTAATTTTCAGATTTGCCACATTAATCAAAGCTTCCGCATTAACAAATCCCAAATACTCATAAGGAATAACCGTCGGCGGAACCAACTCCGATGCCTGAGCCGAAGATATCAAAGAAGGCAACGCAAAAGCACTTTCCTGCTCTGATGGAACGAGAGACGTTACATCAATAAGATCACTGTTTAGCTGAGCCTTAACAAAAGGCAAACTCTGGGTCAAATCGGCATAGACTTGACCGGTCAAAACATTTCCGTTCACGGTTAATTTATCAAGCTTCAAAGTGATTTCTTGAGTTGTTCCTGAAGCATTACCCAGCAAAGAAACCTCCGGAGCCCCAAAATTGCCATTTGGATTATAAACATCAAGTGCCATATCAAAGCTGATATTACCATCAAGCAAACCATTCAGCACACCATTTGCATTTACTTCGGCACCATAAGCGGCAACCTCTGCCTTCACCGGAAAATCAGGCTTTTCGTTCAACAAATCATTTATCGCGCCAAGCTGAGCTTTTCCTTTAATGGTTTGGTTATCATAAACGGCATCAAACGTCGCATTAATTGGATCATCAAGACTGTCCATAGACATCTTAAAGCTGTTCAATACTGCCGAAACAACCTCGCCGGTCTGCTGATTAGCAAAAACAAACGCCCCATTTTCAATAAGCACATCATTAGCAGCAAAACCAGCCAAAGCCAAAGTTTGTGGCTTTTCAGCAATAACCTCGGCAGCTTTATCAGCTTTATCCGCACTTATAAAACCGGTAGCAACCGCTTGGTCTTTCAAAACAACCAGCTGCTGTGCCGATGGCTTTTTAACATTGGAAAAATCCCAGTTGCTTGAGCCATCAGTTGCTATTTCCAAATTAATTTCAGGGCGAATAATAGAAATATTATCAATCTGAACCTTGCGTTCTAACAAAGGCAAAACGGCTAAAGTAATTTCAATTTTTTCAACACTGACCATATTTTCGGTTGAAGCCCAAGGCGCATTTTCAAAAGCCACATCATTAAGCACCAACGTCGGCACAAACGAGATTCCCAGCTCAGCATTTCCGTTAATGGTCAACTTGCGCCCAAGCTGTTCTTCGGTAACTTGCGCAATAAGGGGTTTATACTTGTTCAAATCAAACGTGCGCAGAAAGATATATCCGCCAAGGATAATAAGAACCAACAAAACCAAAATTAACTTAAAAATAATCCTGACAAATCTCATTTGGTAAACTCCTTAACATTAATGCCTGCTGCTTGCAGTGTCTCAACAAAATACGCCGGCAAAGGCGCGGTTAATTCCATTTTCTTATTATATAAGGGCGAAAGATTAATTTTATATGCATGAAGATATAATTTATCTGCCAAAATAGAAAATTTTTTACGTTCGCCGCCAAAATATTTATCATCACCGGCAATCGGACAACCGATAAATTCGAGATGAGTGCGAATTTGGTGCGTACGTCCGGTCAAAGGACAAGCCTCAATCAAAGAAAATTTCTGCCCGACGGAATCAATCACACGATAATGCGTCACGGCAGGCTTTCCCTCAGCCGAAGCCACAACTTTTTCCCCGACTTTAAGCAATTTATTTTTAATCTCACCTTGTAGCTGAGTGGGCACTCCCAAACAAAAGGCAAGATAAGTTTTTTGCAACTGATGCTCACGAAAAGCTTTGGTCAATAGCTCAGCATATTTTCTGTTTCGCGCCAAGAGGAGCAAACCGCTGGTGTCTTTATCGATTCGATGAACCAGTTTCGGCTTTTCTTCTGCTTCGAAAGTCAGAGCCTCGAGCATTCCATCTATATGACGATTAGTATTTGTTCCCCCCTGCACGGCCAAACCGGAAGGCTTGTTAAGAACTAAAATATTCTTGTCTTTATAAATAACCAAAGACTGAGCAAAAGCAGCATCTTTTGCTGAAACAAAATCTTTTTTAACCACGGCAGAAGACTTTTCTTCATCAAGCGGCGGCACACGAATTTCTTGACCGACAGCAAGCTTCAAAGAAGCCTCGGCACGTTGCCCATCGACTTTAATCTGCTTGGTGCGCAAAAGTTTTTGAAACCGCCCCAAAGACAGCCCCGGATAATATTTCAAAAACCAACGGTTTAACCGCATTCCGTCATCACATGCTTTTACTTTAATCAAAGAAACCCCGGCCATGTTATTCTTTCCTTTTCATTCTATGACTTATCTTCGCCACTTTCAGATTGTTTTTCTTTGCGCTTCTGCGCCTGCTTTTGAGCTCTTAACTTGTCAAAATACTCAACTCTCTTCTTAATCTCGCGCTCATAACCACGATCAACCGGAAAATACATTTTCTGACGACGCATTCCATCCGGAAAATAATTTGCCCCCGAAAATCCATCTTCACAATCGGGATCATACTCATATCCTTCATGGTAGCCAAGCTGTTTCATCAGCTTTGTCGGCGCATTAAGAATATGCTTAGGCGGCATAAGCGAGCCTGTACGGCGTGCCGCATCTTTGGCCGCATACATCGCTTTATAAACTCCGACGGATTTAGGAGCCGTTGCCAAATAAGCTGCAAGTTGAAAAATTGCCAAATCCCCTTCCGGAGACCCCAAACGATCATAAGTTTCCCAACAAGCAATCGCCTGCGTCACCGCATTGGGATCAGCTAATGACACATCTTCCACGGCAAACCGCGTCATCCGACGCAAAAGATATTTTGGATCTTCACCACTGACAATCATACGTGCCACCCAATAAAGCGCAGCATCAACATCAGACCCGCGCAGAGATTTATGCACGGCCGAAATCAGATTATAATGCCCATCACGCCCCTTATCATAAACCGGCGCGCGAGACCGAATAATCTTCATAATCATGTCTTTGTCAAACACCTCACCGGCCTTTGCATAATTCCAAACCGATTCGGCCAAGTTAAGAATATAGCGCCCGTCACCATCTGCCACTGACTTCATAAAAGCACGAGCCTCATCATCAACCGGCAAAGGCTTGCCCATTTCTTTTTCAGCGCGTTGCAACAAAACCTCAAATTCTGCCTCTTCCAAACGGTTCAAAACAAACACCTGACACCGTGAGAGCAAAGCGGCATTCAACTCAAAAGACGGATTCTCGGTGGTTGCACCGACAAGAATGATTGTACCGTCTTCAACATAAGGCAAAAATCCATCTTGTTGGGATTTGTTAAAGCGATGAATTTCATCGACAAACAACAAAGTCCCTTTACCCTGATTAGCGCGACGCTCTTGAGCATATTGAAACACACGTTTCAAATCGGCCACACCGGAGAACACTGCCGAAATTTGCTCAAAATACAAATTTGTATGTTCGGCAATCAAGCGGGCAATAGTTGTTTTTCCGCACCCCGGAGGCCCCCAAAGAATAAAAGACGAAATTTTTCCCGAACGCACCATTCGTCCCAGCGGAGCATCATCACCAATAACCTGATCCTGCCCCACAACCTCAGCCAAAGTCTGAGGTCTGAGTCTATCAGCCAACGGGCGTTTTATATTGCTAGAAAAAAGTGTATCTTCCATATCTACTTCACTCAAGAATTCTTTAACAAACCAACATCTTCAGAACTTTGCACGGCAAAAGCGTCATCCTTCATCCACCAATCATCTTCACTGCCACTCGCTTGTGCAAAAACCTGCGCCACATTTTGCTCTGCCTGACGATTATTATCATTTTCATGAACAAGAGCATAAGAATACGCCTCATCTTCTGCAACAACCGGCGTATTATCAAACTGTTCCACCTTGCTTAATTCATTTTCAGCCTGAGCCATAACAGTTGCAAAAGACGGAACCACAACATCCTGAACATCACGACGGCTAACCCAAGACATCGGCAAAGAAATATCTGCCTTTTTCTGAGACAAAAGATTAAAACGGGCATCCAGATTAAATCTCTCTGCTTCAACCTTAACCGGAAGATTATAAAACCCCGAAACCAAAAGCAAATGCTGCCCGTTTGTAATTTTTTTATTCTCTCTAAAATTAAGCAAATCATCAGCAATTTTGCGATAATAAAAAGCATCAGCCACACCGCTTTTAACCTTAGAAAAGGCCCGAGTTTTAAACGCCGGAATCTGCAATGTTTTTGCGCCAAACACCGCCATCGCACGAAACTGTTTGCTCAAAGCCACATTATCTTCGGCAAACAACAATTTATACGAACAACAAGCAAGCATATTTTCAACCCATGCTTTTCCATATAGCTCACTAACGGATTTCAACCCCTTAGTCAAAAGCAGAAAACTAATATTGCTTTCAAAACCAAAAGACAAAGCATTTTCAAGAGCCTCAAACTTAGGCAGCTTGTCCAAATCATCCAATACGACAAGCAACTGCGTTGACGGAAACGACTTGTGCTTTTCCATATTTCGCATCAAAAGCATATCCAGCATAATCCGCGACATAAAAGCCGACTTTTCATCATCTGCAGCCAAATAAAAAGTAGAAAGGCGCCATTCGCCTGAATTTTTATCTTTAAAGCCTCGTGCATTTTTCAAAGAAATATCACTGACAGAAGTACGTTCACGAATACTTTTATCTCGGAAAATTTCAAAAGCATTATTAAGCTTCACTAACAAAATACTTTTAAGCTCATCATCTAATGTCATAAGCTCTGAAAGCATACTGTCTAGACGCAAATCATATCCAAAGAAAACGGCTTCTTTACGCAAATCTTGAAAAAAATCACCAACGACATCTTGATTATGGTTCTTGCTTTTTTTAAGAGCCAAAACTTGCAACACATCGGCAATCATTGCCAAACACAGCTCTTTTCCCTTCCAAGCATCAGGCAACCCGTTCCAACACCCAACCGGAAAATAGTTATCTTCCGTCACCTGATTATTTTGAACATCTAAAACAGCTTGTTTAACCAAATCTTTCGGCATATGAGAATAATAGCTCAGCAAAACGTTCTTGTCTTCTTCCGAAAAGACGCCATCATTCATTAGATGACTTAAAAAATAATCATTAGCACAAGCATTCTGAAATTTAGCGGCAAAGAAGTTAAAAAGTGTATCAATCGCACTCAACAAAAGGGTATCGATTGTTTTATTATTAGACACGGGAACAAAATGAACCGCCAACTTTCTGAGATAAAGAGCACGCTTAGGATTTTTTTGCGGCAAATCACGTGCAGATAAAGGATTCCACCTTGGCCAAAATTTATTCTGAGCAGGATTATCCGTCTTTTTCCAATCAAAGCAAAAAACATTTCCCTGCCCACTTCTATGACCTGACGTATAACGCAAAATATCGCCTGTTGCATCAACGGCAACCACACTGGCACGATTAGCCATTAAAATTGAAGGCACAGCAACCGTAGATGTTTTTCCCAATCCGTCACCACCCCACACAAAAGAAGCGCTTGCCTTGTCTGGAGAAAGAATTTTACCCTCAAAACGCCCCAGAAATACTGTCTGGCCATTACTCAAAGACATATAACGAACATCTTCTTTTTGAGCAAACCTGTTATGAAGACGATACCACAAATTAAAAGAGCTCTGCGAACTCATATAAGCTCTGAAAGCGATAAAAATAAAAAGAAGCGGCACCAAAAGAGGAATATAAAGCGTAAACTTAGGATTCGAAGCATTCCAAAAAGCAGAAAGCCACAGTCCATAAGCATCAAAAACGGCTGCCGGACGACTTCTAACCTCGAGCAAAAATTGATATATTTTATGCGTATTTTTTGTAGAAAAACCATACTCAGCATATTGATAAACAATAAGCACAAACAAATCCGCAATCCAAAAATACACCATTGAGCAAAAAGCGATAAAAACAGCTTTTGCCCACCAAGACCACTTTCTGGCATTTATGCGTTTTTGATATAAATTTTCCATAGCACCCTTTGTAATATAAGGCACATTCTACTCAAAAAAACATAAAATTTCAAGAGAGATAGTATATTTCAGACAAGAAAAATTAAGCCTCAGCGCTCATTAGAGCCTCTTCCCCGTACCAAAGAAAAATCAATTTCACGATTTTTTTTGTGTTCTTCAAGAGCTTGCTCTTTTTGGCGCTCTTTACGAGCCTCAAGCACGGCCTGTCGATTCTTTTCAATATTTTCCAAAACTTTTTCTTTATCAATTTCCGCCTGTGTTTTTTCAACACTTTGGGCTTGCTCCGGCGCATCATTTTCCTTCGCCTTTGGCTTATCAGCCTTATGACGAAAGACCTTCCGCCCAACATTAACCAGCGTCTCTACCGAAATACCTTTGTCTTTTGAAAAATCCCAAACCCCGACTTCTTTATTGTTAAAAAAGAAATCTTGCCAATCGATTCCGGAAAAATTCTTTCCTTTTTCATCTTTTTTTCTAGGTGCAAAAAGCTTTTTCATCTCATCAATCGTCGGAGGACGTCCTAACGCTTGAGCAATCTGTTGCGGGGTAATAATACATTCGCTCAAATTAACCCCGACCAAGCTAACACCGGTAAAATCAATACCGGTAAAATCAGCCCCGCGCAAGTCACATTTAGCCAAGTCAATCCGCGTCAAATCCAAAAGCTGAAGATTCAACAACGCAAAATTAAGTTTATGCGGAAAATATTTCGCCAGATATTCAATAAGAGCCTGCAAATCTTCTAAAGAAAGCTCATTTAAGTCAACATCTGACAAATCGGCATTATCCAAATCAGCGCCATTAAATTTAACATTATCAAGCCTTGCTTTAGGAAACTTTGTTCCGCGCAAAATTGCACCGGACAAATCCACACCGTCAAGCTTCGCATTAGAAAAATCCGCCCCAGACAAATCCGCACCGGAAAAATCCACATTTTTAAGATTAACACCGCTAAAATCAGCATTAATCAAAGACGCCCCGCGAAAACTTTCATTATCCAAAGTCTGTCCGGCAAAAGAAGCATCTTCAAAAACTTTTCCGGCAAAAGAATGCCCTTGGTGAGATTGTGACGGAATATCAACCGGCGCCGGTGTTTCCGGTTCAAAAACAAGCTCTTGCTCATCAGAAAGTACCACCGAAGAAACCGGAGAAGACTGCACAGAACTTTCCGCCTCATCTTGCTCTAACGGTAATATCTCTGCTTTTTCGGAAACGGCCTCAACTTTTTCAGCTTCATGATGTTTATTTTCAGCTGACAACATCTGATCAATCGCTTCATTAAGCCAATTTTCATCAAAATCGACCTCATCATCACGCAAGGTAGAAACCGCATGCCAACGAACATTATTGTTATCAGAACCGTCCATCAGTCAACTCATAGAAAATTAACATCAACTAAAGTACATAATACGCCAAATTGTTCAATTTTACAAACATTTTATTTCAAAAAGCATTCTTCTTTGTTGCGGCGCAATTCATTGCACAAACTGCTGAGCTGTCCTTTTTCGGAATAAACCATAAGCCTTGT
This sequence comes from uncultured Alphaproteobacteria bacterium, assembly GCA_944391315.1. Lineage (GTDB taxonomy): Bacteria > Pseudomonadota > Alphaproteobacteria > RF32 > CAG-239 > HGM16780. Next base: position 4,583 of record CALXTD010000027.1, on the reverse strand, counting down.
ATAATTTTTTCCATTAACCACAGCCGGCTGATAAATCGGTTTATACTTTTTCAAGGCCGGATAAGTGGAAGACAAACGCCCCCAATCTTTTTCAGAATTCTCGGCATCAACATAAGCCCCAAGCTGCATATAACGCAAACTTTCGGCATCTTTATGAACATAAGGATCAAAATCTCCCTTAGGTTGAACCTCATCTTCTGCCAAGACCTTAGACTTTTTCAGGCTTGGTTTGTTTTTTGGCTGTTTTGAAACACTGGGAACCGAATAACTGCTTTTTTCCATAGGCGGCAACAACGATGCCGGTTCTGTATTATGTTTCGATTCGCTCACAACCGAAGCAGAGCTTGTCTTTCCTTCAACCACAGCTTCGAGCCAATTTTCACCCTTTGCCCAACCTTTTTCCTCATTAGCATCGGCCTCAGGTAAAGCCTTTTGAGCTTTGGTTGTATCAATAGCCGCACTCAACAGTCTGATTCTGTCGGCATTAAAACCGGCCTTAAGCACATCAGCAATCTTATCGGGAGCAGAATTCAACAAAGTGCAGTTAAACGGCGCATATCCGGCATAAAAATACAAAGCAGCCATAGCCGTTGTCCGCTCGGAGCGAATTCTGTTTTGCCTGATTTTAAGCGTAATGAGCTTAATTTTTTTGTTCAACAAATCCGCTTTTAACGAAGGCGACAAAGACCTGCTCTTCAAACGATTAATTTCTTTAGAAATCTCGGAGATTTCTTTGGACGTAGCCTGAAAATCAAAATCAGCTTTCAGTACAACCTGATACATCAAATCAATCTGCACAAAGATTGACGCGGCCAATTCATCAAAAATTTTATCTCTGAGCCGAGGGTTAGCCCCTTTGTTTACTTCCGCATGATAAGCCACGATAGCGTCAATCAAAGCATTAGCCGCCGCAGCAGCCCGCCCCTGTAAGGCTTCGTCATAAAGTTCACTGTTTTGATCAACCCCACCCATTTCCTGACTTTTGTCAGTATCATAGGTTAAATTTGCATATTGGCGAATTTTTTCAAAGCTCACATCATTAAGCTTGGCCAAAGGCAGCTGAAACTCTGCCCGATTCGCCAAAGCTGCCTGCTGATAAACCTCAGGCGTCAACTTTTTATCAAAAACATCAAGCTCATAAAACTTGCGTCCATCAAGTTCGAGCTTTTCGTTATTATTTTTCACCAGTTGGCGATAAGCTATTATTTCATCAACCAAAGCTTCTCTTGTTTTAGGCAGGCTGACTAAGGCCGCCTCAAGCGTCGTTTTATAATCAATTTCTTCGGCAGAAAGATTTCCCTGAGTATTATATTTTGTACTCAAAAGAGCCAAATTTTTCTTTTCGTCTTTAATGAGTGAGTTTATCTCCCGAATTTCGCGTTCGGCAATCATAATATCGCCCTGAGTTTTAACCGCCGCCAGAGCAAGGCTCTGAGCAGATTTTTGCAAAATAAGGCTTTCGGCGGCTCCCGCATTTTCACTCAAATACACACCGGCATACATCAAAGCATAATCCAACACCCGCACACCGTTATAAATTGCTCCGCCTTCATCTGGGGTATTAAGAACATTATTAATAATGTCTTTAGGCAACATATTCGGGTTCTGCGAATAAATTTTCTTCTGCATTGTCTGAGCTAAAGTTAAAGAATTATACTTGGCTGCACGTGCCATAGCATCATAAACATGCAGTTTACCGGAAACCTCGGTCGGTGTGTTAGAAGAAAAAACACAAGCCCCGAACGCCAGCGGATTAACCGCAGGCACAGTCTCGGGCTGAGGTCTTTCTTCAACCGCACCGCAAGCACTTATCATAACAACACATAAAGAAGAAAAAAGCTTAAGCAAAGAACTACGCATGATTTATACCGTTTTTAAGAACTAATTTTTTATAGGTTACCCTCAAAAAACAAAATTATAAAGCAAAAAATTCAAATAATTGACCGAAGAAATCTTTGTAACAAATTGTAACAAGTTGTTTAATGCAAAAATAAAAAAACCGTGCTAGGTAAAAAGAAAAAAAGTAATTTGTAACCAATTTACTTGAGGGTTATCTATGACAAATACAATTAAAGTAGCCGTTATCGGCGCCGGCGTAATGGGACGCAACCACTTAAAAACATACAAGTCTTTACAAGGTGTAGAGCTTGTCGGTGTTTATGACATATTCCCCGAAGCAGCACAAAAAGCTGCCGATATGTTTGGTATAAAAGCTTTTGCCAGCATGGAAGATGTTGCCAAAGAAGTAGACGCCGTCAGTGTTGTCACAACTTCGGTAACCCACGCAGACGTTGGTGAATTTTTCTTAAACCAAGGCATTCATTGTTTGATGGAAAAACCTTTGGCTACTACTGAAGAGGGCTGCCAAAGATTAATTAATGCCGCTAAGAAAAATAATGTTACCTTGCTTGTCGGACATATTGAACAGTTCAATCCGGCTGTTGAACAAATGCACAAAATCTTAAACGACGCCGGCAAAATCCGTTCTCTAACCGCACAAAGAATGTCAGCCGCTTCTGGACGTATTACCGACGTTGACGTTGCCATGGACTTAATGATTCACGACGTTGAAGTTGTTTTGTCTTTGGTAAAAGATAAGGTCAAAAACATTCAGGCCGCAGCTGTTCGCACAGCAGACCATGCTTCCGGCAAAGACTACATCACGGCTTTATTAGAGTTTGAAAACGGCGTTACGGCAAACTTAACCGCCAGCCGCATTACCCAAGCCCGTGTCAGAACTTTGACCGTTACAACCGATACAAACTACATCGACATGGACTTCATCAATCAAAGCATAAACGTCCATTCTCAGGGCCGCATGCCTTATGTCAATCAAGAAGAAATTCCGGAATGGATGAACTATGGCTTAAAAGGCAGTGTTGAACAATTGTTTATTCCGACCAACCAACCTTTGCAGGCAGAATTAAATCACTTTGTCAGCTGCATAAACGGTCAAGCCGCCCCACGCATCACCGGCGAAGACGCCCTTGCCGCTCTCCGCGTTTTGTGGGAGATTCAAGACAAGCTCGGCTTTAACAAAGCAGAAGAAATGCTGACTTTGGCTGCGGAATAATCTTTTTTCCGAAATGCGCTACAAACTCACGATTGAATATGACGGAACAAATCTCTTGGGCTGGCAACGACAGTTGGACGGCCCAAGTGTTCAACAGTACCTTGAAGATATTTTAGACAAGCTCAACGGTGAACATAAAGAAATCACCTCTGCCGGCCGAACCGATGCCGGTGTCCATGCACTTGCTCAAGTCGCCCATATTGACCTCAATCGCGAAATGCCGGAATGGAAGATTAAAGAGGCCTTTAACGGAAATTTGTTGCAAGAAGAAGCCCCAGTTTCGATTCTCTCGGTTGAAGCCGTTGATGAGAGTTTTAACGCCCGATTCTCTGCCAAAAAAAGAGCCTATATTTACCGCATTCTCAACCGCCGCGCCCCCAGTCCCTTGCTAAAGAACCGCGTTTGGTGGACACCTTATCCGCTGGATATTGAAAAGATGAGAGAAGGCGCAAAATTTTTAATCGGACATCATGATTTCAGTTCTTTTCGTGCATCGGCTTGTCAGGCCAAATCTCCGGTTAAAACTTTGGATAAAATCGACATCCGCCAAGAAGGTGAGGAAATCATTTTTGAGGTTGAGGCACGGTCTTTCCTTCATCATCAAGTCAGAAACATGGTCGGCACCTTAAAGCTTGTCGGCGAAGGACGCATTCCGCCGGAGGCTATCAAAACCATTCTTGAGACCAAAGACCGCAAAGCAGCCGGCCCCACAGCCCCTGCCGGAGGATTATATCTGAGCAAGGTTGGGTACTAAAATCACAAAAACCTTGATAATCCAAAATCAAAAGACTAAATTAGATTTTAGAAAAGACTTAATAAAGGAGAAAAAACATGAGTTGCAATAATCCAAAATGCAAAAACCCGAATTGCACTTGCGGCGACAACTGCACCTGCGACGAAAACCACCAGTGCAGCGAAGGCTGCCATTGCGACAAAGATTGCACTTGCGGCGATGATTGCCATTGCCACGAAGACGATAAATGCCACAAAGGCTGTAATTGCAATAAAAAATAGACTCAAAATAAGTTCAAAACTTTCCATAAAGTAATTCACATAAAAGAAACGAAGAAAATTTCGTTTCTTTTATGTGAATGCATGAAACAGCCATAATTTAATCTGAATAACAGCAACTATTAATAAATCCCTGTAAAAGCTCAGATTCAACAGTTCCTACAAGCTGATTACATCTACTAACCGAGATTTCACCACCTGTATAACTTGTACCCCATAGGGGCTCTTCACCATTAATATTTAATACGCAATAATATTCTATGTCAGCATGGTAAAAAGTGGTCCCCTTTTCGGTCATTGGAGCACAATCAGACTCAGATGAATAATACCTTATCCTACGCTTTTGGCCTCTATAACCAGTCTCTACACAGCTATCACCATTCCAGCTAACACAATAATCAGGATCTTCAGAACAACCACATTCCTTATATTTTCCCCCGCAAGACTGCCCCCTGCCGTATTCATATGCCCCTGTACAAGTGTATTTATAATCACTGCT
>CALXTD010000026.1 GCA_944391315.1 uncultured Alphaproteobacteria bacterium | reverse complement strand
AGCCTTTTTGAACCTTGCGCGAGTCAGAAGTCAGCCCTGAAATTTCCATATCCGGCAAGGACGCAACAAGCTTTGTTTTTGAAATAAGTTGAGACAGTTTCATAATCGATTCTCCTTATAAATTATCCTGCACCATATCACGCAAAAACTAACAAACTCTTTAAGGTTGCAATTTGCGCAAAAAAACTTTAACATCAGGCCAAAAAAGAAACAAAAACAGATAAGAATAAAAATGATAGATATAAACAACATTACCTTGCGCATTGGTGCAAAAGTTCTTTTGGAAGGGGCTTCGGCCCATATCGGCGATTCGCAAAAAATCGGATTAATCGGCTATAACGGTTGCGGAAAATCAACCTTGTTTCGCGTGTTTCAAAAAGAACTTGAAATCGAAAGCGGTGACGTTTATTTTCCTGAGCACGCAAGGGTGGCTTATGTGGCGCAAGACATCGGTGATACGTCGGTAAAAATCATTGATTATGTTTTGGCTCAAGATAAAGAACGAGCAGAATTATTGCAAAAACTGGAACAGGTTAGCCCGCAAGAACAAGCCGAAATTCACGAAAGATTAAAGGTGATAGAAGCCGCTTCGGCACCGGCGCGCGCGGCAGAAATTTTGAATGGCTTAGGATTCGCAAATGCTGATTTTGAACGCCCGATAAAAGAGTTTTCCGGCGGCTGGAGAATGAGACTGGCCTTGGCGGCGGCATTGTTTCGTCCGTCAGATATTTTGTTGCTGGACGAGCCAACCAACCACTTGGATTTGGAGGCCTCAATTTGGTTGACCGAACATTTAAAACGCTACCGTGGCACCTTGATAATCATCAGTCACGACCGCTCGATTCTAAATGAAATCTGTGACGGAATTATCCATTTTGAAAATAAAAAATTAGTCAGCTACACGGGCAATTATGACCGCTTTTGCCGATTGAGGGCAGAGCAAAGAGAAACCCAAGAACGTCAGTTCAAAAAGCAGGAGCAACGCCGCAAACATCTGGAGAGTTTTGTAGAGCGTTTTCGCTATAAGGCTACAAAGGCTAAACAAGCGCAAAGCCGACTTAAAATGCTTGAAAAAATGCCGGTGCTAACCTTGCCGGAAAATGAAGCGCAAACCAAGTTTGATTTTCCGATTCCCGAAGAAGTGGCATCACCGATGATAAATATGGAAGATGTGTCGGTAGGGTATGACGGCAAAGAAGTTCTGCGAAAATTAAACCTAAGCATTGTCGAAAATGACCGCATTGCTCTGCTCGGTGCAAATGGCAACGGAAAGTCAACCTTTGCCAAACTTTTGTCAGAGCGATTGCAGCCGATGAAGGGCGAGATAAGAAGAACCCCGAAATTAAAAGTCGGATATTTTGCCCAACATCAGGCCGAAGAATTGCCGCTTAATCAAACTCCGACCGAATATATGGCAGGAATAATGCCTCCGGCATCAACCGAAACACAGATTCGTGCTTTCTTAGGAAGATTCGGCCTAACGCAGGAAAAATCTCAAACCAAAATTGAACTAATGTCAGGCGGCGAAAAGGCCCGATTGCTGTTTGCGTCAATAAGCTATCAAGCACCTAATTTGCTGATACTTGATGAGCCGACCAACCACTTGGATATGGCGGCCAGAGAGGCCTTGGCTGAGGCCTTAAACGAATATCGCGGTGCTGTCGTTTTAATCGCCCACGACCTATATTTGATTGATGCCGTGGCTGATGATTTGTGGTTGGTCCATGGAGGAACTTGCAGACCTTATGATGGAGATATGGAGGATTATAAAAAGCTCTTGCTGACCAGCAAAGAAAACAAACAAGAAAAAAAGGCCAAGGAAGAAGAACAACGTCAAAAACAACAAGCCAAGCTTAAGGTGCAAGAACAAAAAGCCGCAGAGAAAGAACTGCGGAAAAAACTTCGTCAGGCCGAAAAAGCTATGGAAGAACTAAGCAGTAGAAAAACAGAAATAGAAAACAAATTTCAAAATCAGCTGACAACGCAAGAAATCATTTCTTTGCAAAAAGAACTAAAAGAAATAGAAACCGCTTTAGCTAAAGCCGAAGAAGATTGGCTGACAATCAGCGAAGAAATTGGATAAGAAAGCTTTTACAGAATCAATTATCAAAAATCAATCTTTAAAAAATGAAAGATATCGAGGAGGAAGTTCTCTAGATTTAAGTCCCCCAAGGCGGATTCTTTCTAATAAACTATCGCTAATTTTGCACATTAACTGATAACCTCCCAATATTTGTCGTTCCAAAAGTTCATCGACATTAAGAGTTAAGGCATATTGATAACGGATAAAAGAAGGCTTTTTCAAAATATTTTTTCCGTTTGCATCTGATATATCATCAACAGATAAAACACAGGCATCATCATAATATTTTGCAGAACCATCATCTTTATATTTTATTGAGGAAATAGCAACAACCAAATATTCTTTTTTAGAATTTTTATCAGAAGCAACAATAACATAATGGGGTGCATCTTCATTAGGAATATCTGGTGCCCATAAACAACATCCTTTATAATCCATTAGGCATTTCCTAAAGTATAAAGAGTTTCTAACTGCTCATATTCTTTTTTTGCTTCAAGAATTTCTTGCTCAGTTTTTCCAAGTGCTCTCATTACATCGGCGTATCTAATTTTTCGGCTGCTTCCATGAGGATCAACCCATTCTTGCAATTTATGTGTATAAAGTTCTAACTGATAGGGCGAATAATTTTTAAATCTTTCAGATACGCTAGTTAGGTACTCTTTATCTTTGTTACTTAGCAAATCAACATCTATCATTTTTCGGATGGCAATATCTGGATGATAAACTGTGCTTATCTTATCAAGATACTCAGCCCAAGCATTATTAGGCAAATCATAACAAACATTAAGCGTTCGGCTAAGAACCGGTCCATGTGGCATGCTACAAAAATCATCACCGGAAATGGAAGTATCACGTTCTTTAATAGACTCCCTGTCCGCAAGATAAAGCTCTTTCATTAACTTTAGCAAGTTCATTCTGCCATCATTTATAGACAACAAAAACATAATTTCATGTAACACTTTTTCTGCAGAAAACATAAAGGTACTCCTTTTAAACTATTGAATAATAACATTTTATAAGGGAATTGTCAATACCTTATAAGTAATAGTCAACAACTATCTTTGCTTGTTAATAGCTCTGATAAATTTTCTTGTAAGAAATTCGATATTTTCATGCTGATATATAACGCTAAGTATTTGAATCTATATGCACAGAATAAACGCAAAAAGTCAGAATGAAACCGATTCGTAAAAACAAAAAAAAGACTAGAAAAACTAGTCTTTTCAATTTGGTAGGGGTAGTCAGACTTGAACTGACACGGCCTGAGGCCACAAGATTTTGAGTCTAGCGCGTCTACCAGTTCCGCCATACCCCCATCGAGATAACGACACAATAAATATAATAAATATTTTTATTCGTCAATAGTTTTTTTACTAAAAAATGATTAAATATGCAAATAAAAGTAAAAGATTAAGGAAAATGTTCGGTTTACGCGGAAAAATAGATAAGGCAATAGCCCTTTATGAGAGCGGTGATTATGCAAAATCACTCAAGCTCTGCCGTGATATTTTAAAAAGCGATTCGTCAAATGCCAGTATCTGGGTAACAGCCGGCAATGTTTATTATGTGAATAAAAAATTTGAAGAGGCCATAAAATATTATCGTGAGGCAGTAAAACATGCGCCCGAAAATTTTTCGGCTTGGATAAATTGGGCAAATTGTTGTTGCGAGCTAAAAAAATATAAAGAAGCATTGCAATGCGCAGCTCAAGGAATAAAAATTCATCCTGAAAGCAAATTGCCTTATACGATTATGGGAAATGCTTATAATGAGCTTGAAAAATATCCGGAGTCGATAACCTGTTTTAAAGAGGCCTTAAAAAGAGATAAAAATGATCCCTGGTTGTATAATTATCTGAGTCAGAGCTATCAAAAAAACGGTAACTATATAGAGTCGTTAAGCGCCGCATGGAAGGCTGTTGAATTAGGTGAAGAAGGGGATAATTCTCACCAGATAAATATTGGTTATTTGTTTTATGAAATTGCTATGGAAAAGGGCTTGGATTCCGTGCTCGAATGTGTTGAACTTTGGGTAAAAAAATATGGCACAAATCCAATCGTAAAATACACGGCCAACGCATTGATGAGAAACGCGCAAATTAAGCGTGCAGACATAAGTTATGTCAGAAATATATTTGATATTTTTGCTCCCGATTTTGAACAGGTTTTATCGTCTTTGGATTATTGTGCACCGGATTTGATTCGCCAAGAAATAGAAAAACTTTACGGCAAAAAAAAGAACCCCAAATTGCGGATTCTTGACTTGGGTTGCGGCACCGGATTATGTGGTGAATTTTTGGATTCTTATGCTTCAGAAAAATGCCTTGAAGGCATAGATATTTCCAAAAAAATGTTAGAAGAAGCCGCCGCAAAAAATAAATATTCAAGACTGATAAATCAAGAAATAATCAGCTATTTAAAATCTTGTGAAACACCTTATGATTTGATGGTTGCAGCCGATGTTTTTACATACTTTGGAGAGCTTAATGAACTGTTCGAATATGTGAATAAAAATCTTGAAGAAAACGGCAGAATAATTTTCACCATAAGCGAAAATAATTATGATAAAAAGAGCTATTGTTTGCATCCGTCGGGGCGTTTTTTACATAGCGAAAATTATGTTAGAGAAGTGCTGAAAAAAAGCTGTTTTGATGTGGAAAAAATTGAACGTAAAAAGCTCCGTAACGAAGGCGGAAATGCCGTCATGGGATATGTGATTACTGCTCAAAAAAGATAAAAAAATAAGACCTTGCCAAACGAGCAAAGCCTTATAAATCCAACTAAAAAACTAAAATTACTTAGATTTTTTTGTTGTAGACTTCTTTGCAGTAGAAGTAGATTTCTTAGCAGAAGAAGTTTTGCAAGAGCAGTTGCAGCTCTTAGAAAGCTGTTCAACAGCCAAAGACCAGAAGTACTCATCCTGTCCTTGCGGGCAGCCGGCATTTTGCCAGTTGTAATAAGCAGCTTCACGGATTGCATTTTCGTTTAATTTAACCATAACTAACTCCAAATAAAAAATGTTTGGTCAACACTAATAAATATACAATCAAAAATTAATACGTCAACAAGAAATCTGTTGTTTTTGAAAGATAATTAAAAAAAGTTGAAATTCGCACTTAATTTGCTTGCAAAAAATTTCATATCTATTATAGATAAAAGCTGAGTTTAATCTAATTATGTGAAAGGCCAGTTAGGGGGACGCCGAATGGAAAATTTATTATCAAAAGAAGAAATGGAAGCAATCATCAATGGTGATCATGGAAACGTATTTGCGGTGCTGGGAATACACCGTAACAAGGGGTCAAAAGAGGTCTTTATAAGAGCCTATCAACCTCATACGAATTCAATAGAAGTTATCAACAAAGTTGATGGATCATCACTTGGTTTTATGGAAAAGTTAGATGAGCGCGGCTTCTATCAAATCAACCTCGGTGCGGCTGATAATTTTTCATACAAGTTCAGAATAGAAAATGATAAAGGTGAAAAATATGAGCAGGAAGATGTCTATCGTTTTCCTTGCACATTAGGTGATATTGATGTCTATCTCTTGTCTGAAGGAAATCACTTGAATATGTATAAAATCCTGGGCGCCCATGTCAGAGAAATGGAAGGCGTCAAGGGTGTAAGTTTTGCTATCTGGGCACCTAATGCAAAAAGAGTTTCTGTTGTCGGAGCATTTAATAATTGGGACGGCCGCGTAAACGTTATGCGCAAAAATATTAACTGCGGCGTATGGGATATTTTCATTCCCAATATCGGTGAGGGCGAACTCTATAAATACGAAGTTAAAACACACGAAAATTATATTTTGACCAAGTCAGATCCGGTTGGATTCTATGCTGAAAAAAGACCGAATACAGCCTCTGTTGTTTACAATATTGATAAATACATTTGGTCGGATAATGACTGGATGAACTATCGTGAAGAGCATAACTCTTTTGATAAACCAATGTCGATTTATGAGGTTCATTTAGGATCATGGCGCCGCAAAGATGGTAACGAATTTTTGACCTATCGTGAGTTGGCCGATACCTTGGTTCCCTATGTTGTAAACATGGGCTTCACTCATGTCGAATTTTTGCCTTTGGCCGAGCACCCGTTAGACGCATCTTGGGGCTATCAGGTTGTTGGTATGTTTGCACCGACATCTCGTTTTGGCACACCGGATGACTTGCGTTACTTGATTGATAAATTCCATCAAGCCGGTATTGCTGTGATTATGGACTGGGTTCCGGCTCACTTCCCCAAAGATGGTCACGGCTTGGTTGAGCTCGATGGTACACATCTGTATGAACACGCAGATCCGCGCAAAGGTGAACACAAAGATTGGGGTACAAAAATTTATAACTATGGCCGCAATGAAGTTTGCAATTTCTTGTGCGCCAGTGCGCTATATTGGTTGAAGGAATTTCATATTGATGGTTTGCGCGTTGACGCTGTCGCCTCAATGCTTTATCTGGATTATTCTCGCAAACCCGGAGAATGGATTCCAAACAACCATGGTGGTAATGAAAACCTTGAAGCCATATCTTTCATCCGCAAGATGAACGAGTTGGTTTATGGTCAGTGCAAAGGCGCCTTTACCTGCGCTGAAGAGTCAACCGCATGGCCGATGGTTTCTCGTCCGACATCTATGGGCGGCTTGGGCTTTGGTTATAAATGGAATATGGGCTGGATGAATGATACATTGCGTTATATTTCGCATGAACCAATTCACCGCAAATATCATCATGGTATGTTGACCTTTGGTCTGTTATATGCCTTTAACGAAAACTTTATCTTGCCGATATCTCACGATGAAGTTGTTCACGGCAAAGGCTCAATGCTTGCAAAAATGCCGGGCGATGAGTGGCAAAAATTTGCCAACTTGAGAGCTTATTACGGCTTTATGTATACCCACCCCGGAAAGAAATTATTGTTCATGGGCTGTGAGTTTGGCCAAGATTGGGAATGGAATTCGGAAGAAGGACTTCGCTGGTTCTTGCTAAACTATCCGATGTACAAAGGAATGCAAAACTGCGTCCGTGATTTGAACTTGATGTATAAAGGCAACGCACCTTTGTATCAGATTGATTTTGACTACCGTGGTTTTGAGTGGATTGAACATTCAAACGCTAACGATAGCGTCATCACCTATATGAGAAAAGGTGAAAAACCCGGAGATTATCTGATTGTTGCTTGCAACTTTACACCGGTTGTTCGTCATAATTATCGTATTGGTGTTTATGAAGGAATTAAATATCAAGAAATCTTTAACAGTGATGACGTAAACTACTGGGGTAGCGGCGTTAAGAATGAGGGCTTTATGAATGCTGAAGATATTAGCTGGAACGACAAGCCTCGTTCAATCAAAGTAACCCTTCCTCCATTATCGACAGTTGTTATTAAGCCGATAAGAGAAGAGTAATAAGTATTAAGTGTTAAGGAGAACCAATATGGCAGAGCCGAAACCGCAAAGCGGAAACCCTTATCCGTTAGGATCATATGATAATGGAAAAGGCGTAAACTTTGCGTTGTATTCGGCTCATGCCGAAAAGGTAGAACTTTGCTTATTTGATAAAACCGGCGCTGAGGAAATCAAGCGCTACGAAATCAAAGAAAACGATAATAATATCTGGCACATATTTATTCCTGGGTTGAGTGCAGGGCAGGTGTACGGATATCGTGTCTACGGCCCTTATATGCCGGAGCAAGGACATCGTTTTAATCCAAACAAATTATTGATAGACCCCTATGGTAAAAAACTGGTCGGCAAGCTGATATGGCATAAAGCAATCTTTGGTTATGATCTGGACAGTCCGGAAAAAGATTTGTCGTTCAGCAGTCTTGACAGCGCGCCTTATGTCCCAAAATCAGTTGTGGTAAAAGATGACTATGACTGGGAGGAAGATATTTCTCCACAAACACCGATAGAAGAAACCATTATTTATGAAACGCATGTTCGTGGCTATACCAAGCTTCATCCGCTTATACCGGATAGAAAGCGTGGAACTTTTGCCGGCATGGCGCACAAGAGCGTTTTGAATTATTTGAAGTGGTTGGGCATAAGCGCTGTTGAGTTTTTGCCGATACATGCCTTTTTTGGAAATCGCCACCGTAAGGGCTGGGTGAATGATAACTATTGGGGCTATGAGAGCTTTTCATTTTTTGCACCTGAGCAGAATTATCTGGTAAGGGGCGAAATTGATGAATTTAAAGACATGGTCAAAGCCATGCATAAAAAAGGCTTGGAAGTCTATCTTGATGTCGTATACAATCATACGGGAGAGGGCAATCAACTTGGCCCAACCTTGTGCTATCGCGGCATAGACAATGCGTCTTATTATACGCTGAGCAAAGACAACAAGCGCTATTATTACGACAGCACCGGAACCGGCGCAAGCTTTAATGTTCAAAATCCTTATGTGCTGGAGTTGGTTATGGATTCTCTGCGCTATTGGGTTGAGAAAATGCATGTCGATGGCTTCCGATTTGACCTTGCAACCACCTTGTGCCGATACAAAACAGACTTCAAAAGAGATAGCGGATTTTTATATGCCATAAAACAAGATCCCGTATTGAGCAAGGTAAAACTGATTGCAGAGCCGTGGGATACTGGCTATGCCGGATATCAGGTCGGTGCGTTTATGCCCGGCTGGCACGAATGGAATGACAAATATCGAGATTGCATCCGACGCTTTTGGAAGGGAGACACTTATCAAATTCCTGAAATGGGAAGCCGCTTAAGCGGGTCAAGTGATGTCTTTAATCATGAGAACAGAAATATTACGAGCAGTGTCAATTTTGTAACGGTGCATGATGGTTTTTGCCTAAGAGATTTGGTTAGTTATAACGGCAAGCATAATCTGGCAAATGGCGAAGAAAACCGTGACGGTTCAAACAGCAATTGGAGTTGGAACTCCGGCGTCGAAGGTGAAACTGATGACGCTACTGTAAAGGAAAATCGTCGTAGCCGTGCAAAAGCGATGTTGTCAACTTTGCTGATGAGCTATGGCGTTCCGATAATCTTAGCCGGAGATGAGCTGTCGACTACCCGCTTTGGAAATAACAATCCTTATTGTCAGGACAATATTATCAACTGGTTGGTGTGGGATGCGGTTATGGATAAAGACAGAGACATGGTCCGCTTTATCCGCAAGGCAATAAAACTCCGCCGCCGACTAAAGATATTTAATCGTAAAAAGTTTTTTGAAGGAAAAAGTCAGGGGCGTAAGGGGTATAAAGACTTAGCCTGGTTTACGGAAAAAGGGGTTGAGTTTAGCGTTGCCGATTGGAATGATCATAATAGAAGAAGCCTTTCTTATGCCGTTTATAACAATCGCAGTTTTGTTCTGACGATATTGAATGCGGAATCTTCCGATATATCATGGAGACTTCCTGCCTTAGAAGGCAATACTTGGGAATTAGCATTAGACAGCAGTGGCAAGTTCAATCAGAGCAGTAAGCTCGGTAGTCATCAGATGATAAAAGTTCCGGCATGGAGCACATTAGTTATTGAAATCAAAAAATAGGAGAAAAATATGGTAAGCGAAAAACTGCAGCAGCTTGCAGACAAACTGGGAATTTTGACCGAGTATTATGACGCCGGACAAGATCGCAAAAAATATGAGATAAGCGAAGATGTTATCAAGTTTTTTGTTGAGAAGTTAGGATACAGTGCAAAGGATGATGCAGCTATTGATCGCTCACTTGAGGCTATTGAAAATCGTCGTTGGCAACAGGCCTTAGAGCCGGTTTATGTTGTCGAACAAAAAGACAAGATTTTTGATATTGTCACCAAGACTGAAGATAAACAAGCCATTGGTGAAATAAAATTAAAAAGCCGCCAAAACGGAGAAGAACTCATCGGACAAATCGAGTGGATAGAGAATGAAGACAGAACAATCCATTCTATGAATTACACCAAGCTCAAATTTCGCTTAACCAACGATTTGGCTGTTGGTTATTATGATATGACGGTTGAAGCCGCCGGAAAAAAATATAAAACCGTGCTGGCGGTTGCCCCTGAAAGATGCTATGACAATCAAGCCATGTCGCAAAAGCTTTGGGGCTATGCATTACAGCTATATGCAATGAAGAGCAAAAGAAACTGGGGTGTCGGTGATTTTACGGATTTGAAAAATTTTGTAGATGTCTGTGCCAATCAGGGAGCTGATGTAATTGGCTTAAATCCTTTGAATGTGTTGGAGCATAATTATCCTGAGAATGCCAGCCCGTATTTGTCGGTCAGCCGCTTGTTCTTAAACCCGATATATATTGACATTGAGGCTGTTCCGGAGTACCGCACCGAAGACATGAACGGCTTGTGGGAAAAAGTTGAAGAATATCGTCGCTCGGATATAATTCGCTATGAAGAAATTTATCCCTTAAAGATAAAATTGCTTGAAACATTTTATCACCGCATGATGAGCGATAAGCAAAGCGCCAGATATAAAGAATTTGAAGCTTATTGCACAAGAGAGGGCGCAGAGCTGAATAAATTAGCAGTGTTTGAAACCTTGTACGAGGAGCGTTGCCACAGTGTTTGGGGTGGCTGGCGTGCTTGGGAAGAAAAATATCGCAATCCGTCATCGCCTGCAGTTAAAGAATATGCCGAAACTCATCAAGACCGAATTGGCTTTTTCAAATATTTGCAGTTTGAAGCATCTCGCCAGTTTGATGTAGCAGCCGCTGAGGTCAAAAACAAAGGGCTTAAGATTGGATTCTATCGTGACTTGGCAGTTGGCGTTGGACAAGACAGTGCGGAATCTTGGAGCAATCCGGATGTCTTTATTGCCGAGTCCGGTGCCGGAGCCCCTCCTGATGCCTTCTTCCCCGGCGGACAAAAATGGGGCTTGGGAGCTTTCAATCCCTTTGCCTTAAAGGCCAAGGCTTATGAGCCATTGATTGAAATTATGCGCGCCAATATGCGCAATACCGGCGCCTTGAGAATAGACCATGTCATGAGCTTAATGCGCTTGTATGTTATTCCGAACGAAGGCACCCAAGGAACATATATCCTCTATAATTTCAAAGACATGATGAATATTGTCGCCATAGAGAGTATTTTGAATCAATGCGTTGTGGCCGGAGAAAGCTTGGGCAATGTTCCTGAAGGATTTTTAGAGGCATTGGAAAGCAAAAATATTTATGCATTGAGCGTTTTGTGGGCTGAACGTGAAGTCGGTTGGGGTGGTGATTTCTTACCTCCTGAAGAATATCCGCAAAAAGCGTTTGTTTCGATTGGCAGTCACGATATGGCGCCGCTGAAAATGTGGTGGTTTGGCTATGATATTGCCGATTCAAGAAAAGCCGGAATTTTGCCGAGCGACGAGGTTATGCAGAATAATTATCATGACCGCGAAAATGACCGCCAAAAACTTCTGAAAGCAATAGACAAATCAGGCGTATGGCCGCAAGACAGATTCAGACACGGCGACTACCTCTATGGTGAGAGCTATCCGGAGGGAATGGCCGAAGCGGCAAATGCCTTTGTCTCAAGTGCGCCGAGTACGGTATTTTTGGCAGAGCTGGAAAATATCTTAGAAGTAGATAAGCGTCAAAACCTCCCCGGAGTTGACCGCGACAAACATCCAAACTGGAGAAGAAGACTTCCGGTTGATTTGGAAGATTTTGGCACCAATGAGATGTTCAAACGCAATGAAGAAGCGATAAAGAAATATCGCCATTAAAAAGAAATGATAAAAAGCAAAAGCCCGTCATTAAAAACGGGCTTTATGCATATTCAAAATTTGATAATCATGTTCTTCTGTCGATACGCAAGGTTCAGTGCCCCGAGCTGTATACTTTTCTGATTATTCCCGACAGAAATAAAAACATTTTGCTTTAGCCAGTCTGCTTTAACTTCGCCGGTGAAAACATTTAAGTAAAAACTTTCAGTACGACCGTCAAAAAATTTTTTGATTTCCCATGCCGGAAACATATTGTTCAAACTTTTTCCTAATAAGAGATAATGTGTATAAGAAGTATCACAACAAAAATAATTTTTCAATACTTTTTGTCTATAGAAACGATAAAAAAATACGATAGGAAAGACCTACCGTATTTTTTTTGCGTAAAGAGAAATCAGTTCAGATTAATCAACCCATGCGCAAAAGCATAAATCGCCCACAGCGCAACGATGACTAACAACCCGGCCAACCATCTTTCATGAGGCTGAAAACAAGGCTCGGTAGGGTTATTTTGCTTTCTTGCCCAAATAAAGACAGGAATGCCGAGAACAAGAATGACATCGGCTAAGAGCAAATATTTGAGTCCGGCCGCATAAATAAGCCACAGTGCGAAGATAGAGCCAAGAACACCGGTTACCAGAGCAGTTGAACGCTTAATCGGCAGGTTTTGTGAAGGATATTCCCCATCCGAACACATTTTCCACAAATAAGCACAAGAGGTCAGGTAAGCCGGTAGAACCATAACGCTGGTAATACTGAGCATGGTGTTCCATGCATTGTTAGAGAAGTAAACCAACAACAAAAAGATTTGCATGGCAGCGCTGGTCACCCACAAAGAAACCGAAGGTGAACCGACCTTATTTTCTTTGGTAAAGGCTTTAGGAAAGGTACCGTCTTGAGCGGCGGCTTGTGGAATTTGTGCGGTAACAATCGTCCAAGCGAGCCAGCTTGTAAGGACGGAAATAACCAATCCGATATTCATCAACCAAGCCCCCAATTTGCCGACAACTTTTTCAAGGATTCCGGCGGTTGACGGATTCGTCACGGAAGAAATTTCAGCTTGTGACATATAGCCGAACGGTGTGAGTGAAAGCAAAATGTAGATAACAAGACAAGAGATAAATCCGAGGAAGGTGGCTTTGCCGATTTCCTGAACATTTTTTGCCTTGTTAGACATCACAACCGCACCTTCAATACCGATAAAGGCCCAAAGGGTGACGAGCATGGTGCTTTTGATTTGAGTTTCAAGACTGCCAAGCTTGGCTTTGGAAGCGGCTGATTCGCCCCAGAAGTCAAAATCAAATTCAGCCGGAGAGAAGACAAACAGCATGATGATGATAAACAAGATGAGCGGCATAATTTTCAAGACAGTACCGATGGTGTTGACAATACTGGCTTGCTTAATGCCTTTAAGGACCATAAAGTTAAAGCCCCAGATAATAAGCGAACCACCGATAATGGAAGCAAGGTTATTTCCGCCCTGGAAGTATGGCGGGAAGAAGTAGTTAAGAGCATCCATGGTAATCACGGCATAACCGACATTCCCGCAAACCTGACACAGCCAATAGGACCAGCCGATGGTAAAACCGGTATAAGACCCAAAGCCGGCACGACTATAAGAATAAATACCGGTTTTTAAGTCAGGACGTGCTAAAGAGAGGATAGAAAAAGTACGAACAATAAAATAAATACCGATACCGGTAATTACCCAAGCAAGCAGAACCGCACCTGCCGAAGCTCCAGCCGCCATATTTTGCGGCAAACTATAAATACCACCGCCAAGCATAGAACTGACAACAATTGCCGCTAAAGCCAAAACACCAAGCTTGTTGTCATCATCAGGCTGAGGTGATGAACTTTTTTGAGATTTTTTTATCATGATAAATTCCTAATAAAAGAAAAAAAGCCCGACATGGGGGAGCATGTCGGGACGGGTTAAAAGAGAATTACAATTTAGCCGGAGCCGCATGTTCAAAGTTCAAAAAGCCCATGGCCGTCAAGCTGAAGCCAAATTGTTGAGTAATGTTAACATAGTTATGCCACATCTGGAATTCGGAATGTTTTTCCACACCGCGAATAGAGAGTTCATGATTCAAAGATTTTTTAAGCCACATTTCAGCGTGACCTTTAGCAATTTCATCATCGATTTGAGTGTCAAAAAACTCAACATATTCAGCAGCCCAACCACCGATGAGCTCACCTTTTTTATTTTTACCCCAGCAAACGCCGATACCCGTAGCAATAGCCTTGTGTTCATCACGGCTTGCCCCATGGCCAGCCATAATAACTTCAAGAACGGCCCCATGTTTGAATTGAGAAACAATTTTGTCGTTAAGGGGAACGATATTTCCAAAGAGTTCTTTAGGGAGAACAGAAGTATAAGGAACAATGTTAAAATTTTCGATACGAGCTTGCATTAAAGCCGAATCATAGCAAAATGTTTCAAATGGTTGAGGGGGAATACCATCATCAGATTGACCGGCACCGGCTGTAATAAAGGCAAAAGTTGGATAGCGAACACCTTGAGTAGTCATACAAACCTCCATAGTAAAGTTAAAGTTAAAAAATTCATAAAAAAGCTAATAACGGAAAAAGAATTTTCAATGGAGATTTTTTTTGAAATACAATTTTTTTTTACTATATAAATTATGCACAGAAAAAACACACGATAAAAAAAGCTAGAAATTTAAGATAAATAGTATAGGCTAAAACCAAACGAAAACCTAAAAGTAAAGGATATATCCATGCAACCTATATATAAACTTATGATAGTTGTCGCCGGCGTATTAGCGCTTACGGCCTGTAAAAAAAGTAATGATAATGCCGGACAAGGGGGAGTAGTGCAACAGGCAATGCCGGTTGCAGCCATAAAAGTTACACCTCAAGATATTCCTTTAAGTTTTGAATTTCCGGGAAGAGCACAGGGCTCAAAAGAAGTTGAGATACGAGCCCGCGTTGGAGGTATATTGCTGAAAAGAAATTATACCGAGGGCTCAAGAGTTAATGCCGGCGATGTCTTGTTCGAAATTGATCCGGCACAGTATAAAGTTGCTTTGGATAAAGCCAAAGCACAGTTGGCTCAAGCCAAAGCACAGTTGTTGTCAACACAGCAAGACTGGGACAGAATATCAAAACTCTTTAAACAAAGAGTAGTCAGCGAAAAATCAAAAGACGATGCTCAAGCATCACTCGATTCGGCAAAGGCAGCTGTTCAAATGGCTCAGGCACAAGTGGATGAGGCACAGTTAAATTTAGATTATACAACGGTAACTGCGCCGGTCGGAGGTTTAACCAGCCTTGAGACCCAATCGGAAGGTAGCTTGATTTCTGCTACCGGTAGCGACAGTTTACTGACTCATATCACCCAAACAGACCCGATTTATGTGATTTTTTCAGCCTCAGAAGGAGAAATAAGCTCACTCATAAATATGGGCGAAAAGGGCTTGATAAAAGCAGACAGTGGTTGCACAACCAATTCTTGCCGCAAAATAACTGCCAAACTAAAGCTTGGGTCAGGAGATACTTATAAAGAGATTGGATATGTCAATTTCATAAATCCAACCATTGATGAAAATACCGGAACAGTCAAATTGAGAGCTGTTTTTCCAAATCCGGATGGAAAAATAAAACCGGGACAATTTGTTCGCTTAGTCATGGAAGGCATAACCAGATTAAATGCCTTGGTAGTTCCGCAAGAAGCCATTATGCAAGGCTCGACCGGCTCTTTTGTTTATAAAGTAAATGACAAAGGTTTAGTTGAACCTGTTAATGTCATCACTGGTTTATCAACGGAAGATGAGGGCTGGATAATTGATTCCGGCTTAAAAGACGGCGATATTGTCATCACCAGCAATTTAATGAAGCTAAGAACCGGAATGCCTGTTTCGGCACAAATTTCAGCAGAGCAGGCAACAACCGCCGGTGTAACGGAATAAGATAAATAAAATCAAGTAGAAAAGGGAAGTGTAGTGTTTTCAAAGTTTTTTATCAATCGTCCGATATTTGCCACGGTTGTCTCTCTGGTCTTTATTTTGGCCGGACTGGTATCAATGGAAGTTCTGCCGGTTGAGCAATATCCAAACATTGTTCCGACAGAAATCCAAATTTCAGCAACTTACCCCGGAGCAACGGCTGAAGTTTTGGCCGATACGGTTGCCGCGCCGATAGAACAAGAAGTCAACGGCGTTCAAAACATGATATATATGTATTCAAACGCAACATCAAGCGGGTATTTAACGATTGGTGTCGTGTTTGATATCGGAACGGACCCTGATCAGGCAACAATTGACGTAAACAATAAGGTTCAGGCCGCCACGCCGAAGTTGCCGAGTGAGGTAACCAAAAACGGTGTAACGGTTGAACAGAAGTCAAACTCAATTCTGCAAGTCGTTATGATGAAATCAGATACGGACAGATATGACACGCTTTATGTTTCGAACTATGCTTTGTTAAATGTTTTGGATGAAATAAAGAGAATTAAAGGTGTCGGAAGTGCTTCGCTTTTCGCCTCGCAAGATTATTCTATGAGAATATGGCTCAGCCCTGATAAGTTAGCGGATCATAACTTGACGTCACAAGATGTGATTAATGCGATTCAAAACCAAAACTCACAGTTTGCGGCTGGTCAGTTTGGTCAAGAACCAATGGATGAAAAGCAACCATATACATATTCGGTTAACACCAAGGGCCGTCTGATAAATGCAGAAGAATTTGGCAATATTATCTTGAATACGGATTCAGATGGAGCCATGCTTCGCCTCAAAGATGTTGCAAGAATTGAGTTAGGTGCGCAGGATTACAGCGTAAATTCAAAATTCAACGGAGAGAAGGCCGTTGCTTTCGCTGTTTATTTGCAGCCGGGAGCAAATGCCTTGGAAACAGCAGAACAGGTCAAGAAAAAGATGGAAGAACTGTCTAAGCGTTTTCCTGAAGGCATAACCTACAAAATTCCGTATGATACGACTTTGTTCGTAAATACCTCAATCAAAGAAGTTATTCATACATTTTTTGAAGCGGTATTGCTGGTTATTTTGGTTGTATATTTGTTCTTGCAAAATTTCCGTGCAACGTTGATTCCGATATTAGCCGTTCCGGTTTCGATTATCGGTGCGTTTGCCGGAATGTATTTGCTTGGGTTTTCAATAAACTTGTTGACGTTATTCGGCTTGATTTTGGCAATCGGTATCGTGGTGGATGACGCGATTGTTGTACTGGAAAACGTTGAACGTTTAATGAGCGAGGAGGGACTAAGCCCGAAAGATGCAGCAATAAAGGCAATGGAAGAAGTTTCCGGAGCGGTTGTTGCAATTGCCTTGGTTTTATCGGCAGTATTTTTACCGATTGCTTTTTTGGGCGGCATGACTGGCGTTATGTATAAACAGTTTTCGGTAACAATTGCCGTTTCGGTTATTATTTCGGCTTTAATGGCATTGACCTTAACACCATCGCTTTGCGCACTGTTGATTAAGAAAAACAAGCATGAACCCAAAGGCTTTTTCAAATGGTTTGACGCCTTTTTTGAGAAAGTAACAGAAGGGTATTTAGCTTGTGTTAAATTCTTTCTCAATAACCGAAAAACGGCCGTTTGCGGTTTTATCGGTGTGATTATCGGAATTTTAGCTCTATTTAAAATTGTTCCGAGTGGCTTAGTACCAATGGAAGATATGGGTAACTTGTTAATGGCCTATGATATGCCGCCGGCTTCATCTCTGCCGCGCACAACAGCATTCACATCCAAAGTTTCGGACATGGTCAGAAAGAATGATAATGTCACAGACTTATTGACGATTAACGGCTATAACATACTGTCATCGAGCCAAAACACATATTCGGGTATCAGTTTTATTATCCTAAAAAACTGGGATAAGCGAGAAAAAGCTGACCAAAGTGCATCTTACTTGAGTAATGTCTTTACCGGTATCGGCATGAGCCAACCCGAAGGTATCGGTTACTCGTTTAGCATGCCGCCGATTATGGGAATGAGCATGACCGGAGGTTTTGAAGCCTATGTTCAAAACCGTGCCGGAAGCAGCTCGGCCGAGTTGATGAAAAAGACCGAAGAGTTGATTATGGCCGCCAATGAGCATCCGGCTCTGGCTAATGTTAAAACAACATTCTCGGTTTCAACGCCGCAGTATACGATTGATTTGGATAGAGAAAAAGCCATGACCATGGATGTGTCGATTGGCTCAATCTATGCGGTCATGCAGTCAACATTCGGAAGCCTGTATGTTAATGACTTTACCTATTTGGGGCGTAATTTCCGTGTAACCTTGCAGTCCGAATCACGCTTCAGACGCTCGCCGGATGACTTAAGATATGTCTATGTCAAATCAAGTACCGGAAATTTGGTTCCGCTGTCATCTTTGATAAAAGTCAAAAGAGTGACCGGACCGGAATTGGTGAACCGCTTTAACATTTTCCCGGCGGCAAAGATTCTGGGTGATCCGGCACCGGGCTACAGCTCCGGACAAGCCATTGCCGCCATGGAAGAAGTTGCCGATAAGGTTTTGGGCGATGAATATACCTTGTCGTGGATTGGCTCCGCTTATCAGGAAAAACTGGCCGGCGGTGCGTCAACACAAGCCTTTGCTTTCGGCTTAATCATGATATTCTTGATTTTGGCGGCGCAGTACGAAAAATGGTCTTTGCCTTTTGTGGTTATTCTGTCCGTACCATTTGCGGTCTTGGGTGCTTTGATAGCCATTTGGTTAAGGGGAATAAATAATGACCTGTACTTCCAAATCGGTTTGGTTACCTTGATTGGTTTGGCCGCCAAGAACGCGATTTTGATTGTGGAATTTGCGATTCAGCAGGTTCACGCTGGTAAAACTTATGTTGATGCGGCGCTTGAGGCAGCAAAATTGCGTTTCCGCCCGATTGTGATGACCTCCTTGGCCTTTACCTTCGGCGTATTGCCTTTGGCAATCAGTTCCGGCGCTGGTGCGGCCAGCCGTCACGCGATAGGAACGGGCATGGTCGGCGGAATGTTGGTTTCGACCTTTATTTCGACCATGTTTGTGCCGATGATGTTTGCCATGATCGGCGAGCGTTTTGATACGGAAAATATCCAACGCCGCAAGATTCGCAAACGAGCAATTAAAAGAGGCCGCCCTTTGTTAAAAGATAAAATGCGGTAAAAACAAAAAGCGGAGCATTTGCTCCGCTTTTTTAATTACAAAGATAAAAAACTAAAACTCAAGAACGGGGCGGACCTCGTAGCTGGTACCTTTTATGTAAGTACAGTAGGTTTCAGATTGCGGACAATGGTCTAAACCATTGCTATATTCGCCAAAGTAAGAGTACCACGCCCAATATTCTCGATATTCTGATGATGACCAAGCATAGGTGCTGATTGTAAATTTTGTTCCTCCAGCTTTATCAAATCCTGCATTAATGATGTTTTGGTTATTGTAATAAGAAGAAAATATTCCTGCAGCTGGTAAGCACCAATCTCCAGCATTTGTTCCTTTAGTGCTATACTCATTAGCAGCTATTGCTGCACTGCCTTTTGCTTTAGTTATTATTATTTCGCTATTCTTACAACTTGCAAAATCTTTTGAAGCGGCAGGCGCACCGCTGTAATTCGGTAATGTCGAAATATCAGTTCCGTATGCTCCCCACGAATACTTTCCAATTGATTTTAATGCAAGCGCTTGTCCGCAGTTGCCGTCATCGGATTTATAAACGACAACTGCTATTGGGGTTTTTCCTGACACCATATTCGTATTACATGTTCCGTCACTGAATAAAATATCT
Source organism: uncultured Alphaproteobacteria bacterium (assembly GCA_944391315.1). Lineage (GTDB taxonomy): Bacteria > Pseudomonadota > Alphaproteobacteria > RF32 > CAG-239 > HGM16780. Next base: position 355 of record CALXTD010000026.1, on the reverse strand, counting down.
CCTAAAGAACAAAGCGCTGCATAACCTGAACATTGACGCCAAACGGTCTTAATTGTTGAACAACTTCCATTTTTCCACTCATATCCTTTTGTGCAAGTACAAGAAGCATATTTTCCTTCACAGGCTGTTCCACTACCACCGGAGTAGCCCGTGCCGCTGCAGGTGTATTTAAAGCCATATTTTGAACAGATTTCTGTTTCACTTGAGGAACAGAACCACTTATCGCCCCAAGGGCATTTGACGCCGCCGTTTGGGCAAGAAGCTTCGGTATATCCCAAGCTTGCGCAATCCGGCGTTGCGGTGCAGGTCGGGGTTTGGGCGATGGCGCTTATCGGTGCAATAACTGCCGCGCTTG
>CALXTD010000025.1 GCA_944391315.1 uncultured Alphaproteobacteria bacterium | reverse complement strand
AAAAACTTTTATTTTAAGCAAGTTTCAAATCTGACTTTTGAATAAATGATAATCCCAAGACCTAACGAGATTCAAACTCAGTTAAGTTATTGAAAAACAAAGGCTTTTATATAAACGAGTTCGTAAAAACTTCCCAAAATTATATTTTCAAAAAACAAACATTCGAACTCTATTAAGTGCTTGATTTATAAAAGAAAAACGGCAGTTTTTATACCTGCCGCTTGCATTGGTGATCCCAACGAGATTCGAACTCGTGTTGCAGCCTTGAGAGGGCCGCGTCCTAGGCCACTAGACGATGGGACCATAACGATAGATGTTTAATAAAACAAAAAAACAAATCTTGCAAGCATTTTTTTCAAAAATCAAAACTTTTAAAATTTATTATAAAAAAATTATTCCCCCCTCTTGATTCTGTGCAAATAACTTACTACCTCAGTTATTAGAAAGAGTTTTTACCACAATTTTAAGGAGGTTAAAATGGCAGATTCATTAATAACACGCAAAGACCACAATCACAATATGGCTCGCCGTTACAGTTATCAAAAAGACTTCAACGATTTGGTAACCAACTTTTTAAACGGCTGGAATGACTTTCCTCTGGAAAATACAGCACTAAAATCGCTTGAACCCAAAATCGAAATTTCCGAAAACGAAAAAAACATTACAGTCTTGGCTGAAATGCCGGGCATTAATGAAAAAGATATCGATATGGAAATTTCTTCTGATGGATATTTAACTATTTCTGGCGAAAAAAAGCATGAAACAAAAGAAGGAAGAAAAGGAAATTACTTCTCAGAAATATCTTATGGCTCATTTAGCCGCACAATTCCCTTGCCTTGGGATTTGCAATATAATGAAGCCCAAGCGGACTATGCTGATGGTGTTTTGAGTATTGTTATTCCAAAATCAACCGAAGAGCAATGCAAAAAGAAAAAAATTACAATTACACATAAATAATAGAACACAACAAAGAAAGGCGCTTTTGTAAAAAGCGCCTTTCTTCATAAAAAAAACATTTTCACTTAGCTTCAAGCATAGCTTCTTCCCAAGATTTCAATCCAACTTTCGACCAATCAATTGGGATAGTGTCAACAATTTGCATTTCAGCTACATAACTATCTTTAATATTTTCTAAAATCGTCTCAACCATAATCACCCCCTCAGCCTGACGCAACTTTTCTCTAACCTCGGGATGAATATAATCCAAAATTATTCTATCTTCGGGAGACCGCAAAAAGATAGCATGATCACGTCCATCATAAATAATTCTGGGCTTTTCAGGATGAGCTCGAGACGCCTCAATATAAATATAGAGCTCTCCTTCAGAACCTTCGGCCACAACAAAATTGTTAGCCTTACGAACATGACTAGCCATTACTACGCCCCATTTTAGACATCAAAGCTGCATCCAAAACTTCATTTTTAGACTTTGAAGCCTCATCTTTTTGACGAGCTTCTTGATTCATCTTCTTCATTGCACCCAAAAACAGCGGAGCTGCTGCCAAAGTTCCAAGAGCAATACCTCCGGCCAGATTACCTTTACCTTTAACAATCTCTATACCACTGTGTCCATCAGCACCAATAATATTTTTAACTTCATAATCACCGGTTCCGACCAATGTAACAGCCCCTAAACCGCAAGCATATGCTACGGCATTACCTTTCAAATGCTTTTTAAGCGATTCTGCTTTTTCTTTTAATTTCTCAAGATTCATATTACTTCTCCATTTGTGGATGAACTGATTAGACTAATCATATCATATTTGACAAAATTAGTCAAACACAATTCTGGAAATTTATATAGAAATAGCATAGACCGGTTAAAGTTTATTTAACACAAAAAAGGGAACTTATTAACAAGTTCCCTTTAAATCCAATCAACTAGACATTAAACTTCATCAAATTTATGATAAAAGTTTTTACAAAATCAGCCCGACGGTTTTGATAGTCAAGATAATAAGCATGTTCCCAAACATCAACCGTGGTCAAAGGCTTTAAGCCATGAGCGATTGGCGTATCGGCATTAGATGTTTTAAGAACGGACAACTTGCCGTCTTTATCTTCGACTAACCAAGCCCAACCACTGCCAAACTGAGAAACCGCCACCTCAAGAAAAGCTTCACAAAACTTATCATAAGAACCAAAATCGCGTTCAATTTTTGCTTTCAATTCAGCCGGCACGGCTTTATCTCCGGCAGACATCGACTTCCAAAAAAACGCATGATTCCAAGCCTGTGCCGCATTATTAAAAATTCCAGTATACTCTACTTTACCATAAGCTTCTTTAATAATCTCTTCTAACGACATATTTTCAAACTTGGTGCCGGCAATAAGTTTGTTAAGATTATCAACATAAGCACGATGGTGTTTTCCATAATGAAAACTTATCGTATTTGCTGAAATATAAGGTTCAAGCGCATTTTCGGCATAAGGCAAAGCTTCTAAAACAAAAGCCATGATTTTTCCTCCTAAAAAAGTTAATGTTTATGATGTTTGATATAAGCATTTGTCCCGATTTCATCAAGGGTTTTCTGCATTTTTTGTTCTTCATTTTTTTGCTGAACAGCTGCACGATTTTTATCGACAATTTCATAAGTTTTTTGTTCTTTAAACATATCTGAAATAACATCGCGAATTTGCTCAATTTTTTGCCGCACTTTTGCCAAAGCATCTTCAAGCCCTTCTCTCTTGGCCTGATAGCGTTTATAATAAGAACCAAAATCCCCAATTCTTGGATTTTCTTCGGCAAATTTCTTTTCCCGAACAAGTTCGTCTTCAAGGGCAGCTAAGGCATTTAGAATTTTTTCTTCAACATCCAACTGTTCATTAAGAAGCTTACGCTGTTCATCAATACTGAACTTTTGAATCCGAGCCAAAGTTTTAAGAGAAGACTTCATAAGCACTTATTCCTTAGGCTTTGAAAGGTGTCGCCAAAATCGCAGCAAGCTGCTGATATCCTTCTTCCAAAGAAACTTTTTCACCTTTCTTTTGGCTTAAAAATTCCTCCAGCTTCGGATAATAAAAAATAGCTTCATCAACTTCGGCATTAGAACCTTTTTTATAGGCACCGAGGCGAATAAGCTCGGCCATATCTTCATAGGACGCAATATATTTTCGGGCCTTAGCAACAAGGGCATATTCTTCAGGCGTATCACAGTCCGGCATAGTACGTGAGATAGAGCGCAAAATATTAATTGCCGGATAACGGTTACGTTCGGCAATAGCACGATCAAGCACAATATGCCCATCCAAAATACCACGCACGGCATCGGCCACCGGTTCATTGTGATCATCGCCATCAACCAAAACCGTAAACAAACCGGTAATACTTCCGCTTCCCTCAACACCTGGGCCGGCACGTTCCAAAAGCTTTGGCAACTCGGCAAACACACTTGGCGTATAACCTTTGGATGCAGGAGGTTCGCCAACACTTAAGGATATTTCGCGTTGCGCCATCGCAAAACGTGTAATTGAATCCATCATGCACAACACATTTTTATTTTGATCGCGGAAAAATTCAGAAATAGCCATTGCGGTATAAGCTGCCTGACGACGCATCAACGGACTTTCATCAGAAGTTGCAAGAACAAGGATAGATTTTTTTAATCCCTCTTCGCCCAACACATCTTCCACAAATTCCTTGGCCTCACGCCCACGCTCTCCGATAAGCCCGATAACGGCAATATCTGAGTCGGTATTTTTAGCCATCATCGACATCAGCGTAGATTTTCCCACGCCTGAACCGGCAAAAATACCCATACGTTGTCCTTTGCAGATTGTCAAAAAGGTATTAACCGCCCTCACCCCAAGATCAACTTTTCCGCGCACACGCCCGCGGAATTGTGCCGGCGGCGGAGAACTTTTAATAAAATAAGGCTTATCACCGTTCAAAAGCTCACCTTTGCCGTCAATCGGCTCACCAAAGGCATTAACAATACGCCCGAGCCATGATGGATGAGGATAAATAACCGGAGACGAATTTTCAACATCCACACGACACCCCGGCCCGATTCCTTCAAGTGAAGCATAAGGCATAAGCAACAAAGAATCTCCTTTAAAACTGACCAATTCGCAAGGAACTTTTTTACCATGATTCGTTGTTACAAAACAGCGGTCACCAATTGTGAGCGGCGAACGGATGCCGGTTGCTTCAACAAACAAGCCCTGCACCGCCGTAACTTTTCCATAATAAGTCACCGCGTCAATAGATTTTACATGTTGCGCAATAGCCTCAAAATTAAGAACCAAAATAAATCCTCCCAACAATTTTCCTCATTCATAGCACAAATCAGCAAAAACCGCAAAGAATAAAGCCATTTTTCCCCAACCGTTAATAATTATTAACAGGAGGCATAGAAAGTGTTAACAAATAAATAAAATGAGAATAAGATGAGTCCATAGAAAAAGAACATCATTTTTTTAGGCGGAGGAAAACGAATGCGGGTATTACTGGTTGATGACGACTACGCAGTATCACAAAGTATTGAAACCATGCTGAAAAAAGAAGGCATGATTGTTGATACAACAGACTTGGGCGAAGACGGTCTCGAAATCGGAAAACTTTATGATTATGACATCATCATTCTTGATTTGATGTTGCCGGACATGAATGGCTATGAAGTTTTGAAGAACTTGAGAGCAGCTAAGATAAACACACCGGTTCTGATTTTGTCAGGCTTGACCGGACCGGATAAAAAGGTTAAAGGCTTGGGCTATGGTGCCGATGACTACCTGACCAAACCATTTGATAAATCTGAGCTTTTGGCCCGTATTCAAGCAGTTGTTCGCCGCTCAAAAGGTCATTCAAATTCAATCATCCGCACCGGTGACGTCGAAGTCAATCTCGACACGCAGACCGTAACCGTCGGAAACAAAACCTTGCACTTAACCGGCAAAGAATATGGAATTATGGAACTCCTCTCTTTGCGCAAAGGTTCTACATTAAACAAAGACCAGTTTTTGAACCACCTTTATGGTGGTATTGATGAACCTGAGTTAAAAATTATCGACGTTTTCATCTGCAAACTCAGAAAAAAATTGGAAAAAGCTTCCGGTGGCAAGAATTATATCGAAACCGTTTGGGGACGCGGCTATGTTCTGCGTGATCCCGACGAAAAGAAATAATTTTTTCCAAACGCATTACAATCCGGTTTGCTCAGTAGGCAAGCCGGATTAATTATTTAAAAACACTAAAAAAATAATTCTTAACAAAATTTTCCAGATAATATATAGAGTCACCTCGATATTAAATTTTTTACATATTATTAATCAGTTAAAACATTAAATCATGGAAAAAAGAACATTACTCATTCCGGTTGAAAATCTGCACGGCCAACACAACTTCATTTTGTTAGGAACCTCCGATCAAGTAGACATCATCGCCTTCAAAACCAAACACAAAGAAAACTTTGTGCAATGCTCCACGACAACCTGAATGATTTGCGCCAACTTGCTGAAACTGAAAGCATCCGTCAAAAAATTTCCTTTGTAGAAGAAACGCTCAAAGATGCCAATACACAAAAATGGCAAAAATCTCCAGAACAAAGATTGCTTGATGCCGCAATGAACCAAGCGCAACAGGCCGGTATGTATATGACCTACCCCCTAACCCGCGAAAACACAATTTACACGGTTCGCACTGCTTAAATTTTCCAAACAGTAAAAAAGCTTATATTCACTAAGAATATAAGCTTTTTTTTTGATTAATTTGCAGCCGTTGCCGGAGCATCACCGCCGGAAACCGTTGGCGGCTGAAGTGTGCCGACAGCTTTTTTGCGTTTAAGCTTATTAACAAACTTAATCGAGCGTTGGGCATCCCATTTCTTTTTGCCCTCTTCGCGCTGAAAGATTTGTTTATAAACTTCAATAGCCTGATCAAATTCCGAAAGCTTGGTCAAGCAGCTTGCCAAACCATCATAAAGCTTGTGATGATAACGGTTATTAATAACCATTTGCGCCTTTTTATAGCATTTAAGCGCATCATTAAACTTACCGATTTTCTGATAAACAAAACCGATACTAATCCAAGCCTGAATCTCTTGGCTGTTAATATTAAGAATTTTTGTAAAGCATTTGAGCGCAGAATTATTATCGCCCATCAACTGATAAGTCACACCGACACCGTTCCAAGCTTTGATATTAGAACGATCAACGGATAAAACCTTCTTGAAGAAAGAAATCGCACGCTCATATTGTTTAAGTTTCTGTAACGTAACGGCAATACTTAAAAGCGTCTGTGTGTGTTTCGGATCAATCTTCATAGCCTGTTCCAACACATCAAGCGCTTCTTTATAAGAGAACATATGCTGCAAAGCAATTGCCTTACCGTTCAAAGCCTCCAAAGAAGTCGGATCAACGGCCACCGCCTGATCAAAACAAGCGATAGCATCTTTGTAAAGGCCGCGCATACTCAGCGTAACCCCTTTGTTGTTCAATACCTCAACCGACTGAGGATTAATCGCAAGAGCTTTGTCAAAACACTCAACAGCCTCCGTATACTTACTCATTTTCTGATAAGCAAAACCTTTGCTATTAAGAGTCTTCCACGAATCGGGCTGTTCGGCCAACGCCTCATCAAACTGCGCTACCGCTTCCTGATACAATCCTTGATCAAGTAATTCCTGCCCTCTTTTATAAGCACTATTGTCATTTGATTTAACCATGATATTCTCTTTTCAATTATAGTTACAGAATAATTCTATTAGAATGTATCATTCTAAAAAGCAAAAGTCAATAAACGGTTAAAAAAATCAATAAAATTTCAACTGTTTATAGAGGTCGACATCCGTACGAACCGACATATAGAAGGCTCGAAACCGCCGACAAAAGTCCTTCACGACATTTCTCCTTGAATAAAAATATTCTTGATATTCAGAGCGAAAGAGCTTATTTGAGGTATTAAAGATTAAGTTTTTACCACTTACATCAGCAATCATATATTCTCCGGCCGGCGGCGGAGAAAATTCCAAAACATCAGAAACTTCCAAACAACAGACTCGTGATTTTCGAGCCAATTGCGATAAACTAAGCTGCACCGACTCGCTAAAATAACTAAAATCGCTGATAATAAATATCGACGCCGGATTTTTCAAAGAACTTTGCATCATTTTCAAAGCCTTATCAAGAAGATATTGCGGCTGTTGCGCAGCTGTCAAAATCGCCTGAGAAACCTGAGATATTTTCTTCAGCACAACCGGCATAAGCGCCCGATTACTACTCGGCTTAAAGAAGGTTAAATTAGAACCATCAAAAATCAAAGCTCCGAAACGATCACGATTTTCCATACACAACCACCCGACAAGAGCCGCAAGCTTGGCCGCCGCCACGGATTTCAGCTCTTTTTTAGTTCCAAAGGCCATATATGGCGACAAATCGAGCAAAACATAAACTTCGCGGTCTTTTTCTTCGGCATACACACGAGTAAAAGGCGTTTGCTTACGAGCGGTAACGCGCCAATCAATATCACGCACATCATCACCATAAGAATAACTGCGCAGCTCTTCCAGCTCTATTCCGCGGCCCTTAAAGGCTGACTTCACGTCTCCGGCTTGATTCGATACTTTAAGCCGCTGATGAAAATTTTTCAAATAGGAGATATATTGACGCTGGGCAATCAGCTCGTCCAAAGTCGCATACAGCCCCTCACCGCTTTTATCTTTCGGCGCATAACCAAGAATTTTGTTTTTCAGAGACTTAAGTACCATACTTACCGCTCCGGTTTAAGATTAAGGCAGAGGGACCAATCGCAATAATGCACTGATAACATCATCGGTTGTCACGCCTTCAGCCTGAGCTTCAAAGGTCAAGATTAAGCGATGGCGTAAAATTTCATAAACCACGGCATGAATATCTTCCGGCGAAACAAAATCTCTACCTTCAAGCCATGCATTGATTTTAGCAGCTCGGTCAAGAGCAATAGTCGCACGCGGACTTGCGCCATACAGAACCTGCCCCGCTAATTTTTTATCATAATTTTCGGGATGGCGAGTCGCGACAATAAGCTGAATAAGATACTCCTCAATCGCTTCACTCATGTAAACATTAAGCACCTCACGCCGCGCTGACAAAATGTCTTCAACAGCAAGCTTAACCGGAGAGGTAACATCAGGATTTTTAACCTCACCGCGAACCAAAGACAGGATTTTACGCTCTGCCGCGGCATCCGGCTGCCCGATTTTAATATACATCAAAAAGCGGTCAAGTTGCGCTTCCGGCAAATTATAAGTTCCTTCTTGTTCGATTGGGTTTTGTGTCGCCATAACCATAAACAACGGCGGAAGAACATATTTTTTGCCACCGATAGACACCTGACGTTCAGCCATAGCCTCCAGCAAAGCAGACTGAACCTTTGCCGGCGCACGGTTAATTTCATCAGCCAAGACCAAATTTGCAAAAACCGGCCCCGGGCGAAATTCAAACTCGCCCTTGGCTGCCAAATAAATATCACTTCCGGTAATATCTGATGGCAGCAAATCCGGTGTAAACTGAATACGGTTATATTTTGCATTAATCGACTGGGCTAAGGTTTTTATGGCCTTTGTTTTAGCCAACCCTGGGGCCCCTTCCACCAAAGCATGTCCATCGGCCAAAAGCGTAATGATTAATTTTTTAACCAAAGACTCCTGCCCGATAATCTGGGTTTCCATATAATTTTTCAGCGCAAGAATATTTTTCCGAACATCAGACATCATCAACCTCACTAACCAAGCATTTCACGTTTCAAAAAAGTATTATATTCATCAAGCACGGCATTTTTCATGGTCGCATTTTGCAAAAAGTCATAAAGCTCGATAGATTTTTTATAATGAACTTTAGCCCGCGCAAAATCGCCTTGCTCTTTATCAGCCGCTTCAACTCGTGCCAAATAAAGAAGGGCTTCAGCCTCGGCAAAATGATGCTCCACTTTTCCATATAAGAAGACCGACTTCATCAAGGCTTTGCGTGCATTGGCAATATCACCGATAACAAAGCGCAAAGTACCGATAGCCGACAAAGTACTGGCTTCTCCGAGAATATCGCCGTTTTCACGATAGAGCTCGCGGCATTTTTCCAGCAAATCATGTGCCTTATCATAATTTTTGGCTTTCATCATAATCCGAGCCATAGCGCGCAAAACAGAAGCCTCTTTCAAAGAAACGCCTTCTTGTTGAAACAAATTTGCAGCCTTGCGATAAGCTTCCAATGCTTTTTCTTCTTCACCCATAACCAAATAAATATAAGCTTCTTGATCATAAGCATCACCAAGCAACAAAGGACTTCCCTCTTGCAAAACAACTTGAGCTTGACGAACGGCGGCCAAAGCTTTTTCAAACTGATATTGAGCCACATAGAGCTTCGCTTGCTTGATATAAACCTCACCGAGCACCGTTTCGGCATCAGGCAAAGACTTCACCAAAGCGATGGCAGAAGAAAAGTCCTTTTCTGCCGCCTCAAAATTTTCCAAACTGAGCTCCAGTTCGCCCAATCGGCACATCACTTGCGATTCGCCGACAAAATCTTCATTTACATCATAGAGCTTAGCGGCCTCAATATAGCGGCTGCGAGCCTCATCATAATCACCTTTTTTCCAAGCATTATCGCCTGACTGCGCCACTTGCGCCGGTATATCTACATATTTTTCCTGATTTGTAACAGCCATCTAAAAACTCCTTTGCAAACAACTTTAATATAATATATATTATCGCCAAGCAAAAAAGACAAGAAGTATTACAAACAGCGGGTAATAAATGGAAGATATATTTGACTTAAGCGCGACAGAAGCTGAATTAGAGAGCGCACCAACAACTTATAACAATATCTCGGCCTTAACCGAGCCACATTTTCCGTGGATTGATGAGCTTAATCCGGAACAAAAAGAAGCCGTAACCACAACCCAAGGCCCTGTTTTAGTTTTATCAGGCGCCGGCACAGGAAAAACCAAGGTTCTAACCTCGCGCTTGGCATATCTGCTGAGCTCCAGAAAAGCCCAACCATGGGAATGTCTGGTTGTCACCTTTACCAATCGTGCAGCCAAAGAGATGAAAGAACGCGTTTACGGCCTGATTGGCGAAGCTGCCGATTCGGTCTGGCTTGGTACATTCCACTCTATTTGCGTCAAAATTTTACGCCGTCATGCTGAACTTGTTGGCTTAAACAGCAACTTTACAATCTTAAATGAAGACGACCAAAAACGCTTGGTTAAAAAGATTTGCGAAGCCGAAGGCATAGATGACAAGAAATATCCGCCGCAAAGCATTGTCGACAGCATCCAGCGCTGGAAAGATAAAGGACTAACCATAGATAAAATCAAACAAGATTACAAAGCAAACATTCTGACCGATATTTATGAAAAATATCAAGCCCGACTGATTGAGCTTGATTGTGTTGACTTTGGCGACATCATTTTGCACACGCTGACAATTTTGCTCTCACATAATAATGTTTTGGCCTCTTATCAAGAAAAATTCAAATATATCATGGTTGACGAGTACCAAGACACCAACGTCAGCCAATATCTGCTCTTGCGGCTATTGTCACAAAAACACCGCAACTTATGCTGTGTGGGCGATGATGACCAATCAATTTATTCATGGCGCGGCGCTGAAATTGAAAACATTCTGCGTTTTAACAAAGACTTTCCAGACGCAAAAATAATCCGTTTGGAGCGAAACTACCGCTCAACAGCTAATATTTTGGCTGCGGCCTCGGCATTAATCAGCCACAACCAAGACCGCCTGGGCAAAACCTTAAAAGTTGCAGAGAATAGTCCGGCCCGAAATGCTGAAAATCATAAAATTAAAATCACCAGCTTATATAGCGGTGAAGAAGAAGCCAATTACATTGCCGGAGAAATTGATAACCATGTCCGCAACGGCTATCAATACGCCCAGATTGCGGTTTTGGTCCGCACCGCCTTTCAAACCCGCGAGTTTGAAGAAAAATTTATATCAGAATCTATACCTTATCAGGTTATCGGCGGCCCCAAGTTTTATGAAAGAGCCGAAATCCGTGACGCAATTGCTTATTTCAGAGTAGTATTGCAACCTCACGATGATTTGGCTTTTGAACGCATAATTAATAAACCGGCAAGAGGCATTGGTGCCAAAAGCATCGAAAAATTTTATCAAACCGCCCAATCAGAGCATATTTCGCTGTATATGGCCGTAGAAAAACAGCTTGCGGAAGGACTGGTAACCGGCAAAGCCAAAACCGCCCTATCAAATTTAATGAACTTATTCAAAGAATGGCGCACCGCCAACCAAAGCATCACTCCCGACGAGCTGGCCGGATTAATTCTTGAAGATTCGGGCTATATTGAGAACCTTAAAAATGACAAATCCGCAGAGGCCCCCGGCCGTCTGGAAAACTTAAAAGAATTAATTAACGTCATGAGCGACCACGAAAAATTTCCGACATTATCTGACTTTATGGAACATGTCAGCCTTGTCATGGATAATGATGATGAAACAGATAAAGACAAAGTCACCTTAATGACATTGCACTCAGCCAAAGGTCTGGAGTTTGACTTAGTCTTTCTCCCCGGCTGGGAAGAAGGCCTGTTTCCGCACCAGCGCAGTCTGGATGAAGGCGGAGCCGATTCTCTGGAAGAAGAGCGCCGCCTAGCCTATGTTGCCATCACCCGTGCCAGAAAGGAATTATATATTACCACAGCATTAAACCGCCGCGTTTACGGCCAATGGCAAAACAACATTCCTTCACGCTTTATCAACGAGCTCCCTCCCGCTAATATTGAATTGAGCAACAAAAGCGCTAATTACTTCCAACGAGAAAGCCGCTATGACAACAATCGAGGGGGCTATTGGGCCAAAAGCAAACCTGAGCTTGATGAGTTCGGCGAATATGAATATGACTCAGGCGGCTCTGATTATCACTATACCCGCCAATATAACAACAGCTATCAGGGCTATAACTCGTGGACAAACATGAATAAAGCCCGCCAAGAGGCTAAAAACAAAACCTCAAGCATCGCCATCGGCGCCCGCGTTTATCACGAAAGCTTTGGCTACGGACGCGTCAAAAATATCGAAGGCAACAAGCTTGAAATCATTTTTGACAAAGCCGGTTATAAAAGACTGATGAAAGATTACGTAAAAGCCGTATAACAAAAAAACGCGTTCCTTGAGGAACGCGTTTTTTTTCACACATAACTCACCGCCAAAGTCTATCCCACAAGGTTCCTCTTTTTACGGCATGTTTTGCCCAAGCCTCATAGGTTGAACGAGGCAAAAGATAAAATTTTCCTTCCAGAGGTGTCGGATGACGATTAGTTTCACTTATCAAAAAATGCTCACAACCACGTGCGGCAGCTTCTTTGACTTTATCACAAAAGCGCGGATGAACAGATACCTGAGTCTCAGCAGCTGTATAAATATGCTGTTCTGCATCAAATAATGAGATACGCTCGCTGTTGAGAACAAAACTCCCATTAGGATAAAAATGCTGAAAACAGATATCAATTCGCATATCTGATGACCAATAGCGCAGACGTCGCTTTGCCGCATTCGCTAACAAAGAAGGCATTATCGGCAAGAACAAACCACTGGCACCAACCCCAACAAGCTGAATTGTAAAAAATGGTTTCTCGTCAGGAAGCTTATCAACCATTTCATAAACCATCAGTTTTCTGTCTGCCGGAAAAGCAAAATTTTCACGAGGAATTGAAAATGTAATGGCTCGACTAAGCGTCTTTTCTACAACTTGCCCATCGTCATAATAAACTCTTTCACCTATTTGCTGAATTTTAAGCTCTTTACGATTTGTCCGAATATATTGATGCAACATATAGGCAGCAAAATTCGTCACAGTTGTCTTAAAATTAGCACTGGCATAAATCTTTTCGGTAAGTATAATATTTGCCATAAAAATAAATATTTAGAATGATACATAAAATAATAATCACATAGGTAAAGAAGTATAGTTCAAATATTTTCAGAATCAACAAAAAATTTAATTATCGGCCAAGACTTGGATACTGTCACCTTCCTCAGACTTTTCCACCTCACCGACCGCCTGATGCCCCATCACATACATATGGAAAAACGTAACCGGCTTAATATCCGTCACATTATAAATCTTCCGACGAATACGACTTCTGATAAAATCTGCAATCGGCTGTTCTCTGTAATTATAATCAGCCACGGCCTTAGGAATTTGCTCTTCCATATCTTTCTTAATATCTTCTGCCAAAAGCTTAAAAGCAGGCTCATCAAGAATATCAATTGAAGATATCTGTAAATCTTTGAGATTCCACTTACGATCAAACACAACAGAAATAAAGACGCTGCAATTATAGGCAATACGTTTGCGATTCCGCACCACTTGAGAAGAAAGAGAAACAACTTGCTTTCGGTCAACAGCCAAAACATCAACCGGAATATTTTCCAACCAAGTCATTTTTCCGTCTTTGTAACAGAACAAATCACCATCACGCGACAATTCCACTTGCTTAATTCCCAAAGCATAAGCAAAGCGCTGATGCTCACGAACAAAACGCTTATCACCATGCACCGGCATAAGAACTTTAGGCTTAAGAAGTTCATACATTTTTTTCAAATCATCACGATTGGCATGACCGGAGGTATGAACCAAAAATTCTTCCTCACGAATAACTTCAACCCCCTGCTCCATCAAATTTTCTTGCATACGCTCAATTTTATCTTCATTCCCCGGAATAATCTTTGAAGAAAAAATAATCGCATCACCTTTAGAGAGCTTAACATCTTTATGCTCCCCCTTAACGATTGAACTCAGTGCACTGCGATAATTTCCCTGAGATCCGGTACAAATATACATAGCCTTATCAGAAGGAATATCCTTTGCATCTTTAACATCATAAACATTAGGCAGATTTGGAAAAAAGCCACATTCTTTAGCAATTTTCATATTTTTAATCAAAGTGCGCCCGACCAAAATCGGCGTTCTTCCGGCTTTTTCCGCGGCCAAAACAAGGCTTTCCAAACGCATAAGATTTGAAGCAAAACAAGTTGCGATAAGTCCGTTTTTATAAAGCGGAACCAAATTAAGCAGACTTTGGCGTACATCAAACTCGCTATATTGGGGCTTATCAACCAAAACATTTGTTGAATCACACACAAAAACATCCACGCCGTCTTTAGCAGCTTTTTCAAGCTCAGCATAATTTGTTCTAACAATATCGGTTTTATCATCATCAAAGCGCCAGTCTGTGGCATGAACGACCGTTCCTTTTTCTGTTTTGATGATTAAGGCACAAGTTTCGGGCACTGAGTGCGTCACCTGCACAAACCGCACATCAAAATCATCAAAATGAATCAACGGATTTTCATTAACCTCAATCAGCGTCACTTCGCTATCAAGATGATACTCTTTTAATCTTTCGCGGATAAGGCCGGCCGTAAAGCGCATAGAATAAACCGGACACCTAAGCTTAGGCCAAACTTGAGCAATGGCACCAAAATGGTCTTCATGAGCATGCGTAATAAACAGACCTTCAATCCGGTCAGCATAATTTTCTAAAAAAGACGGATCAGCAAAAGACAAATCCATCCCAGGGTAGTCATCATTCAAAAAAGCATAGCCGCAATCCACCACAATAATTTTTCCGTTCACGGCATAGGCATACATATTCATTCCGATGCAGTCAGACCCGCCAAGCGGCAAAAAATACAATCCGTCATTATCTAAAATAGACATATCATTCCTCATTAAAAAAGACATCACCGGCCAATATCTTTGTTACATCTCCACCTTGCGACAAGAGCAATGCTCCATTCTCGTCAACACCGATAAAAATGCCTTTTATGATTTTATTTTCATTTTTCACAACAATTTCCTCGCCCAAAGATTTAGCACTTTTGAGCCAAATGTCAAGAACGGCCTGAAACCCTTGATTGTGCCACAAATCCAAAAGTTTATTCCATTGGCGCAAAAATTCCTGCAAAAACATACGACAATCTACCTTTATCCCAAGTTCGTCCAATGAAACAACCGGATACAGCAAAGTATCATCTTTGGGAGCATGAGCAATATTTACGCCAATACCCGAAATCAAAAAATCACCTTCTCCCTTTTCCAGCAAAATCCCCGAAACCTTAGCACCGTTTATCAAAACATCATTCGGCCATTTAAGCTTAATATCAATAGCGCTATTTTTATTAACCTGTTTGATGGTATTTAATAAAGAAAGAGAAGAAATAAAAACAAACTTGCTCAAATCACAAGCTGCCACCTCAAAAACCAGCGACATAAACAAATTTCCTTCAAGTCCAATCCACGAACGACCGCGTCGTCCCCGTCCAGCCGTTTGCTTTTTGGTCGTAATCACACAACGCTGCCCGCTAACAGCAGACTTGCTCCATTCAAAAGCCTGATCATTTGTGCTTTCCAATGCATCAAAATCCTGCCAAATCCAATCTTCTATCATTTTCATGAAACCAGCCCTCGCAAAGCCATCTCAACATCGTTTACCAAATATTTCGGACTCAGAACAAAAACAAGAATAACTGCTAAAATCAATAAAAGCATAAAATAGATACCTCTATCGGCACGGTCAAAATTAGAACGCTTTACATCAAAATAAAAAGTCTTAATCACTCTCAAATAAGCGGCTGCCAAAATCACAATACCTAGCATGATTACAAAAATTGAAACATAATCTTGATAAGCCACCAAATTATCAACAATAAAGACCATGCCCAAAAAACCCAACAACGGGGGAAACCCGAGTAAAGACACCATAAAAATAAGCATAGCGGCTGCAATAAACGGCTTGCTTTCCGCAAGACCTGAAAGCTCATTAAGACGCCTTAAATAATCTCCTTTGTTTTTCAGGGCATAACAAGCTGCAAAAACTCCACCCAAAGCCAACATACTTACGAACAAATAAATAAAACTGCTAAAAATGCTAATTTCTGTAATAGAAGAAAGCAAAAGCAATACAATTCCCAGAACAAATATCCGTGAATAAGCCATAATCCGTCGCAGATTTATCTCACCATTTGCGCCGATGGCACCAATAAAAATTGAAATTAAAGAAAATGCATAAAACGCCGGCTTAAGAAAATCAAAATGCACCGCCAACGGCCCAACGGATAATTGCACAAAAGCCGCATAATAAGCAAATACGGGAACAATCATCAAATAGCTTCCGACCGGAAGAATAGCAGCACCAAAAACATCTGCCGTCCAAAAGTGAAAAGGAGCAACCCCAAGCTTATAAAGACAGCCAAGCAACACGATTGCTCCGCAGGCATAAAGCTGCCAATTAATCTCATGAGCGTTGCAATACATTGCAATATCTTCAAAACTTCCGCCACCAACAATTTTCACAACATAGCTAACGGCAAAAGCCATAAATATTGTCCACAAAAAAGCATAGAGGGAAAAATTAAAACTAACCGGATAAGTCTCATCATCATTACCAGGAGATCTGATTAAATAAAAATTAAGCAAAAATCCCAATTCTAACAAAACCACCATCAACCGAATATCAACAGCAGACAAAGCCGAGGTCAAAAACAAAAGAGAAAGCAAAATAAAAGAATAAAATCTAAAGCTGGGATAATCCTTACTCAAAAAATATTTTGCCGACAAAAACATGGTAACTGCCGCAAAAAGATAAATAAAAACTTTAAACAACGATGAATGAAGCGAATTTTCATATACACCATTCCAAAAACTTTGGTTATAAAAAATAAGTGTCGCAATAAAAGCTGCCGCCACGCCAAATTTTGATAATGTATAAAAGGTTTTAGGCGTTGCCTTCTCGCGAAAAAGACGCACAAACACCGACCCAACCAAAGTCAATACCAAAAAAAATTCAGGAAACAGCGCAAACCAGTTTAACGACATATTACCCCCTCATAAACCACAGCGGATCAGACAAAGACAATAGCAAAACAATTGCAATCAACCACATAAAACAGGAATCAAGCTTTGAAATATCCATCGGTTCATTATCTACCGAGCACTCAACCTTTGTTCGTCGCATAAAAAGTTCTTGTACCATGGCTGAAGCCACAAAAACCAATGCAGCTAAAGCGACAATAGCCGTATTAAAATTATAAACCAACAATCCGGAAACAAGCACAAAATTATTCACAAACATTGCTGACAAAGGTAGCCCTAAACCGGCAAATACCATAAAAGTAAAAATAGCCGAAGCCCGCGGCATTTTACATAAAATCCCCTCTGCAGACAGATTTTTTTCGGTTCTCTCTTCCTCTTGAAAAGATACCAAAACCTCAAGGGCTGAAAAAATAATCATAAACGCAAATAACGAAAAACCAACATTAAGCAAAACCTGATCTGTCGGCAAAAAACTCCCTAACAAGAAAAAGATATAATACACCGTCATAAACGAAAAAATCTTATATTGAATATCTTTATTAATCAAACCGATAAGAGCAATAAAAAGCATGCTGATAACGCTAATGATTTCAAGAGCGGTAACAATAAAGATAATCGTGTCCGGCATTGATTGCGGCCAAAATCGAATAAAGCTGTAAATACCGAACAGCGGCATAAGGTTTGCCACAATAAACACCAACGGATTTTTAATACCGGAGGAAACAACCGATACCCAACTGTGAAACGGCCAAATCGGAATACGCGATAAAAAGGCCAAAAATATAGCAGACCAAATCACAATTTCCTTTACCTGCCCCATTTTAATATCACTGATTTGATTAAGCATCAAAGCACCATGATTATGATTATACAAAATCATCACCGCCGAAAACAATAAAAGCACACCGCACAGGTTATAAATCATAAACCTAAACAACCCTGCTTGACGCTTAATCTCTCCAAACATCCCAATAAGCATAAAAAGCGGAATAAGCATCGCTTCAAAGAAAATAAAGAAGGATATAATATCCAAAGCCGCTAAAAACCCATTAACCAAGCTCAAAAAAAGAAGCGTGAATATCATACGCGATTTTTGGAACAAATAATCTTTCCTCACGCCCCAGATGCCGATGAGCAAAGCCAAATGAATCCCCAGCATCAATAGCAAAGAAAAACTATCAACCCCAAAAGACAAAACAATCTTAGGATTTTTGAGCCACAAATAAGACTCTTGCAACTGCATTTTGCCATATTCGGAAGACACACTCAAAAAAGCAAAAATAATAAAAGCGATATTAACCAATACCGTTAAAAAGGCAACACTCAAAACATTTCGCCCTTTTGTCTTCTCATTATCTTGAGAACACAACGCAAAAAAGATTCCACAAAGCGGCAACAAAATAAAGACTAAAATAAAAGGAATATTAGGCATCTAGAAAGCTCCTTTCTGCCAAAAGAAAACCGCTGCAGCATACCCCAAGCCAAACAAAAGAAAAAACCAACCGCACACACGCATATTTTTATGCAAAAACATTGATGTTCGAATAAGCACAAACACAAAACGTCTCAGCAAAGCCACCATAACCCGCTCAACAAATAAAAAGTCGATTGTAATCCATAACACCCGCCCCACAAATTTAAGCGGCAGCAAAAAAATCTCTTTATATAAAACCAAGACCGGCGATTTTTCTTCTTGAATCAAAACCTGTTTCTCTGCGCCCAAGCGTCTTAACGGACACTGCCAAGCAAAAAAGACGACCGCCATCGGCACAAGAATATAAAAGATCGGCTCAACACAACAAACAGTAGACAATCCGCCGCCCAAAAACAATAAGGGAATAAAATAAAACATTGTCGGATTCTTCACAATAGCCCAAACGCGTTCATCAGCTAAAACATCGCCAAAATAAACTTGCCCCAAAAAGTGAGAAAAAGCAATAAAATGACAAAACAAAAAAGCAACGATCCACCACTGATTAAGCGAGTTCATAAATGAAAGTAATACCACAGCCTCAACCAATGCTGCCGCAATCGAAAAAACAAAAGAAACCTTCATCCGTTGGATAAAACCACCGGTTTGAGATAATAATGGCTCATTAGCAGCGCCGATAAGCGGCAAAATCATTGCCGCTGAAATCAACAGCCCGACACAAATTAACGGAATCAACATTGTTAAAAAATTTGCCCTATCGATAACAAGTAAAACAGCAAACAAGGCAGAAAGCATCATATAAAAATAAAGGATTCGCGCTTTGAGAAAATCAGAAAACAAACATCCCCAAAGTCCCCATGCTAAAGAAATCGCCGCTAAAACTTTCAAAACAAGCTCCCCTTGCGGAACCAAATTAAACAAAGCATGCGTTTTATATAACAAAATTGGTCCAACCAATAAAATAACAACGGTCGCAACAAAATTTTGCCTAACAAAAGAAATATTTTTCAGCTCCAAAATTGAGTTATGAAAAAACGCCAACCCACATTTTACGGCCACAGCGCCGATCCACAAGGAAAAAGCAAGCAAAGGATAAGAACTATGACGAGCATACTTTGTCAACGCACCGAAGTATAAACTGTTTTCTTGCCCCCAAACAAACGCAAACAAAATAAAGAGCAAAACATCAGCCACAAGATTAAACGATAAAAACAACCGCTTAGCAGCCAATTCGGGAAGCAAAACAAAAATAAGAATATCCAACAAACAAATAGAAAGAAGCAGTTGCATAATGTTACCGGCAGACAAAATAAACATCAGCAATACAAAGATTAAAACATACAACCCACCGGCACGCAACCTGTCTTTTTCTAAGGGATAAAATATGTTGTAATAAAGAGAAAAGAGCAAAACTGCTACGCCTCCAAAAATAAAAGGAGCATACTCCATTCCCGTTTTTAAACCGAGATTAAGATTAAGAGTCGGTGTTTTAATCCAATGCACAAACCACAAAGAGGCTTCAAACGGCGTATTCTGTTCAAAATCATAAGCCAAAATTGCCGCAACAGCTGCAAACAAAACAAAAGCCCAAGATTTGACCAACCTGTTTTTCTGAAAAAAGACTGTAGCCAAACCTACTGCCAAAACTTTAAGTGTAGTAAGAGCAAACATATAAAAAAACTCATTTCATTAAAGCACTGCCACGAACAATATATCAAAAAAAAAGTGTTATTTAAAGTATTTTAGCCCCGAGATTCACAGCAAAAAAAACTTTTCACTTGCCATTTAGCTATAAACGCCCCTAAAATAACCAAAGATGATTCCACGAATGAAAGGAACGAAAATGGCAGAAAAAAACGCAAATCAAGACACCCTACACCAATGGAAACAAAACAAATTTTTCCGTTTTTTCTGCGCCGGCAAAGAAGATATTGAAAACAGAGCAAAAAACTATAACACCATTCCATGGTATAAAAGCTATCGCTACCTCGGCGTTCTGCTGTTTTTCATCAGTTTAGTATTAGGTGTGTTTGCCAATCTTTTCTTTCATGTGGAAGAAATGCCCGATGCTTATACTTTTATAGAATTATTGGCGATTCTTTTTCCTGTACTTTATTTAAGTATCCGCGGTTGGCGCCCATTCATGATATTGCTGTTGCTATATTTTAGCGCCGATAAAGCTTTCACCGCTTGGATTTTTTACAAAATCGGCATTAACCAAATTCTGGGCGCGTTTTTCTGGTGGTTAGTCATTGCCATAATCCTGATAAATGCGATTCGTGTCCAAAACGCCCGAGCTCGCTTAGGCCTCATGCCGCAAAAAAAGCCTTATGCAAAAGATGCCGTTATCGCAATAAGCGGATTTTTGATTTTGTTCGGCTTGGCCTTAATCAGCTTTGTTATCACTCATAACGCAGTATAGCTTCATAAATATTTTGCAAAATATAAAAAATCAAGATAAAAACAAAAAAACCTCCGCAAAGGAGGCCAAAGATTGGTGGGCGCTGAGAGGTTGTCCGCGACATTGCTCCGCAATGCTTGTTCCTTCGCGCTCATGAGCTAAAGCTCACCGGCGTTCTCCCGCCCGCCTTTCGCTTGGCGTCAAACTCCCTTCCTCGGGAGTTCGAACCCGAATACAAAAAAAGCCTCCGCAAAGGAGGCCTAAGATTGGTGGGCGCTGAGAGGTTGTCCGCGACATTGCTCCGCAATGCTTGTTCCTTCGCGCTCATGAGCTAAAGCTCACCGGCGTTCTCCCGCCCGCCTTTCGCTTGGCGTCAAACTCCCTTCCTCGGGAGTTCGAACCCGAATACAAAAAAAGCCTCCGCAAAGGAGGCCTAAGATTGGTGGGCGCTGAGAGGTTCGAACTCCCGACCCTCTCGGTGTAAACGAGATGCTCTTCCAGCTGAGCTAAGCG
>CALXTD010000024.1 GCA_944391315.1 uncultured Alphaproteobacteria bacterium | reverse complement strand
CGGCAAATAAAGCCAAGTTCTGATTCTTAGAACAAGCTCAAAACAGATTGAGCAGCCTGAGAAGCCAAAGACAAAGAATTCGTACCCAACTGCTGTCTGGTCTGCAGAGCAAGCATATTAGCAGATTCTTCGTTCATATCGGCAAGAATCAAGTTATCAGAACCTTCTTCAAGAACGTTTACCAAATTTTCTGTAAAGTCTTGACGCGTCTGGACAATAGAATAGTTATTACCAAACTTGGTTGCCATATCGCGCAACTTACTGATAGCAGCGTCAACAGAAGTAATTACCTGATCAACAGCTGTATTTGTGTCCCAATTTGTCTGTTTCGTAAGTTCCAAACCCGTAGCAGTCGCGTTGTCTCCTTTAACTTCCAAGAAAGAAGAGCGATCTTCATTGAAAACAACTTTCAAATCATCTTCTTTAAGAAGGTTTACACCTTTATAAGAAGCATCAGAAGCCAACTGATTAATCTGTTCCAAGATTGTATTAAATTGTTCAACATAAGTATCACGAGCATTCGGATTCATCGTACCACTCATCTCGAGCCCGCCACCTGATAAGGTAACAACAGTCTTTTTAACCGGCAAATCCTCATCAGCAGCTTGAATAATCAAATTGCCGTCATCATCTTCAGCAAAAGCTAAATTAGCATCACCCAAAGCATCTTGCAAACCGGAAACGGTATCTCCGTTAAGAGCCGTAACCAAAGCGCCAATATCGGCAACATCCCCCACAGCAGTATAAGTAAAGGTTCGATCCCCAATTTTAACCGAGACAGTATCGTCGGCAGCCAAAGGATCATAAGTCCCTGTCGCGGTAACTTCTGTGGAAACAGTAGTATCACGAGCCGTATTGGCAATAGCCTTAGCCTGTTCAACGAAAGAGGTAATAGACTCGATACCTTCGTTCGCAGCTTTAATGGTTTGAATACCTTGTCCCATGCTGTCAAGAAGAGCTTCCAAGTCACCTGCACGATTCGTCAAACTCTGAGCGGTGTAATAAGACGATGGATTGTCAATAGCAGAATTAACTTTCTTTCCGGTAGAAAGTCTTTCTTGCGTCATATCCATTAAAGACTGTGTATTCTGCAATGATAACAAATTGGATCGCATACTTGCTGTTAAAGAAATATCTGCCATAACAATCTCCTAAACAATTTAATCTTGAATAACGAATAAATCCGTTCATCTATTCTGAGTATTAATGTTTTATTAATAATTTTCAAGAAATTTATGGGGCTGTGGATAAATCACACAAAAAAAGAGAGCCGCGTGAAGCGACTCTCTGGCAAATAAAGCCAAGTTCTGATTCTTAGAACAAGCTCAAAACAGATTGAGCAGCCTGAGAAGCCAAAGACAAAGAGTTAGTAGCCAATTGCTGTCTGGTTTGCAGAGCAAGCATGTTAGCAGATTCTTCGTTCATATCGGCCAAGGTCAGGTCATCAGCACCTTCTTCAAGCACGTTAATCAAGTTTTCGGTAAATTCCTGACGGGTTTCAACAATAGAATAGTTGTTACCAAACTTGGTTGCCATATCACGCAATTGGTTGATAGCGCCATCAATAGCGGTAATAGCACCGTCAAGGTCATCGTTTTCGTTCCAAGCACCTGCGACAACTTCTTTCAAGCCAAGGCTACCGGCATCGGCATGGTCACCTTCAACTTCCAAGAAGGAAGAACGATCTTCGTTGAAGACAACTTTCAGGTCTTCACCCTTCAAAAGGTTAACACCTTTATAAGAAGCATCAGAAGCCAACTGGTCAATCTGAGTCAAGATAGAGTTAAATTGCTCAACATAAGTGTCACGAGCATTCGGGTTAATTGTACCGCTCATCTCGAGTCCAACACCAGAGAAGCTGACAACAGTCTTGTTAACAGCTTCACCGCTGTCATCGGCTTGAATAACCAATTTACTGCCAACCTCGGCAAACTTAATATGAGCAGCCTCCAACGCAGCTTTCAAGCCACTTCCTGTATCACCGTTTAATTTCGTTACAAGCGTTGTAATGCTGTTTTGTTGAGTACTATCGACGGCAACGGTATAAGACTTATCGCCGATTTTAACGGTAACATTACCAGTGGCTGCAGCAAAAGAACCGGTTGCTTCAACAGTTTCAGTAACAGAAGTATCGCGAGCAGAGTTCGCAATAGCTTTTGCCTGTTCAACGAAAGATGTAATAGACTCGATACCTTCGTTAGCAGCTTTAATGGTTTGAACAGCCTGTCCCATACTATCCAACAAAGCCTCCAAGTCGCCTGCGCGGTTGGTCAAGCTCTGTGCAGTATAGTAAGAAGACGGATTGTCGATAGCTGAGTTAACTTTTTTACCCGTAGACAGTCTTTCCTGAGTCATATCCATCAGGGACTGAGTGTTTTGCAAGGACAGCAAGTTAGAGCGCATACTTGCGGTTAAAGATATATCTGCCATGGTTTTTCTCCCAATTCTTGTGTTTAATAAAATTAATATCATCCTTCTGATGACATTAATCAGTATAGCATAATTTTTGCATTAAAGCAACAATTAAGATAATCTCAGAATAGCAGATATTCCATAATATTTAGTTAAAATAACAAAAAAAGAGAGCCGCGTGAAGTGACTCTCCGGCAAATAAAGCCAAGTTCTGATTCTTAGAACAAGCTCAAAACAGATTGAGCAGCCTGAGAAGCCAAAGACAAAGAGTTAGTAGCCAATTGCTGTCTGGTTTGCAGAGCAAGCATGTTAGCAGATTCTTCGTTCATATCGGCCAAGGTCAGGTCATCAGCACCTTCTTCAAGCACGTTAATCAAGTTTTCGGTAAATTCCTGACGGGTTTCAACAATAGAATAGTTGTTACCAAACTTGGTTGCCATATCACGCAATTGGTTGATAGCGCCATCAATAGCGGTAATAGCACCGTCAAGGTCATCGTTTTCGTTCCAAGCACCTGCGACAACTTCTTTCAAGCCAAGGCTACCGGCATCGGCATGGTCACCTTCAACTTCCAAGAAGGAAGAACGATCTTCGTTGAAGACAACTTTCAGGTCTTCACCCTTCAAAAGGTTAACACCTTTATAAGAAGCATCAGAAGCCAACTGGTCAATCTGAGTCAAGATAGAGTTAAATTGCTCAACATAAGTGTCACGAGCATTCGGGTTAATCGTACCACTCATTTCAAGTCCACCGCCAGATACTGAAACAACCGTCTTTTCAACATCTTTAGCGGTGTTAGCAGCTTTAAGAACAATGCTTTTTCCGTCAACGGCAAAGGTCAAATTTGCAGCTTCAAGCGCTTTTTTCAGGCTACCGGCAACATCTCCACCGGCCTCATTCAATTTGCCAACCAAAGTAGTCAAGTGTGTGACAGCACCTGCACCTGCATAATCAATCTGCGCATCAACTTTGTAGCTATAAGTTTTGTCGCCGATTTTGACACTGATTTCAGTATTTTTAGCCATAAATGTACCTGTTGCTTGTCCTGCCATTTCATTAGAGGCAACCTCTTCAACAACGGCAGTATCGCGAGCAGAGTTCGCAATAGCTTTAGCTTGTTCAACGAAAGAGGTAATAGACTCGATACCTTCGTTAGCAGCTTTAATGGTCTGGACAGCCTGTCCCATACTATCCAACAAAGCCTCCAAATCGCCCGCGCGGTTGGTCAAGCTCTGTGCAGTATAGTAAGAAGACGGATTGTCGATAGCTGAGTTAACTTTTTTACCCGTAGACAGTCTTTCCTGAGTCATATCCATCAGGGACTGAGTGTTTTGCAAGGACAGCAAGTTAGAGCGCATACTTGCGGTTAAAGATATATCTGCCATGGTTTTTCTCCCAATTCTTGTGTTTAATAAAATTAATATCATCCTTCTGATGACATTAATCAGTATAGCATAATTTTTGCATTAAAGCAACAATTAAGATAATCTCAGAATAGCAGATATTCCATAATATTTAGTTAAAATAACAAAAAAAGAGAGCCGCGTGAAGTGACTCTCCGGCAAATAAAGCCAAGTTCTGATTCTTAGAACAAGCTCAAAACAGATTGAGCAGCCTGAGAAGCCAAAGACAAAGAGTTAGTAGCCAATTGCTGTCTGGTCTGCAGAGCAAGCATATTAGCAGATTCTTCGTTCATGTCGGCCAAGGTCAGGTCATCAGCACCTTCTTCAAGAACGTTAATCAAGTTCTCGGTGAAGTCTTGACGCGTCTGGACAATAGAATAGTTATTACCAAACTTGGTAGCCATGTCACGCAACTTGTTGATAGCGCCGTCAATGGAGGTGATAGCACCATCAAGACCCGTATTGTCGTTCCAAATGGTTGCGGTTGCTTCGACCAAGCCAAGATGGCTAGCGTCGGCATGGTCACCTTCAACTTCCAAGAAGGAAGAACGGTCTTCGTTGAAAACAACCTTTAACTCTTCACCCTTCAAGAGGTTGACGCCTTTATAAGAAGCATCAGAAGCCAACTGGTCAATCTGAGTCATGATAGAGTTAAATTGCTCAACATAAGTGTCACGAGCATTCGGGTTAATTGTACCACTCATTTCAAGTCCACCGCCGGAAACAGATACAACCGTCTTTTCAACATCTTTAGCAGTGTTTGCCGCTTTAAGAACAATGCTTTTCCCTTCAACGGCAAAGGTCAAATTAGCATCTGTTAAAGCCTGCTTGATATTATCACCGTTTGCATTATTGTTAAGATACCCAACCAAGGTGGTTAAATGGCTAGTATCATCTGCGCTTGAAGCGTGATAATTAATGTTAGCCTCAACTTTGTAGCTATAAGTTTTATCGCCGATTTTTACGCTGATTTCTGTATTTTGCGCCATAAACGTAGTGCCATCACCTTTACCTGCCATTTCATTAGAGGCAACCTCTTCAACAACGGCAGTGTCACGAGCAGAGTTCGCAATAGCCTTAGCCTGTTCAACGAAAGAAGTGATGGATTCGATACCTTCGTTAGCGGCTTTAATGGTTTGAACAGCTTGTCCCATACTATCCAACAAAGCCTCCAAGTCGCCTGCGCGGTTGGTCAAACTCTGTGCAGTATAGTAAGAAGACGGATTGTCGATAGCTGAGTTAACTTTTTTACCCGTAGACAGTCTTTCCTGAGTCATATCCATCAGAGACTGAGTATTTTGCAAGGACAGCAAGTTAGAGCGCATACTTGCAGTTAAGGAAATATCGGACATAACATTTTCTCCCAATTCTTGTGAATGATTAAAGCAAAAACTAAAAATAATTTTAACATCACTATATTAAAAATGATTTAATAAAAAAACAACCTGAACATTCATTCAGGTTGATAACTTTATATAGTATTTTACTCTTGCGACTCGGGATGAAGCATTGTGCCGAATAACTCATCTTCCTTCTTGGTTAGAATGGCCGCAGCTTTAATGGCGCTATAATAATCTCCGCGCAAAATATTGTCGGTAATTGCCGCCGTATAAGGGATAAGGCTCGGCGCCGCTTTTTGCAAATCACGCACATATTCAATATAAAGCTTTTGCAATTCTTCCACATTTTTAGAAAGATACATCTGTTGTACGATAAAATATACGCGTTTGCTGGGCGTATTGGCATCTTTTTCGCGTAAAATAAACTTTTCACGCAGAATAGGAACATTTCCGTCAATATAAAAACGGGTTCTTTCATTATCATTAGTAATCAGTGCCTCACCGATAATAATACTTTCATGCGGTTTCAGCTCAATCTTCAAAGGCATAATTCATTCCTCTATAAAAAATCAAAAACTGGAAGTTATTATATAATAAAAATATTTTGTTTTGCAAATCATAATTTTATAATGTATAAGAAACAAGAGAAAACAACTAGGGGAGAACGACTGTGCCAACAATCATAGAGGATTTAAGCGCAGAAGAAAAAACAATCTTTGTCACCAGCTTGCTTTACATAATGGATTTGAGCAAAAACAAGCGGATGGACTATCTTTTGAGCCGCATAAAAGAGTTTGGTTTTACCGAAGAAAATATCAAAAAAATCAAACATGCAAAATCTCCGGCAGAAGTTTATAGCCTGATAAAACAAATCAAAGATATTAAAGTAAAGAGATACATCTTGCGAGAGATGATTTTGGTAGCAGTCTCTAACCATGAGTTGTCGGATGAAGAAATCTCGACCATATATAATATCGGCACCAAAATCGGCATTAAGGAAGAAAAAGTGAGCGACTTTTTCATGTGGGCGGCCAAAGGCATAGAGTGGGAGATTGAAGGTCTCCAACTCATAGAAGGCGATTTGTAATAAAAAGATGTTTGAACCGCCGATTCTCACTGTTAAAGGAATAAAACTAAGTTTTGGGCCGAAAGAACTTTTCAGCAATGTAGAACTATATGTCAATCGAGGCGACAAAATCGCTTTAGTTGGGCGCAACGGCACCGGAAAATCGACCTTGTTAAAAATTCTTAATGGAGACCTTGATCCCGATTCGGGAGAAATGTTTATCCAGCCGGGAACCAAAATAGCCTATATGCCCCAAACCCCAAATTTTGATGGATGCAAAACCCTAAAAGAAGTTGTTTTGTCAGGCTTGCCGGATAATGGCAAAGGGCAGGAATACAAGGCCGATATTTTGATTGAGGATTTAGGAATTGCTGCTAATCAAGCCCCCGATGAATCTTCCGGAGGAGAGAGAAGAAAAGCCGCTCTGGCCAAAACACTGATTAACGAGCCTGATATTTTACTGCTTGATGAGCCGACCAACCATTTAGATATGCCCACAATTGAAAAACTGGAAGAGATTATCAAAAACTTTTCCGGCGCCGTCATTGTCATCAGCCATGATAGAATGTTTCTAAAAAACATTTCAAAAACAACCTTCTGGCTGGACCGCGGCGTTATGCATCGCAACAACAAAGGCTACGAAAATTTTGAAGAATGGCAGGAGCAGCTGATAGAGCAAGAGATTATTGAACAAAAACACTTAAATAAAAAAATCGAGGCCGAAACCGAGTGGCTGCATAAGGGGGTAACCGCCAGACGTAAACGCAACATGGGCCGCCTGCGCCGCTTGCAAAAATTACGAGAAGAACGCCGCACTCAAATCAAACAAACCGGCCGCATTAATCTTGAGGTTGAAGAAAGTGACGGCCGCTCAAGACTTGTGATTGAAGCAAAGCACATTAACAAAAGTTATGGCGATAAAAATCTGGTAAAAGATTTTTCAATCAAAGTTTTAAGAGGCAACAAAATCGGCATTGTCGGACCAAACGGCGCCGGAAAAACCACTTTGGTAAAGCTCCTGACCAAAAGGATTGAACCTGATTCAGGATTCGTACGGATAGGAAAAAATCTTGAAGAAGCTTATTTTGATCAAAATCTGGCTGATTTAGATAACAAAAAAACGCTCTGGAAAACCTTGTGCAATGAAGGCGACCATATTTATGTCCGCGGCCAATATCGCCACGTTGTTGCTTATTTAAAAGATTTTTTGTTCAAGCCCGAACAGGCACAATGTCCGGTTGGAGCATTGTCCGGCGGAGAACGCAGCCGCTTAATGCTGGCTCTGGCTTTGGCAAAGCCGTCCAATTTTTTGGTTTTGGATGAACCGACCAATGATTTGGATATGGATACGATAGACTTGTTGCAAGAAGTTTTGGACGAGTATGAAGGCACGGCGTTGATTGTCAGCCACGACCGCGATTTTCTGGACAGGGTTGTGACTTCAGTGATTTATATGGATGGCAACGGCAAGGTGGAAGAATTCCCCGGAAGCTACAGCGAGCTCGAAGAAAAGTTAAAAAATAAACCTCAAGCCAAGAAAGCTCTCGAAAAGGAAAAGAAAGATAAAACTAAGGCGGAAGAAGTCAACCAACCCAAAGCCGAAAAAAAACAAAAATTGAGCTATTCTCAACAACGCAAACTCGACTTGCTTCCACAAGAAATTGAGCAAATCGAACAAAAAATTCAAGAAATAGATGAGGCTCTGGGAGATTCTTCTTTGTATAATGCTGACAGAGAAAAGTTCACGAACTTAAGCACCGAGCGCGCAAATCTTCAAGCCGAACTCGAAGCCAAAGAAAATGAATGGCTGGAATTACAGCTTTTGCAAGAAGAACTTTCTTCTGCGCAATAAAATTACCACCGCAGATTGGAAATCACAAAATCAGGATAAGCGTCAAGACTAAGGGCGAGCTCTCTGGTTTTTGCTACATCAGAGATATATCCTTCTCCGAGGAAGTTCACATGAACCCCTTTTGAAACCAAAATACTGCTTAGTCCAGCAAGATTTGCCCCTTTGATGTCGGTAGCGATATTATCGCCAATAACCAAAATCTTTTCTTTTGCCAAATTCTGAGGCAGGGCCTCTAAGCAATAAGCCGTAATAATAGGATCCGGCTTACCGAGGGTAATAATTTTTCCACCAAGCACGGCATATTGTTCGGCAATAGCCCCCGAAGCAATACAAATCTTTCCGTCTTTGAATGAAGATGTATCATTTCCTGCAGCCACAAAAGGTAAGTTTAGAGCCACGGCTTGCTGCAAATCAGGCAGATACTTTTCAATCACATCATCAAGATTTTCCACACTTTCCATGTAAACAAAATCAGCAGAACCAAGGTCAGCAACGCGCTCATAGTCAAGATGAGCAAAAACGGCAGAATTTTTCTTTGAGCCAAGCTGAAAATAGCGCTTGCCGAGCTGAGAAAATTCACCACTTTTGTTTTTGAGCTTGTAGTGCAAAATCTCACCGGCAGAAACAATGGCATCAAACACATTAAGCGGTTCTTTGTTCTCATACAAAATATCAGCAATCTGCGAAACGCGCAGCGGAGAATTTGAACAAAGAACAACGGATTTACCGGCTTTTTTCATGTTAATTAAGGCATTAACTGCATCTTGTTTTATGCCGTTTCCTTCGGTCAAAACACCGTTAAAGCCAACAATAACAGCGTCAAAAGGGTCAATGATTTTGCTTGCATTGACTATAGGTCTGATCATTTTCATCACGGAATTTCTCGATACCAAAAATTAAACTTAACAGCAATATATCAATGATTTACTTAAAAATGATTAATGAAAATATATGAGATAAAAAGAAAAGTTGCTTGTCAAGAATAAATATGCTGATATTATATAAAAAAAGTTCCAAGAGGGAAGGAAAAGATGAAAATTTTATTGGGAGCAGGGATAATTGCGGGATTGCTGGCCTCAGCATCTGCGCAGGCACAAATCGTAGACTTGGGAATAGAAGCACAAACGACGGAAAATGCTAAACCGAGTGTCAATTCGTTGCCGGAGATAAAAAATTTAAGAGCAGAGAAAAAAGCTCAACAAACGCAAGAAAAAGAGCAACCGCAAACCACAGAAACCACTGCTGAAGAGAAATCATCTACCATTGCAGAAGAGCAAGCACCAGCTCAGGAACAAAACGCAGAGTCAAAAGAAGAAAAGAAAGGCTTTTTCTCTTTTCTGAACTTTTTCAAGAAGGATGACGAGAGCTTAAAACAAGAAGCAGCAAAAAATCAAGAAACTTTTGTTGAAATGTTGACCAGACAAGCCAATGAAGGCAACGTAGATGCACAGTTGTCACTAGGCTATATGTATTTGTATGGTGATGGCGCCAATAATGTTGCTCAAGACTATAAAAAATCATTTGAATATTATGAAATGGCCGCCAAACAAGGCGATATCGTTGCCATAAATAATTTGGGAAGTCTATACTACAGTGGTATCGGCACATCAAAAGACATGAATAGAGCCGCCGCACTTTTTGCTCAGGCCGCTGATAAAGGCAATGAAGAATCAGCCCTGAATTTAGCCTTTTTATATTTGAGCGGCAATGGCGTCGCACAAGATAATCACAAAGCAATGGACTACTTTGTTCAGGCTGGACAAAAGGGCAATCTTGCCGCCCAATTTATGCTTGGTTATGCTTACTACCGCGGTTTTATCGTTCCGCAAGACTACAAACGCGCCTTTACCTTGATGAGAACAGCCGCAAAAGCCGGATACGATGATGCCCAACTTTTCACCGGATTAATGTACTTGACCGGAGACGGAACAACCAAAAACTATGGCAATGCCGTCACGTACTTGGGACATGCTTTTTTGCAGGGCAACGTAAATGCAACCGTTCATCTTGCAAATATATATGCGGAAGGAAAGGTTTATCCCAAAAACATTCTTCAGGCATATATGATGTATAGCATAGCCGCCAATAACGGTGTAGAAGAAGCCGCTGCCAAAAGAGATGCACTTGAGAGTGGCTTAAAAATAGAAGAGTTACTAAAAGCTCAGGCAGCTGCCGAAAAATTTGCACCAAAACCAACAGAATTAACAACTTATATCAGAAACACCTTTGGCTCAAATATATTCAGCTATATAGCCGACCAAATGCCGGAACAATATATTGAAACCCCAGAGGGAAGCGCTGTGGAACAACAAAATAAAACAAACAGCAAATTGCTCTAGAATTCAAAATCAGGAATAATGTCAAAATTGCGCAAATGCTGAAGCAACTCAGCCAAAAAGAGCTTTTCCTGATAGTGAATAACCCCATCTGCAGCACTGATTTTAGCCGCATCAGAGGCCAGCTCTTTCATACGCTCAACATTTTGCGTGTCAAGCTGGTTAAGGGCATCATAAAAGGCTTGTTCATCAATTTTAAGGCTTTTGTAATAAGCCTCAATATATTGGCTCGGCAAAGCGTTGCCGTTAGGAATAGAACGACGAATAAAGTCGGTCACAACACTAAGCTTGACCTCATATAAACTAGAAGACAAACGCGCAAAAAAGGCCAGAACCATAATCTCGGGAGCAATTTTTTGCAAAAGAAAATAATTTTGCTCAATTTTTTCGCCTTCTCTTAAAACGGGTTGGCTGGTTGTGTTTGAGCTGCTGCGCTTAACATATTCTTCAATAAATTTATTAATGTCTTTGTAATAGCGCCCGCTGTCATGATCCAGAATGTCATAAATATAATGAACATCCAGCACTTTGGTTTTTCCGCTGGAATAAAAATAAACATTAAAATAACAATTATCACCTTTTTGCCATATATTGCGAATGGCAACATTTTCTTCATGCAAAACATTATCAAACAAAATATTGGCAGTCAGGTTAGAAAAATCGGCAGAGGCCTTACTTTCGGAATAGAGCTTCATAATCATATCACACCGCCAGTTCAGCCAATCGAGAAACGAAGCGTTTTATAGTATCAATGCGAGCCGCATAAGATTCCAGATTACGCTCAAGGAACAGCCTTTGGTCGGGGCGAACTTTAATCGCACCGCCTTGCCGTGCAATAAAGTCAAGAAGCTTGTCGGCGTTTTTGAAGGTATTATTATGAAAAGCAATGAGAATACCTTTAGCACCGGCATCAATTTTTGCCACATTGGCCATATAGCAAAGCTGCTTGATTTCGACGGTCTGGAGAAGGTTCTCAACCTCTTGCGGAATTTTACCAAAGCGGTCGGTCAGTTCTTCGCGCATATTAAGCAGAGATTCTTTGTCTTTGATATCGCCGATACGCTTATAAAGCCCCAACCGCACGCCAAGGTCGCGAACATAAGTTTCTGGAATCATAATCGGAATACCGGTAGTGATTTGCGGTGCCCAGTCATGAATCTCTTGGGTCGAAGAAGAGGCAGCTTTCGTTTCGGCAGATTTAAGGCGCATAATTTCTTCTTCCAACATATGCTGATAAAGGGCAATACCGACATCTTTGATATGACCGGATTGTTCTTCGCCCAACACATTGCCTGAACCGCGAATATCCATATCATGACTGGCGAGGGAGAAACCGGCCCCCAAAGTATCAAGCGCTTGCAGAATGGAGAGACGACGCTCGGCCACGGGCTTCAGATTTTTTTGTTTGGGCACGGTAAAGTAGCAGTAGCCGCGAACTTTTGACCGCCCGACACGCCCACGGAGCTGATAAAGTTGTGCCAAACCAAACATATCGGCACGGTGAACAATCATCGTGTTCACGCTGGGCATATCAATTCCGGATTCGATGATCGTGGTGGACAGGAGCAGGTCGGCTTTTCCGTCAGCAAAGCTGTTCATCACTTCTTCAAGTTTGGCTACCGGCATTTGCCCATGAGCGACAAGGATTTTAATGTCGGGAACAAGCTCTCGCAGCTCTTTTTCTACGCCAAAAATATCCGACACACGAGGACAAACAAAAAAGATTTGCCCATTGCGGAATTTTTCACGGTAAATAGCTTCTTTAATCATCACCTTATCAAACGGCATCACAAAGGTGCGCGCGGCCAAACGATCAACCGGCGGAGTTGCAATAATACTGAGTTGTTTAACACCGGTCAGTGACATTTGCAACGTGCGCGGAATAGGGGTCGCCGTGAGGGTCAAAACATGAACATCGGACTTAAGGGATTTAAGCTTTTCTTTGTGCGCCACACCAAAATGTTGCTCTTCATCAATGATAAGTAGTCCGAGGTTGGAAAACTTAATATCTTTTGCCAAAAGTGCGTGTGTTCCGATAACAATATCGACCGAGCCGTTTTCCAAGCCTTCTTTCACTTGTTTTGTCTCTTTAGGCGTCACCAAACGCGACAGCATTTTAACGCTAATGGGAATGTTTTCAAACCGCTTTTTGAAGTTGTAAAAATGTTGACGAGCGAGCAGGGTGGTTGGCACGATAAGCGCAACTTGCGCCCCGGCCGCTGCCACACAAAAGGCCGCCCGCAGAGCCACTTCGGTCTTGCCAAAGCCAACATCGCCGCACACCAAACGGTCCATCGGAATACCGGCGGCAAGGTCTTGCAAAACATCAGAAATAGCATTGAGCTGGTCATCAGTTTCAGAATAAGGAAAGCGTGAGCAAAATTCATCATATAGCCCTTGCGGCGGAACAAAGGATTCGGCTTTGCGGAGCTGCCGTTCGGCCGCGATTTTAATCAGCTTTTCGGCAATGTCTTTGATTTTTTCTTTGGCGCGAGCTTTTTTCGCCTGCCAAGCAGCACCGCCCAAAACATCAAGCTGAACATTGTCATCTTCGGAGCCATAGCGTGAAAGAACATCAATATTTTCCACCGGCACGAAGAGCTTTGAATCATTAGCATAAAGAATTTTAAGGCAGTCATGCGGCGCGCCGCCGGCCGTAATATTTTCCAACCCTAGGAAACGCCCGACACCATGTTCGATATGAACCACAAGTTCACCGACATTCAGAGACCCGACATCGGCAATAAAGTCTTTGGAGGTCACTTTACGCACGCGGTGGTGCTGGCGTTCGCCGAGAATATCTTGCTCCGAGATAAAGCACCAGTCATCGCCGTTTTTAATATCAACGGCGGAACGAAAACCATGTTCCAGCGGCAGAACGGTAAGAACAATTTGCTTTTTCTGCGCTTTTTTGATGGCATCATCCCAAGCATCGGCAAAAGTCAAGTCGCTAAAACCATATTCCGACATCAGGCTGAACAAGCGCTCGCGCGACCCTTGAGAAAAACAACAAATAACACGTTTCAGTCGGGCATTTTCGATAAGATAATTTTTAAGTTCCTGATAAACTTCGGCGGCATTAACATTTTTTGCATGAGAAAAATTCCGACCCGGAATCACCCCGACATTTAACACCGTATCCGAGGTCGGTGTTGACAGAGATGAAAAGAACACCGCCTTTTTCTGAGCCAAAAGGGATGATAAATCTTTTTCTTCCAAATAAAGAAGATGCGGATTAATCGGGTGATAAGAATCAACTTCGGAGGTTGATTTTATTTTCAAGGCTTCCAGACGAGCGTGATAATAATCGGCAATGCTATCGCATTTTGAGGAAACGGCCTCATCAACATTTTTCCCGACCAAAACTTTCGCCCGTGGCAAATAATCAAAAATCGACGGTAACGGCTCTTCATAAAAGAACGGCAGCCAGTTTTCCATACCCATATATTTTTGTGCGGAAGAAACCGCTTCATAAAGCTCATCTTTAAGCCCGTCGGCGCCAAAGGCTTCTCGATATTTTGAACGGAAGGTCTTGACCGAATTGGCATCAATCACCACCTCGTTCATAACCTGAAAATTATAAGAAGAGAGCTCACCGGTCGAGCGCTGACTCATCACATCAAAAGTGCGGATTTTTTCAACCTCGTCATCAAACAGGTCAATACGCAAAGGCTCTTTTGTTCCGACCGGAAAAATATCAAGAATATCACCGCGCACGGCATATTCCCCCGGCTCATAAACTTGCTCGACGCGGTTATAGCCGTTTACCACCGCATAATGGATAAATTCATCAAAATTGAGTTTTCCGCCGACTTTAACCTCGCGCATGGCGTTAAGAAAGATTTTTTTCGGCGGCAACTTTTGCAAGACCGCGCCCACGCTGGCAATAATAATTCGGCAAGACTTCGATTCGGGGCAAGAGGCCAGCTCGGCAAGTGTTGAGATACGCTCGGCAACGATATTAGCATTTGGCGAAACGCGGTCAAAAGGCACTGTGTCCCAAGCCGGAAGTTTCAGCACTCTGCATTGTGGCGCAATTTTTTGCAACAAATCAACGGTTCTCTGCAAAGATACCCCGTCTGAAACGATATAAAGCATATCACGATCAAGCGTTTTTGCCGTTTCAGCCAGCAAAAAAGCATCATAACCGTCCGCCACGCCCGAAAGCGTGATATTTTCAAGATGTCCGATATTAAGCGGCATAAGAACTCATCTTAAATTGTTTACAACTGATAATAAAATATATAGAATAAAGCGCAATAGCAACAGTTTTCTTCAACAAAAATCACGAAATCAAGGGGGAAAGGTAAAATGCGCCCGCAGGTATTATTTCCGCTGTTTACGGATGTCGCTTCCTTAAAAGGGATAGGCGCGCGCTATGAAAAGCTGATAAAAAAGCTCTGCGGCGAAAAGGTGGTCAATCTTCTGTGGCACTTGCCTTATAGCATTATTGACAGGAGCTACTGCCCCAAGATAAAACAAGCGCAAGAGGGCAGGGTAGCGACTTTGAAAGTCCGCATTACCGAGCACCAACCGCCCAAAACTCGCAAACAGCCGTATAAGGTTTATGCCGAGGACGACAGCGGCGAAATGGTTTTAAACTTTTTCAAGGTTTATAAGGATTCGATTGAAAAAAATCTGCCGACGGGGCAAGAAAGAGTTATCAGCGGCAAGGTCGAGCGCTTTAACGGCCTACTGCAAATGACGCATCCGGATTATATCGTCAAGCCAGAGGAGGCTGAAAAGATTATCGGCAAAGAGGCGGTTTATCCTTTGACCGCCGGCGTAAGCAATAAAATGCTGCATAAGCTGATAACTCAGGCTTTGCAACGTGTTCAGGATTATCCCGAATGGCTGGATACACACTTTAAGCAAAAAGAAAATTTCATGCCTTTTCGCAAGGCACTTGAAGCAGCGCATAATCCCCAAACCATCGCCGACACTGAGCCGACGTCTTTGGCACACCGCCGCTTGGCTTATGACGAACTTTTGGCCAATCAGTTAGCTCTGGCTTTAGTCAGAAATAAGGTTAAGAAGCAGGCCGGCCGCGCTTTTTCGGGCGATGGCCGCTATCGCAAACAAGTTTTGGCCGAATTGCCTTTTGAATTGACCGGAGCACAACAACGCGTGCTTGAAGAAATTTTTGCCGACCAAAAAGCTCCGTTCCGAATGTTAAGATTATTACAAGGCGATGTCGGCTCCGGCAAGACCATTGTCGCGCTGTTAAGTATGTTAAATATCGTGGAATGTGGCGCACAGACGGCAATTATGGCGCCGACCGAGATTTTGGCCAAACAACATTATGAAACAATTGAGCCTTTGTGTGCCAAGATTGGGGTTAAGGCGGCACTCTTGACCGGAAGAGTGAAGGGCCGCGCTCGCCAGCAGCTGTTAACCGCGCTTGAAGGCGGTGAGATTGATATTTTGATCGGTACTCATGCTCTGTTTGTTGATGATGTTAAATTCAAAGATTTAGGATTCGTTGTCGTTGATGAACAACACCGCTTTGGTGTTCAACAAAGATTATCTTTGTCAGGCAAAGGGCGCGATGCCGATGTTTTGGTCATGACCGCCACGCCGATTCCCCGCACGCTGGTTTTAACCGCTTACGGCGATATGGAATATTCCAAAATAGATGAAGTTCCGGCAGGACGAAAACCGGTGGACACGCGCGTTTTGCCTTTAAGCAAATTAACGGATGTCGTCGCCGGCTTAAAGCGTAAATTAGAAGAAGGCTGCCGTGCTTATTGGGTTTGCCCATTGGTTGAAGAGTCGGAAAAAATAGACCTTGCCGCGGCGGAAGAACGCTATGAAACACTGAAAAAAATATTTGGCGACAAGGTAGGACTTGTCCATGGCAAAATGAAAGAGTCGGAAAAAGACGCAGTCATGGAACGCTTTAAGCACGGAGAATTAACCCTCTTGGTTGCCACAACCGTTATTGAAGTCGGTGTAAACGTGCCGGAAGCCACGATTATGATTGTCGAACACGCCGAGCGATTCGGTTTGGCCCAACTCCATCAACTCCGCGGCCGTATTAAAAGGGGATTTCAGGCCTCAAACTGCATTTTGATGTATGGCTTTCCGTTGTCGGAAACTTCTCGTGCACGCTTAGATATCATGCGCCGCACCGAAGACGGCTTTGAAATTGCGGAAAAAGACTTAGAGCTAAGAGGCGGCGGCGAGATATTAGGCACGCGCCAGTCAGGTTTCAGTCTATTTAAGGTGGCAGACATGACGGTACATAAAGACTTGCTCTATACCGCCAATAAAGACGCCAAAATGATTGTTGAAACCGATTCTCAACTCAAAACCCCGCGGGGCGAAGCCTTGAGAATATTGCTCTATTTGTTTGAACAAGACGACGCCGTCCGCACCTATCTCGCCGGATAAAAAATAAGAAACAAATTTTGCTTGATTTATGTATTAAATCTGTATAGGCTTTAGTCTGTCAGAATTGCGTAGAAAACAATTCTGCCAAGGGCTTAGAAAACCCACAAAAATACCATTGTCGTTTGCATAAGCGACTCAAATTCTTATGCCGATTTTCGTTCTGTATTCGGACGGATGTCGGCGAATAAGGCTTTGGCCAAATAAGCCGAGCCGTCTGATGGTATACGGTTTTCTAACATCCGCCCGCC
This sequence comes from uncultured Alphaproteobacteria bacterium, assembly GCA_944391315.1. GTDB lineage: Bacteria > Pseudomonadota > Alphaproteobacteria > RF32 > CAG-239 > HGM16780. The sequence continues at coordinate 4,333 of CALXTD010000024.1, read as the reverse complement.
TTTTATCAAAAAAGCGGGTTTTGTTTTAAATTAATAATAAGGATGTTAATCGTATGAAAAAAATCTTTTTAATCTTAGCAATCGGCCTGTTTTCAGGGCTGATATGTTCTTGCGCCACGGTCATGAGAGAAAACACACAGGCCGTACCGTTTAAGTCTAATGTTGATAATGTTAATATAAAAATCATGAACCGTTCGGGCGAAGTTGTGTTTGAGGGACAAACCCCAACCACAATAACCTTAAAAACCTCTGCCTCGGGATATTTTACGCCGGAAAAATATACCGTGATAGCATCAAAAGAAGGTTATAAGACCGAAACGACCATTGTCGATTGGCACGTCAGTGGCTGGTATTATGCCGGAAATTTTGTACTCGGTGGTTTGCTGGGATACTTGATAATAGACCCACTTACCGGAGATATGTATTACCTTGATGAAAGCGTCCATATCAATATGAGTAAAAGCAAATAAGATAAAAAAATAAAGCAGATGAAAATCTGCTTTATTTTTTTGTGATAGATATTCCTACAATCTCTCAAGCGCGTTTTCGATTCGGCGCAAGGTTTCATTCTTGCCGATAATCACCGCAATTTCGGTTGCGCCGCCGGGGGTGGTTTCCCGACCGCTGAGCGCAATACGCACCGGATACATAATCTGCCCGTTTTTCAGACCCTTTTCTTCGGCAAGGGCTTTCAGCTCGGCAAAAAGATTGTCATTAGTCCAATCCTCAACAGTCTTCAGTTTTTCAAGCGCAAAAGCAAGAGCCTGTTTGGCAACGGCTTGGTCGGTTTTCATCTTTTTGTTGATATAAAGCGTGGTATCAAATTCCGCAACATTATTGATAAAGCCAATTTGGCTCGGAATATCCGAAAAGACTTCCAAACGCGGCTGCAACACGCGCGCCAAAGCCTTGATATCGACATTGCGTGTCAGCGTTTGCTTCAAATACGGCTCGGCATAAGCAAAAAACTCATTTTCGCTAAGCTGGCGGATATATTGCCCGTTCATCCATGTGAGCTTGACAATGTCAAAAATTGCCGGCGAACGATTAAGCCGCTCGATTGAAAAGACCTTTTTCAACTCATCTAATGAAAAGATTTCACGGTCGTCACCTGGGTTCCACCCAAGCAAAGCGATATAATTGATAATCGCTTCCGGCAAATAGCCTTTGGCCACCAAGTCTTGGAAAGAAGCATCACCGTTGCGCTTGCTGAGCTTGTGCTGAGCATCTTTCATAACCGGCGGCACATGAACATAATGCGGTGGCGTCCAGCCGAAAGATTCATAAATCAGGTTATATTTCGGGGTTGAAGACACATATTCGTTTCCGCGTACCACATGCGTAATCTGCATCAAATGGTCATCAACCACATTGGCAAAGTTATAAGTCGGAAAACCGTCGGATTTCAGCAAAACACCTTCGTCGAGCTCGTCATAGTCAATCTCGATGTCTCCATAAACTTCATCATGATATTTTGACTTTCCTTTTTTGTTGATTGTCTGACGAATAACAAACGGCTCACCGGCGGCAACACGTTTTTTAGCTTCTTCGAGTGGAATACGTTTGCACGGGTCTTCAAACTTAATATTTTGCTCTTCGTCTTTTTCTTCATCAGCCTGTTCTTTAGAGCAAAAACAATAATGCGCCCCCCCAAGCTCAACCAACTTATGGGCATATTCGGCATAAATCAGCTTGCGCTCGGACTGAATATAAGGGCCGAAATTTCCGCCGATATCCGGACCTTCGTCCCATAGCATTCCAACGCGTTTCAGCGTAGAATAAATAATATCGGTTGCGCCTTCAACAAAGCGTTTCTGGTCGGTATCTTCGATTCTTAAAATAAAATCACCGTTATTGGCTTTAGCGATAAGATATTCATAAAGCGCGGTGCGCAAATTTCCGATATGCATATAGCCGGTCGGACTTGGCGCAAATCTGGTACGAACAGACATCAAAAAAACTCCCAAACAAAATATATAAACAAACTATCCCACAGGATAAAACATTTTAGAATTTTAACAAGCGTTTTTTTCGCCCGCATGAGGGATTTTTTTGCGTTTTTGCGAAAAAAACTTTTTCAGCAGAGCCGCGGATTCTTCAGCCATAATGCCGCCTTCGACATGAGGCCTGTGATGGCAGGTTTGTGCTTGATAAAATTGCACACCGTTGACAACCGCGCCGCCTTTAACATCTTCCGCGCCGAAATACAGATTTTCGATTCGCGCAAAGGATATGGCAGCGGCACACATGGTGCAAGGCTCCAGCGAAACATAAAGGTCAAGCCCGCGCAGGCGGTTTTGCTTTAAGGCTTCACAAGCTTTGCGCAAAGCCAACAGCTCGGCATGAGCCGTCATATCGCCCGAATGTTCGGATAGATTATGCGCCTCGGCCACAATCTCTTTGGTTTCGGGATTAACCACCACCGCGCCGATAGGCACTTCGTCGGCCTCAAAAGCCTGTTGTGCAAGCTCAAGCGCGCGCTGCATAAAAACGGGGTTCATAAATAAATCCTTTGCTAAAATATAAAAAGTTTGATATATAATACAAAAATTTTCAAAGAAGGAAAGCAAAAAGATGAGCGAAAGATTGGCCAAATTCATTGCCCGCAGCGGCGTTTGTTCGCGTCGTGAGGCCGAAGAGCTGATAAAACAACAACGCGTAACCGTCAATGGAGAAACGGTGGAAACACCGGCCTTTAATGTTGAAGGCACGGAAAAAATCTTAATCGACGGCGAAAAACTTCCGCAAAAAGACAAAGTTCGCTTGTGGGTTTATCACAAGCCGACGGGATTGGTCACAACCCACCGCGATGAAAAAGGCAGAAACACGGTTTTTGATAACCTGCCCAAAGGCCTGCCGCGTGTGATTTCTATCGGCCGTCTGGACTTAAACTCCGAAGGCCTGTTGCTGTTGACCAACAGCGGAGAGTTATCGCGCAGTTTGGAATTGCCGTCCAACGGCTGGAGCCGCCGCTATCGGGTAAAGGTTCACGGCCGCTTGGATAAAGATAAGTTAGCAGGTCTGGAGAAAGGCATAGAAATAGACGGCGTCACTTATGGCTCGATAAAGGTAGAGATTGACAGCGAACAAGGCACAAACGCTTGGCTGAGCGTCACCTTGCAGGAAGGCAAAAACCGCGAGATTCGTAAGGTGATGAAGTTTTTGGGGCTTGAGGTTGCGCGCCTGATTCGCGTGTCTTACGGACCGTTTCAACTTGGCAGTTTGAAAAAAGGCGAGGTGAAGGAAATCCCGCAAAAGGTTTTGAAAGAACAACTGGGGAGCAAGTTTTCAGAATGAGAATCATCGGAGGTCGCTACCGCGGCAAAAAGCTGTTTTCGCCGCTGTCGGAAGCCGTTCGCCCCACCTCGGACCGAGCGCGCGAGGCGGTGTTTAACATCTTGTATTCTCTTTTGCCGAACAATTGGGAAGATTATGACTTGCTTGAGATTTTTTGCGGCAGCGGCGCCTTTGGGCTAGAGGCCGTTTCAAGAGGAATAAAAAGCGCTTGCCTGATAGATAAAGACACAACCGCCGCCGCCAAAAACGCCGCTCTTTTTCCCACCGAAAAAGACAAGATAAAACTCATCAAAGCCGCAGCCGAAAACCTACCTTTTGCCAATAAAAATCAAAAATATAATTTATATTTTTCGGACGCGCCTTATCATCAGGGCTTGACCGAAAAAGCTCTTAATGAGGCGGTTAAAAAAGGCTGGCTGGCAAATGGCGCCATCTGCGTTTTAGAAACTCACAAAGACGAACAACTTCCCATCACCACGCCCTTTAAGTTGCTTGATGAACGCCGCTACGGCATCGCCAAAATCACGATTCTGGAATATAATAACTAACAAAAATCGTCAACTTGGGTTAAAAAAAAGCGGAGCTTTCTGTTCCGCCTTTAGTGTTTCTATTGACAATCATAAGCAGTGCAACTGCCTCCGCAATAATACCAGTGAGATGTCCAAGAATTAAAATCAGATGAAGCAGAATCACACTCAGACTCGGATCCCCAAGGAGCTCCACTGACACTAAAGCTTTTATTAATTACTTTACTAGGACAGAGAGAACAAACAAATGCAGAATGTAAAAAATGTGCAGTACTTCCGTCAAATGAGCAACCAGTCATATAACATTCTTTGATATAACCGCTTTCCTCTTTACAATATGATCCACTCCATTCATATCCGCTAGCACAAGTACAAGCGGTATATTTTCCACCACAAGCCGTGCCGCTACCACCGGTTTGGTTTGTTCCGGTGCAAGTATATTTATAAGATCTACTGCATGCTTTACAACTATCCGTTGATTTATCATACTCATATCCCGCTTTGCAGAA
>CALXTD010000023.1 GCA_944391315.1 uncultured Alphaproteobacteria bacterium | reverse complement strand
TATCGTCTGTATAACGAACCTAATTATACGGATTTGTTGCAGAATGCAGTTTCAAAAGCAAAAGCTAATCATATGGCTTATTGCCAACAATTGATGACACAAAAAATAAGATAATCCTTATTTTCTTTATGCATTGAGTTGCTATGTTCTTTGTGTGTGTTGGATTTATTTTTTTCAAGCATATCAATTTTCCTACTCAAAAACTTAAAATCATCATAAAAATTAGCCCGATAATTGCTTAATCTTACAGCAGCTTATGGATGTCGTATTCATCATAGCCTTCGTAATAATAGCTGACGTCTATGCCTTTCATATAGATTTCTCGTTCATTGATTTTATCGGTAAGGGCGTGTTTTAAGAGATGTTTTATTTCAATATCTTTAATCGGGCTTCTTTCCATCGCGGACAGATAGTCGGCCTTGTCAATTTTATTCCAATCAACCACCATTTTTAGTTCTTTTTTGAAAATTAAATCCAGCCAGATGCGGGTTGCGCGGCCGTTTCCTTCCCTAAAGGGGTGGGCGATATTCATTTCAACATATTTTTCAACAATTTCATCAAAGGTTGATTGCGGCATTTTATCAATGGCTTTAAGCGATTGTGCCAAATACATTACCGGTGCAAATCTAAAATTTCCCTTAGAAAGATTTACTGTCCGCATTTTGCCGGCAAAATCATAAATATCTTCAAATAAAAATTTATGAATCTGCTTCAATCCAGCAAAAGTGCCGACTTTAATGCTATTGATTTTGCCGCTGTCAAAAAGTTTTTTCGCTTTTTCTTTGCTGAGCTTTTCTTCCATTTTATTAAGCTCAACTTGGTCGGTGATATTTAATTTGTTTTCTAAAACCATTATGCCCCTCTTTGCCGCTGTTTTCTTGATTCTAAACATAAAAAACTAAAAAGCAATTAAGTTTTAGTTTTCGCCTAAAAATTTACCTCATCTTTTGTACGCTTATGGTGGAGGAGATGGTATGGGTGGTTTTGGGGGCTAGTTTGATACAATGCTCTCCGACGTTGGAAGGTTCGACGCAAACGAAGGTTTTATACTGGTCTTGGCTCATTTCGGCCAAATCTTTAGCAGGATTCCAGACTACCGTGGTGTTTGAGCCTTGTTTTTCAATCGTAATCTCGCGTTCAAAACCTTTATCAATGATTTTTACCGGCTGTGTTTGCTCTAAAAATATGGAATCAAACTCGCCGTTTATGCGCAAATTATTCTCTAAGGTATAGAACTTGCCATCCAGCGAATTTTTATAGCGGTGTCCGGACAAACCTTGAATCTCGATATCTTTTATGGAACTGATGTTAAAATAAGCGTGAAGCGCCTCGCTGAACGAAAATTCTTCCGCTCCATGATTAGTTGTTTCCAGCGTATATTCCAATTTATCCGTGATTTTAAGGAAAAGTTTGGCTGACAAATTAAGATTATATTTTTCTTCGGGGATTAAAGATAATTCGGCTTCAATCTTGGTTTCATCCACATTCACTTTTTGCAATGTCCAAGTTGACAAGCGGGCAAAGCCATGGCGAGGGAGGTGATTATTAAGTTCTTCTTCGGCAAAGCGCGGCCAGCAAACCGGAATTCCGCCGCGAATGGCCTGATTGTTATCAAACTTGTTCAAATCACCAAGCCAAAAGATATCATGTTCTTCACTCTTCGGGCGATAAGACAACAGATTTCCTCCCCAAAGCGAGATTTTGCATTCTGCCATCTTATTACTTAAGTGAATAATCCCATTTTCTTTCATCATCTGTTATCCTTCCCTAATTTTTTTTACAAAATAACACGGCGTCGCGCCAACTTCAAGCTTGAAGTTTTTTATAAAAGGCCTTTTCAGGGCGCTGAAAGACTAAAATTTCTCTTTTCAGCGGTTGATTGACGCATTAAACTCTTGTTTAATAAAATTCTTTGTTTTATAAGATTAGCATAATTAAACTTAAAAGGGTTAAGGTACCAAAATGATTGATATTGCATTTGATATGCACCAAGACAATAATTTTTGCGGTGAAGCGTTTTCGGTCATCAAGATTGAAAATGAACTTCAATCGTGGGCGGATTATAAAAATTTTGCTCAACTATTTATACAACAGCACGCGCAAGAAAAAACCGTTGTGGTTAACGTTGTCAATAATCATTTTTCCATTAATAAATTTTCAGTGGCGTTGTTTGTGTCTTCTTTTAACCTCTCATGCCCTTTAAACTTGGTTGTTTTTAAGGTTGATGATTTGGAACAAGCTTGTGAAGGTTATAAACCCTATTTGGCCTTAACCGTCGCCTTAAAATATGTTTTGCAATTAATCAACGAGCCGGCAGAAACAATATATAAAAATGTTTCTATCTTAGGGTATTTGGGGATTTTGATTAAGAGTGATTATATAAATCATTCTTTGTTGTTGGAATATCATGGAGCTACAAATGAAAAAACTTATGAGTTTGAAGGACATAATCCTTTTGAGGCTCTTCTTTATGCGGGAGTTTTAAAAACGGCTGCCCTCGCCCGTCTTCCTCTTAACCTTAAGATTAAAATTATTAAAAACCCTGAAATGCAAAAAATTGATATGGATGAGCTTGCTGATCAAATTGTTCAGCATGTTTCTCTTTGGCTTCAATAACTTCGGTTAAGATATTCTGTTCAAAACTGTTTCGGCAAACACACGCAATGGACTTGATAGAATTTGTGGCTTTAGATCTTTGGGCTCAATCTTCATGTTTTGGCTTAAGTCAACAAAATCATCCCAGTCTATCGCATATTTCGGGCAAAGCAATTGGACTAAATTATAGCAATCATATCTTATGTCCGAATCAATTTGCACTCCTTTGCTGCAAATTGCCGTGCATACTGCAGCATTTGCCGTTTCACAACTGGCATAAGAATCCATGGTATGAACGACAATCAGGTTGTCAAAGCCCAATATTCCCGGATATATATTTCCTAATTTTAACATTTCAGAAAATTCTTTTTCGTATTTTCCGGAATATATACGCCAGCGTTTCGGCATACGGTCTTCGTCGGTTTGCGCCACGTTTTTGCAATTTTGAAACCCTATGTTTTCCTGATTTAATGTTTGTTCATATATAAAATCGCTTACATCATTCGGGGTTCTTGGTCCGTTTACAAAAATTATATGATAGCCGTTTGATGCCATCTTTTGCGCATCATTATACAATTTTTTTGCAAATTGAACGCTAAAATTAATTTCTGGACCATCGACTCTCCCTCCCAAGCAAAAAACAATTTTTTTGGGGGCCGTTATAAATGCTGATATTTTTTTAATTTGCTTTTGCAAACCAGAATCGTCTTTGTATTTTTTCAAAGTGGCCAAAAGTGTTTTCTTTTTCTCTTTAATTGTCTTTTGGTCAAGATCATTAATTGTACCAATCGTAATTAAACTCTTTTTCCTTAATGCCGAATTTTGAAGCAAACGTATGCGCGCTTTAAAGGTGAGCAAGTGTTTGGGAATATTTATCAAATCAACGTATTTATATTTATACAAACGGCTGGTTAAAACCGTCGTAAAAATATTTCCAAACCGATGTTCCTTGTAATATTCTTTAACGGCACGGCAAAGCATATCAACATTTTTTCCGGCGATTTTATTATCGGCTTGCGTGTAGGCTGTTATAAAAACTTTTGGAATAATGTCTTGTTTAGCGAAAAAATTATCAAGAATCGCATAAACTTCTTTTTTAAAAGCCGCATAGCTCGGATATTTTGAAAAGACAATATTTTCTTTTAATTCTTTAACGGAGGAAATCCCTTTCGGCAGTAACAACATTTGATTATAATCATATGTGTTGCCGGTTAAATCTTCTAATGCCTTGAACGCGCCATAAATTTGTTTTAGTTCACCTAAATTTGCCGTTCCCCAGGCCATTAAAGCAATATTTGTTGCTATCATCTTTTCTGCTCCTATTTTCTGACAGAAAAGTGTAGATTTTAAAAGTAAAATTACGGTTAATTCAATTTTTTTACATTTATGAGTTATTTTGTTTTGTGCGTTATTTTTTTAATTTGTTTTAAATGAATTTTTTTGTATTCTATTTTTATCTTTTATCTTGGGGGCTATGATGTTTTTTCGCTTATTTCTGTTTTTTACCGCGTTTGTCTTGTCCATTACCAATGTGTTGGCGGCTTCTCCGTGGGAAGGGAAATGGGAATATGGGCGTTATATCCCGTCTATCGGCGGCGGTTTGACAATTAAAAATTGCAGTGCAACAAAATGTCAGTTTGATTTGGGCACCTATCATGGTGCGCATTCTTGTTGGGTGGAAGGCGAAATTATCCTAAACGGAAATAAAGGACGTTTTTTTAATAAAGCTTCTGATTTTGATCGTCAGAGTCTTGGAATTGATGCTGATGAAGAGCTGGAGTTTGAGCTTGATGCTGAAAAACATATTATTCAGATCACACGAATAAGCGGACGCTTTTGCGGTATGAGAGGAGACCTTGAGGGTGATTATGAGCATGAATCTTTGCCCTATCGCTTTAAAACAAGCTTCGATTGCTGGGCAAAAAACCTTACCGCTGCCGAAAAAACGATTTGCTCCGATCCGCACCTCTCCAAAGCCGATATGGAATTTGCGATTAATTATGCCGGTAGCAAAACACCTGAATGGTTTGAAAAACGCAATAAATGCGGCGAAGATAAGTCTTGTTTATGGAAGTTTTATAAAAACGCCATTCTTGCGTCTTATATAAAAACAAACCACGAAGTTTATAACCTTTATAATTACACTCAAAGCCAAAGGCAAAAATGGTTTTATCCGACAGATTTGGTCCTGCTTCATGATTTTTTTCTAAAATCTATGGATAAAAAATATTATAGTGCTTGGACGGTTTCACTTGACGATGATTCTTATACCTCAGACTGCGACAATTGTCTTGCAAAGTCTTATGGCGTGGCCGGTATGTATAAAATTTATGAATCGGCGCTTTATGTTGATAATCAAGAGGTTTGGTTGGCCTTTGTTTCGGCTAATTTGCCTGAGCCGGAAGATAAAAACATTATTGTTTATGCTCCCAAAGGAAAAACGCTTAACGACATGCCCAAAGCCATAAAAGATTTTACCGACTATCTTGTAAACTCAGGATTTTATAAAGCAGACAGCCTCAAACTCATTGCTTTTAAAACGCAAAGTGTGCGAGAAAAATTACTAGACTTCCTATCTAATACTTTTTCTTTTAATTTGAAAAACTTTCGTTTAAAGAATATGAACAGTCTATTTTAAAAACATACAAAGAATTAACCGGAGATAATTTATATTTTGCTTCAAATTTTGATATAAAATAACGGAGGCGTTTATGAAAAAAATATTTTTAATTCTTATGATTGGTTTTGTTTTTGCTTGTCATTCAACCAAAGCAGAAAACAAATTTGTCGGTGATTGGATTGAGATTATGCCGGTTAATAAAGACATTGTTCAAGGTGTGAGCCTCAAAGAAGACGGAACAGCATCTTCAATCGGTATGGCAACTTTGCAATATGAAGCTTGGCGTTTTGAAAATAATCAATTGATTTTGCAAGGAAAAAGTATCGGTAATGGTCAAACTATTGAGTTTACCGATGTGTTAGACATTCTTAACATTACGCCAGACTCCATGTCCTTAGGCAAATTTGGAAAATATCGCGTTGATTATAAAAAAATCCACCCATAACTCTTGTGGCTTTTACCTTTGAAAGTTTGAAAACAGTTCAATGATTTTGGATTTAAGATGATTTGTGCGGAGTGTCTTGGTATAAGATTTTTCTCCGGCGGTTTGTTTTTGCTGCTCAAGTTTATCAAAGTGAGTCATTTGGTTTTTCTTAATATTTTTCAGAGTGGTCCATTCTTTTTCCATATCCGGTGTGATGCGGGCGAAAATTTCGGCCTCTCGTTTGGCTATATATTTCCAAAAATCATAGCCGTCTATGGTAAACATTTTTTTCATGACTTCTTTATGCTTAGACATATCCGGCGATGTGGCCTGATAAGGTGCGGCTTTTAAGTAATAAAGCGTGCGGGAAAATAAAGTTTTGGCATAATGTTCAAATTTGTTCTTCATCCAGTCATCAAAAACCGTGTTTGCCATGATTTCTTGTTCTTTTTCTGATAAAACAATCGGCTGCGGTGTAATTTCGCCGTTTTCAATGGCCGATTTGTAGCCCTTAAATCGGTCGGTTATTGCGTTTATATCTCCGCCGTGGTTGATGTAATTGGTTCTTTGAGCCTTGCATTGGGCAATATTGCCGGATATTTCATCAGCGCAGACCTCTACAAATTTAAGCGAATAGTCGTTCCAGTTGCGTAATCCGTTTTGAGCATTCAAAAAATGTTGAAATTCGTGGCGATAGGTACAATTTTGTGCATCATTATATTTATCCATTTTCTGTTGCAACTCGGTGTTATCGGCCCAAAACTCGCGGATGGTGATATGGTCATAATCATAGCGCCCCATGGACGGCATATTGGGCAGGCTGTCCAAATTGCCGTATTTATACATAATCTTTTTGCCGTGTTTTTGTTCAAAAGCCTCGTCACCATAGGAAGCAAAAACCGTATCAATCTTATTTTTGAGTTTTATGCTTTTTAAGGCTTGGTCTATTTGGGCTTCTTTATGGCGATAATCGCAGAGGCTGTCGACGCTATGCTTTCTTCCGTCCGGAGCGTGATAAACCCAACCTTGCGCGGTGCGGCTTAAGTTTTCGTAAAATTGTTGTATCGAGATCGTATCCTTGCCGACAACAACCTGCGTTTGGGTGAACTCGGGAGCGTTTTTTTCAGCAACATGGCGCAATAAGACATAAGACGAAACGCCCATTAACAGCGCGCCGGCATATAACCCTGATTTTTTGAGCCAAGTTTTGTTCATTGTTCTCCCTACCGATTTTTATTGTAGCGCAAACAAAAGCTTTTGCCAAGAATTATGTTTCCTAAAAACTTGACTTTTGTCTAAAATATGATATTGTGCTGGTGACATTTGTATTATTGTATAACACTAAAAACATAAAAATTATGGAAAAGAAAATTATTATTAATGAGCAAAATGTTTTTTCCTTTGACGGAAAAAAGCTGATTCCGCTCGGACAAGCCTGTGTTATGGAAGATATTTGGCAGGGAAAAATTTTTACCATTGAAAATAATCTTTATGCTAAAAAAGGGGATGAATTTTCTCTTTTGGTAGAAAATTTTGATGACATCTATGTGGTCGAAATAGGTGAGCCGGCACAAAAGCAGTTTGAGCTGGTGCACGATGTTCTTGTCATGGTCGAAAAAGGTGTTGCCGGTCTCAGAAAATTGGCTAAAGCCTATGCACCCTATTTGGATGCGAAACTATCATGGAAAGAAAAGCCTATTTTGTTCGTAGAACGAGAAAAGGAGGATAAGGTTTTTGTTGTGATAGAAGATGAAAACGGTAATATTCGTCTGTCAGATCAAAAAGCTGTTTTTATTGATAAAGATAGTAATTTCTTTTGCTGGAATTATCGAATTTATAATTTCTCGTTTGATAGCGTAGAATTTTATTTAACTTCGTTGCATCTGCTGTTTGCAGGGAATAATTATCTTGTCTTTCGTAATGATTATGATGAGAATGATAATGAACATTCGGCAGCTATTGCCATTAGCAAAGATGGAAAGCTTACGCCATTGGGTTTAGAGCCTGAAATTGTAGAGTTACCGAATGCTACTGTGATTAAATCTTCCGAAGGAGTTTATCATTTGAAGAAAGATGAGCTTTGCTGTGTGACAAATGCTTGTTATTCGGATAACTCATTTTTTATACATGACGACGGAACAGTTGTTCATACTTACACGATTGAACAATCTGATGCGCCTGATATCTCAAGTGAAGATACATACTGTTTGGTGGATGGTGATTATCAGCTTGTTAAGCGAGAGGATCAGTAAAAAATTTCAGTCCCATTGCTTGTTACGGCAAAGGGGCTGTTTTTTTAATCCCATTTTTTAAACACAAAGAAAGCGGCAAGGATAATTAAAATAAAGCCGACGACGTAATTCCACTTTAAATCTTCCTTTAAATACAAGACCGAAAATATACAAAAAACCGTAATTGTTATGGCTTCTTGCATGGTTTTTAATTCCGCCGCACTATAAAATTCATGCCCGATACGATTGGCCGGAACCTGAAAAATATATTCAAAAAAAGCAATGCCCCAGCTTGCCAAAATCACAATCCACAGTGCCGTGGACTTAAACTTCAAATGCCCATACCATGCAAAAGTCATGAATATATTTGAAATGGTCAACAAAATTATCGGATAATAGGCGCGCATGTTGTTCCTCTGTTTTTTTCTTTAGCTGACTGTAATACAATTTTTTGCAATTTAAACTGTTTTTTTGAGTTTTTTTATGTTTCTTTTTATTTTATATGGGTTATACTTGCTTATTAATTTTTATTTGCGAAAGGTCGTTCATGTCCAGTTCTAATACCGGCGCAAAAAAGCGCAGTCAAATCCGAATCGAAAAAGAAGCCGCCGCGCTCCAGCGTAATCTTGCCAAACGCAAAAAACAGCAGGCCGAGCGCGAAAAACTTAAGGCACAAAAACAAGCTTTGAAACAAAACGAACAATAAATTTCTAGCAACAGGAAACAGACTTATGGATAAAATCAAAATTATCGGCGGAAAAAAGCTTAACGGAAAAATCTATATTAGTGGAGCCAAAAATGCTGCTTTGCCGCTGATTTGTGCTTCTCTCCTAACCGATGAAACGGTGACGTTGACCAATATGCCGATGTTGTCCGATATTACGGCGATGAATGCTTTACTTGCCGAGCTCGGCACCCAGATTGACGCCTTTGATGATTTTGTGGATGGGCATCCGACCAAGACTTATTCTTATCGCACGCCGGAATTCAAAAGCCTTGTTGCACCTTATGATTTTGTGCGGAAAATGCGTGCGTCTTATTATGTTCTCGGACCGTTATTAGCGCGCGAAGGACATATCGAACTTTCGCTCCCCGGCGGTTGTGCTATCGGGGCACGTCCGATGGATATTCACCTTTCGGCCTTGGAGCAAATGGGCGCGAAAATTGAGATTAAAAACGGTTATGTTCATGCTGATGTTGGCGGACGTCTTAAAGGAGCTCATATCATCTTTCGAATCGCGTCTGTCGGCGCAACCTGCAATATCCTAATGGCAGCGACCCTTGCCGAAGGAACAACCACAATTGAGAACGCCGCCAAAGAACCTGAAATCGGCGACCTTATTGACCTGTTAAACGCCATGGGGGCAAAAATCTCGGGCAAAGACACCTCAATTTTGACAATCGAGGGTGTTGACAAGCTTCATGGGGCTCGCCACAAAGTGATTGCAGATCGTATTGAGGCCGGCTCTTATGCCGTGGCGGCAGCCATTACACGCGGCAAAATCGAACTGATTAATGCTCAAGCCGCAACCTTGCAGACACCGCTTAATATTCTGCGCAGTATGGGCGTTACGGTTGAAGAAAAAGAAAACTCGCTAATTATTGATGCCCAAGACCGTGAGCTTGAGGGAAAAGATATTATGACCGATTTTTATCCAGGCTTTCCGACTGATTTGCAGGCTCAGTTCTTGGCGCTTATGTTGACCGCCAAAGGTGCTTCTATGGTGACTGAGACCATTTTTGAAAACCGCTTTATGCATATTCCAGAATTGTTACGTATGGGTGCAAATATTAATGTTCACGGTCATGCCTCCGCCATTGTCCGCGGCGTGGATAAGCTTTATGGTGCACCGGTTATGGCAACGGATTTGCGCGCCTCTTTTGCTTTAATCTTGGCCGGCCTGATTGCTGAAGGCGAAACCATCGTTAACCGTGTTTATCACCTTGACCGCGGTTATGAACATTTGGAGCAAAAGCTTAAAGGTGTGGGTGCCGATATTGAACGAATCAAAGAACCGGACTAAATATTAAGTAACAAGGAGTGATTTTTTATGTCTGAGGTTCTGGAAGAAAAAGAAAAAACAGAGGTTAAACCCGTAACATTAGAGGAGAAATTGGCGGATATTGATGCCACAGAGCAACAGCTTTTGCAAGCTTTTTCGATGCAAGATACAACCCCGCCCGAGGATTATGTCGCTTATGCCGGAAAGCCCAAACCGCAAGATGAGGCTTGTGCTGTTCAAGATGATGTGATTGCCGCGCTTAAAACCGTGTGCGACCCTGAGATTATGGTTAATGTTTATGACATGGGCTTAATTTATGCCATTAACATTCAGCCCAACGGTGATGTGTTTATTGACATGACGCTGACGGCTCCGGGGTGTCCGGCAGCCGGAATTTTGCCTCAGCAAGCTGCAGATGCCGTGGCTCAGCTCAAAGGTGTCGGCAATGTTGAGGTTAAAATCGTGTGGGAGCCGGCTTGGACCATGGAGCGTATGTCAGACGAAGCTCGCGCTATGTTTGACTTGTTTTAGAGGAGAGAGATTATGCCCCAAGTTTTTTTGCTGAAAAAAGCTCAATTACCTAATGCCAGCTGCGCCAGCTATGTGATTTCTGATGCTGATTTGCCGCAGAATCTTTCCGAGATTGAGATTAAGCTTTCCGGTCAAGATGAAAAAAAGCTGCGCGGTGGTGTGTCTTCAACAGCTGATGCGCCGACAATTGCTATATTGCTCGGGCGTGACGGTGAGGCTTATTCAATTGATGAGCCTTATCTCAAGGCTGTATTCTCTTGTGGGGCAAAAGTTAAGCTGATTCATTATTTTCATCCGGCAGAGCAGCTCAAAGAGGTTGACGGTTTGTTACTCCCCGGCGGCTGCTTTCCAACCCCGAAAGAATGGTATACGGCACCTTCGGCTGATGATCCTGCCCCGAATGCGCGAACAATGGCTTATTTAGAGCTCATCGACGCTGCTTTTGCAAAAAAATTGCCGCTTCTTGGAATTTGCGGCGGTATGCAGATGTTGGCCGGAAAATGCGGCGCCAAACTTTTGCGAAAAGTTGCGCCTTCTGATGTTGAACACCGCTCTATTCCGGCAAATTCTTATGCTCATGACATCCGCCTTGCTTCAAACTCTTTGCTTTCTGTCTTAAACGGCGGTAGTCTGAATGCTAAAGTTAATTCTCGCCACTCAGAGGCCGTGGCTGAAGTTCCCGATGACAAGCTCCGTATCTCGGCAAAAGCCGCCGACGGCGTTATTGAAGCGATTGAGCTTAAAAATTATTCCGGCTTTGCGCTTGGCGTGCAATGGCACCCCGAACGCATGGTCTTGCAAAACGAAAAATTTGCTTCGGCAATTTTTCAACGCCTGTGTGATGAAGCTAAATCTTTTAAAAAGAAGAAATAATTATGACGATTGATGACTTAATTGAAAATTTTGAATTGCTTGATGACTGGGAAGATAAATATCGTTATTTGATTGATCTGGGAGAAAAATATACAACTCTTCCTGCCGAGCTTCATCAGCCTGAATGGAAGGTTATCGGCTGTCAATCTCAAGTTTGGCTGGTGCCGGAAGTTAAAACCGTTGAAGCCAAAAAGCTTTTGTATTTTCAAGGCGATAGCGATGCCGCTATTGTTAAAGGTCTGGTTGCGATTGTGGTTACGCTTTTTTCCGGTAAATCCAAGGAGGAAATCCTCAACCTTGACATTGATAATTCCTTTGCTAAAATCGGGTTACAGGAGCATTTGAGCCCCAGCCGCCGAAACGGCTTGGAAGCCATGCTCGAAAAAATTAAGTTTTATGCGCAATCTTTGGGCTAATGTATTATGAATATTCATGAGTATCAGGCAAAAAAACTTCTTTCTAAATTCGGTATTTTGATTCCGAACGGGAGAATCGCCTACACGCCTCATGAAGCCAAACGCGCTGCCAATGAGGTTTCGGCTCGCGGACCTTGGATGTTAAAGGCGCAAATTCAGTCCGGTGCTCGCGAAAAAGGTCATTTTATTGAAAAATCTGCCGGCAAAAAAGGTGGTATCCGCTTGGTGACACACCGACGCACCCTTATTCCCGAAGCAGAGCAAATGCTCGGATCTACTTTAGCCACGCCGCAAACTGGACCTCTCGGAAAGTCTGTCGGCCGAATTTATGTTGAGGCTTTTCAAAAAGTTAATCAAAAATTTTATGCGGCTCTGGTTATTGACCGTGTTCAGGCAGCACTGACATTACTGGTCGCAAAGCTTGAAGATGGTCGAACCATTACACAAATTGCGGCAGATACTCCAGAGCACATCTTAAAGCTCCCTTTGAATTTGCAAAAAGGGGCTTCTATTGCTCAGATGAGGGAAGTTCGTGAGTTTCTTGGGCTTTCGGAAAAAAGTGATAAACAGCTGAAATCTTTTGTGAACGGTTTGCATAAGGCCTTTATTGAGCATGATGCTTCTATGATTGAAATTAATCCTGCCGGTGTGGATTATCGCGGGCGTATTTTTGCCCTTGATGCAAAAATGTCTTTTGATGATAATGCCGCTTATCGCCACCCCGACATTGTGCGGCTCCAAGATGAATATGAAGAAGAAGACCGCGCCCTTAAAGCCAGTAAGTATGGTTTTAAGTATAATGATTTTGATGATAGCGGAATCGGTTGTATTGTTAATGGTGACGGTATCACGCTGGCTGCCATGGACCTGATTCATGAGGCTAAAATGGGCTTGGCATGCTCCCTTAATGTTAAAGGTGGTGTGGACAAAGACAAGATTGCCGCCGGTATTAAAATCATTATGACAAACCCTAAAGTTGAGGGAATTTTGATTAATATTCTCGGTGGTTTTTTGCGCTGCAACTTAATTGCCGACGGAATTGTTGAAGCGGCCTCTGAAGTTGGTCTGAACGTGCCGCTTGTGGTGCGATTTGAAGGTACAAACAAAGACGAAGCAAAAGATATTTTGCTTAACTCTAAATTGCCGCTGATTATTGCCGATGATATGGAAGATTCTGTCGACAAGCTTGTTTCTGCCGTGGAGGCTTCTTACTGATGTCGATTTTTGCTCATAAAAATACAAAAGTTCTTGTTCAAGGTATTACCGGTACACAGGCGTCTTTTCATGTGCGGCGTTCCTTGGAATATGGCACAAATATTGTTGCCGGTGTTACCCCCGGCAAAGGCGGGACCGAGCATTTGGGTTTGCCGGTGTTTAATACCGTAAAAGAAGCCGTGGAACAAACCGGTGCTAATGCCTCGGTTCTGTTTGTTCCGGCAAAGGCGGTTAAAGGTGCCGTCACCGAGGCTGCGGAGGCTGGTCTTGATTTGGCTGTTTGCATTACCGACGGTGTGCCGGTGTTGGATATGCTCCAGATTAAGGAAATGCTTAAATCACACAAAACCCTGCTTATTGGTCCGAATACTCCTGGTTTAATTACGCCCGAAGAGGCGCGGCTTGGGATTTTTCCGGAAAATATTCATCAAAAAGGACGTATCGGTATTGTTTCTCGCTCATCGACCCTGACTTATGAAGCTGTTCTTGAGACAAACCGTGCCAATATGGGGCAAAGTACGGTTATCGGTTTGGGTGATGATATGGTTATCGGCTCGGATTATATTCCGTCATTAGATGCCTTTGCTCAAGATGATGAAACTGATGCAATTGTACTTATCGGTCAACAAGGCGGTGGTTTTGAAGAAGCGGCAGCCAAACATTATAAAACAATGGAGATAAAAAAACCGGTGATTGCTTTTGTGGCAGGAAACTCTATTCCCTTTGCGCATAAGATGGGCTATGCCGGTGAAGTGATTGCTGACGGAAAGACATCGGTTATTGATAAACGAAACGCCATGCTTGATGCCGGTATGATTGTGGTTGATGAAATTAACCAAATTCATCAAGTGTTGCTTGATATTTTGTCATAGTGTTATGTTTGCGCTGTTCAAATCTCTTATTGATACACTCTTGCCGCCACGCTGCAAGTTATGCGGAAAAATTGTTTCAGATGATGATAGCTTGTGTCCCGAATGTTTTAATAAAATTAATTTTGTTACACGGCCTTATTGTGCTCATTGCGGGCAACCGCTGGAAAGTGTGAGCAAGGCTTCCAAACATTTTCTTTGCCCAAACTGCGCGCAGAACAAGCTGCCGTGGTTTCGGTTAGCGCGTTCGGCTTTTCGCTATGAGGAAGATTCAAAAAATCTTATCCTCTCGTTCAAATTTTATGACCGCACGGATAATGCTAAAATTCTTGCAAAGTTTATGAAAAACGCCGCGCAAGATATTTTTGATAAGGGGATTGACTTAATCGTTCCGGTGCCGCTGCATTATACACGTCTCTTTCGGCGAAAGTATAATCAATCAGCCTTGCTGGCAATTGAGCTCTCTAAGCTGACCGGAATTCCGGTTGAATTTGACGGGCTTATGCGGCATAAGAAAACACGGCCGCAAGTCGAATTTTCGGGAAAAGTTCGGCAGCTTAATGTTAGAAACGCTTTTTCCGTTAAACGTCCTGATGATTTTAAGGGAAAACACATTCTTTTGATTGATGATGTGTTGACAACTGGTTCAACGCTTAAAGAATGTGCCAAAGCCCTGAAAAAAGCGCATCCGTCTTCGATTGATTTGCTCACGGCCGCTCGTGTGTGCGACTAAAAAAACGTTTT
Organism: uncultured Alphaproteobacteria bacterium; assembly: GCA_944391315.1. Lineage (GTDB taxonomy): Bacteria > Pseudomonadota > Alphaproteobacteria > RF32 > CAG-239 > HGM16780. Next base: position 7,336 of record CALXTD010000023.1, on the reverse strand, counting down.
GGCTTTTTCTATGGCCTTAATCAGGCAATCAATATCTTGTTTATTGCTATACAAGCCTAAGCTGGCGCGGGCAACGGTTTCGTATCCCATACGGTGAACCAAAGGTGCGGCGCAATGGTGACCGGTGCGAACGGCAACGCCTTCCTGACTTAAAATAAAGGCTAAATCTTGGCTATGAATTTTATCAACCGCGAAGGAAAAGACACCGCCTTTGCCTTTAGCCGTGCCAATGATTTTTAGCCCTTTGACTTCATTTAAGCGCTCGGTGGCATAATTTGTCAGCTGTTGTTCATGCTCTAGGATATTATCCCAGCCCAAGTGGCTGACATAGCGCAAGGCCTCGCCTAAACCAACGGCTTCAACAATTGCCGGCGTTCCGGCCTCAAACTTGGCAGGTGGCGGCGCAAAAGTTGTTTTTTCAAAAGTGACGATATCAACCATTTCACCGCCGGTTTGATAAGGCGGCATTTCTTCCAGCAAGTCTTGCTTGCCGTATAATACGCCAATTCCGGTCGGACCGTATAATTTATGTCCCGAAAAAGCAACAAAATCGCTTTGCCATTTTTTAACATCTATTTGATGATGAACCGCAAATTGGCAGGCATCGACCAAAACTTTTGCCCCCATCCGATGAGCTGCTTCCGTTATCTCTTGAATCGGAAAAATTGTTCCCAAAACATTTGACATTGCGGTAACGGCAACGAGTTTGGTCTTCTCACTTAACTGGCTTAAAAATTCTTCTTTTATAAAACTACCGTCATCGGCGATTTTAAAGACCTTGAGCGTTAGCCCCAGTTCATCACGGAGCATTTGCCACGGGATTAAATTTGAGTGATGTTCGGCCTCGGAAATTAAAATTTCATCACCGGCGCGGAGCTTGTGTCTGCCCCAAGTGGCGGCAACAAGGTTGATTGATTCCGTGGCGTTGCGCGTAAACACAATTTCTTTTTTTGATGCGGCGTTTATAAATTTTTGAACTTCTTCACGCGCTTGTTCATATTCGTAAGTCAGTTCTTCCGACAAGGTATAAGACCCGCGGTGGACATTGGCATAGTGACGCGTCATCACGTCAATCATTTTATCAATAACAGTTTTGGGCTTTTGCGCCGAGGCCGCCGTATCAAGAAATGTGTTGCGCTTGCCGTTGATTAAGATTTGCAACTCCGGAAAATCAAGGCGGATTTGTTCAACATCATACATTATTTTCCTCACTTTGCCAATTTGGCCTTTGCGGCTAACCAGTCTTTGATGTCTTGATTGTTAATTTTTTCAAGAACATCTTGGAGATAGGCATCAACCAAAATTTGTTTGGCTTCTTCCTCTCCGATGCCGCGTGAACGCATATAAAACAGCTGATCGGCATCTAATTCTCCGCTGGCAGCACCATGAGAACATTTGACGTCGTCGTTATAAATTTCAAGTTCGGGCTTTACATCAATTTCGGCCTCATCGGTTAGCAACAAAGCTTTATGCAGCTGCGCGCCTTCGGTTTTGATTGCCATGGGGGCAATGTGAATTTTGCCCTGAAAAACGCCTTTGGCTTGACCTCCGACAACACCTTTGACCAACTGGGTTGATTTGGTATATGGAGCCAAATGTTCGACATCGGTCGTGGTATCAATTACCGCCCAGCCGTTCATGATATAAGCGGCGTTTATCTCGGCTTCGGCTCTTTCCTCAGTTAAGCTGACGTGGGTTTCGTTACGCGCTAAATTTCCGCCGCGTTGCAGGCAAAAGCCGTTATATCTTCCCTCGCCTTTGACTTTTACGGCATTATAAGCGATATGAACCGCCTTAAAGGCTTCGTCTTGAAATTTGTAATGATTGAGCTCTGCATGGCGCCCGATGTATATTTCATTCACAATGTTGGTGAAATAACGTGATTTTTCATTGCCGGAGTAGTTATAATATTCGACAAGCTCGGCCTTTGCCCCTTCTTCAAGCACAATCACGTTGCGCAGATGAAACATCAGATTTTCGTGGCAGCTAAAGCTGTGATGAACCAGCGCAAGAGGTTTATCAAGCGTTACATTCTTTTCTATCGTGATGAAAAGCCCCTGCTCCAGATAAGTCGTATTCAACGCCGCGAAAGGATTTTTTTCCATATCAAAGCTTTTGTTTAGATATTTGCGAAGGCCTTCATCTTCATAAATCGCTTCAATCAATGGCTTTATGGTCACGCCGCGCGGCAAGTTATGCGCGATATGCTCCAAGGCACCGTTTTCAAAATCAATAACATAGGCCTGAAGCGGAAAGTCTTCTCCTTCGCGTTGGTGGTGACCGCAGGCGCAATGCTCGCCGCAGGTGCAAGCATTTTCTTTTTCTTCTTCAAGCGGCGGAAGGATAAAGTCATCGGCCAGCAAATCTCTCGGGCGTGTGTATTTCCAAGCCTCGGTCTTGGCCGTCGGCAGCCCCTGTTTTTCAAAAAAGACAGCCCCTTTTTCTCTTAATCCTTCAAGCCACGGGAGATCACTACCCATAAGCTCAACTTTTTGAACCAATTCTCCCATTTATTTCTCTTTCAAAAACTGTGCGTAGCCTTGTTCTTCGACCTCTAGCGCCAAATCTTTGTTGCCGGAAGCCACGATATGACCGTCGGCATAGATATGAACATAATCCGGCACAATGTCTTTTAACAAACGCTGATAGTGGGTTATTACAAGCATGGCGTTGTGTTCGGTGCGTTCGGCGTTGATGGCCTCGGCCACAACCTTCATGGCGTCAACATCGAGCCCCGAATCCGCCTCGTCCAAAATTGAAAACTGCGGCTTCAAAACAGCTAACTGCAAAGCCTCAAGGCGCTTTTTTTCGCCCCCTGAAAAACCTACGTTTATCGGGCGTTTTAACATATCGGGATTGATGCCGAGCTTTTTGCCTTCTTCACGCAGGAGTTTGATGAATTCCATGGTGTCTAATTCCGGCTCATTGCGGTGTTGGCGAATCGCATTTACCGCGTGTTTCAAAAAGGTGGTGACCGGAACTCCGGGGATTTCGACCGGATATTGCATGATTAAGAAGATGCCTTCTCTTGCTCGCTCTTCCGGTGCCATGGCCAGCAAGTTTTTGCCTTTATAGCGAACCGTGCCGGCGGTAATTTCATATCCGGGTTTGCCGCACAAAACATGGGACAAGGTTGATTTTCCGGCGCCGTTTGGGCCCATAATGGCGTGAACCTCTCCTTCGTTTATGGTCAGGTTGAAGCCTTTGATTATTTCTTTGTCCGCAACTCTTGCGCATAAATCTTCAATTTCAAGCAATGGTGTTTTCATGTTTGTTTCTCTTTCTTGTTTTATCCGACACTGCCTTCAAGGGAAATGTTTATCAGTTTGGCGGCCTCAATCGCAAATTCAAGCGGCAAATGCTGCATGACTTCTTTGCAAAAGCCGTTGACAATCAGGCTGACGGCCTCTTCTTCGCCAATGCCGCGCTGTTGGCAATAAAACAGCTGTTCTTCGCTGATTTTGGAGGTGGTGGCCTCATGCTCAAGTTTTGCCGTTTTATTGCGGTTTTCGACATAAGGAATCGTATGCGAGCCGCAATCAGGGCCAATCAGCAAGCTGTCGCATTGTGAATAATTGCGGGCGTTATCTGCATTGGGGCTGACTTTTACCAGTCCACGATAGGTTTGGTTTGAGCGGCCGGCCGATATGCCTTTGGAAATTATTTTTGAGGAGGTATTGCGCCCGAGGTGAATCATCTTGGTGCCGGTGTCAGCCTGCTGACGATTGTTGGTTATTGCCACCGAATAAAACTCGCCGACCGAATTGTCTCCTTGCAAAATGCAAGACGGATATTTCCAAGTTATGGCCGAGCCGGTTTCAACCTGTGTCCACGAAACTTTTGAATTTGCGCCGCGGCAAGCTGCTCTTTTGGTCACAAAGTTATAGACGCCGCCCTTGCCGTCTTTATCTCCCGGATACCAGTTTTGAACGGTTGAATATTTGACCTCGGCGTCTTTCAAAACAACAATTTCAACAATCGCGGCATGGAGCTGATTTTCGTCTCTTTGCGGAGCGGTGCAGCCTTCCAGATAAGAGACATAGCTCCCCTCATCGGCAATAATCAAGGTTCGCTCAAACTGCCCCGTGTTTTGTGCATTTATGCGGAAATACGTGGACAATTCCATCGGGCAGCGCACGCCTTTGGGAATGTATACAAACGAGCCATCGGTAAACACCGCCGAATTTAGGCAAGCGAAAAAGTTATCGGTATAAGGCACGACCGAGCCAAGATATTTTTTTACCAGCTCCGGATATTCTTTAATTGCCTCGGATATCGGGCAGAAGATAACCCCTTTTTCAGCCAGCTTGGCACGGTAGGTTGTTGCCACAGAAACCGAATCGAAAACCGCATCAACGGCAACCACACCCGATAAAACTTCTTGCTCTTTTAAGGGTATTCCCAATTTTTCATAAGTTTTCAAAAGCTCGGGATCTACCTCATCCAAGCTCTTGGGCGCAACTTTTTGCTTGGGCGCCGAATAGTAATATAAATCTTGATAATCTATCTTGTCATAGCTCAGTTTTGCCCAAGTCGGTTCTTTGAGCTTTTGCCAAAAGCGAAAAGCCTCTAAGCGTCTTTCGAGCAGCCAATCCGGTTCGCCTTTTTTTTGCGAGATAAGGCGAATGATGTCTTCCGACAGGCCTTTGGGGGCTGTGTCAGAGGCAATATCGGTTACAAATCCATATTTATATTTATCGCCGCTTTCGTCGGCTATTTCAGGCTTTTCCTGCTCTGTGGTCATCTTTTTTTGTTTCCTTCAAATTCTTAGGCTTAAGGTATGATTTTTAAATGTAAATTGCAACTGTTTTTTCTTAGTGCATCTTTGATTTTTCCTGCTATAATGGTTTTGTTTTTATGGGAGGTGCTTATGGTCGGTTATTTGGTGGTTAGTTTTGTTATCCTTGCGCTTTTGCTCTATGTCTTTGTTTTGCGCAAGAATATTGCCCATTTGCAGACCGAATATAAAAATCTTTTGCAAGAAAGCCGCGCCCAAACCTCTAACGAGCAGCGCAACAAAGAAAATATTTATCTCCACCTTAATCAAAATTTTTTGATTACTTATATGAACGACACGGCCTGCCAATTTTTTAATATCAACAAAGACGACTGGCTCAATCTACCGGCTTTGGGCACCATTATGGAAGACACGGCCGCTAATTTTGATTATCTGAAACAGGCTTTGGCCAAGGTTAGCCGCAACCCCGAAACTCTTAACGAAGAAGCCGTTATCTTAACCTCTGACAAAAAGAAGCTGCCGATGAAAATCCGAATCCGCCCAATGTTGGACGGAACACTGGCTTGTGTGGGCTTGAGCATTGTCTTGCGCGATGTATCGGAAGCGTCTTCTCTCCAGCGCAAGCTGACCAAGCTCAAAAATCGCGACACGCTGGTTTCTACTATTCTGAACCAAGAGGCTTTGTTCAAAAAAATGGATAAAGAATTTGGCCGCTGCAAGCGTTATAATCAAGAATTTTCCATGGTTGTGGTTGAAATGCGCGCCATTTATGACTTTATTTGTCAGGGAATCGATTTTGACCGCGGGGACAAACTGTTTGTGCAAACGGCTCAAATCTGTTCGCAAATTATTGGCAAAAGCGGTTTTGTCGGGCGTTATGATAAAACAAGATTTGCGCTCGTTATGCCTAAAGCACCACGCGAGCTGTCCTCTGAAACGGCGCAAAACCTTTATTATCCGCTGGTTAAGATGATCCAAAGCCTTGGCATTGACCGCACAAATGCAGAAATGATTATTATTTCTTATACCAACCGCAAAAACTTTAGTGATACGCCGGACGGAATGCTCGGTCGGGTTAATGCCCATATTGACCGCGCATTGAAGCAACGCGATTATGGGATTAAATCTTCTGACAGAAAATAATAAATTATTAAGTTTATTGCTTTATTATCTGTTCTATATCGATATTTTTTTATGAGGCGTCCTTGAATAAAAGATTGTTGCTATGTTTAATGCTTGTGTTATGCGTCTGTGGTTGCTCGTTCAACTCGGGACGGGTGCGCTTGCTTAACTATGACTTGGCGACAACGTTTTTTGGAGATATTCCCGATCAAATCCGCGTGGTTAAAGGTGATACGCTTTATAGCATATCCAAGCGCTATAATGTTCCGCTGCGCGATTTGATTACTGCGAATAATCTGCGCCCGCCTTACACCCTTTCCGTCGGGCAGGTTTTGCGAATCCCGAGTGCAAAATATCACATTGTAGCAAAAGGCGACACGCTTTATAGTATTTCTAAAAAATATGATGTTAACTTAACCTCGCTCAGTCGGTTAAACGATATTGACCCGCCTTATACCTTAGCCGTCGGGCAGCGTTTGGCTCTGCCGGCAAGCGTTGGCACAACGGCAGCCGGTTCTGCCGTCACATTAAGCGGATATAGCGAAAGCCAAGAAGACGAAACCGGCACGATTTGGATTTCACCGACAAGTTCTGCCAAGAAATCTGTTTCCAGCGCAAAAAAGACAAGCTCTGTTAAAAAGACAGCGGCAAAAACATCATCAAAGAAAAAGACAACTGTCAAAAAATCCACCACCAAGTCTCAGCCGGTTAAAGTCAACGCACGGAAAACAAAATTTGCTTGGCCGGTACAAGGCAAAGTTATCTCAAAATTCGGCAGCCTCGGCGGCGGCCGCAATAATGACGGGATTAATATTCAGGCCAAGAAAGGCACCATGGTTCGTGCAGCCGACAAAGGCACAATTGTTTATGCCGGAAATGAGCTGAAAGGCTTTGGCAATCTTATTTTGCTGCGTCATGACGGCGGTTGGATTACAGCCTATGCACATAATGAAAAAATCTTGGTTAAAAAAGGGCAAAAGGTTGTCCGCGGTGAGAAAATCGCAACGGTCGGCAATACCGGCGGCGTCAGCGAGCCACAGCTCCATTTTGAAGTTCGCGCCGGTAAAAATGCCGTTAATCCGCTCAAATATCTTCCTTAATCTTTTGCATTGCTAAAACTCAAGGACGGGGCGGACCTCGTAGTTGTAGGTGCCCTTATTGCTCCAGTCCAAACCGTAACTGGTGCCAAAGTTCGAGAGCCACGCGTTGGTGTAATTGTACTCGGACGACGACCAAGCGTAGGTGCTGGTTGTGAATTGTGTCCCACCGGCTCGGCTGAATCCCGTGTTTATGGTGCTTTGATTATTGTAGATTGAGGTAAATATTCCTGCTGCCGGTAAGCACCAATCTCCGACCTTCGTTCCTGTTGTCGTATAGTTATAGGCTGCCCATACCGCCGGATAGGTACTGCTATTTCCTTGTGCCCTTATCTTTGCACTATTCTCACAACTTGCAAAGTCTTGTGAGGCTTGAGAT
>CALXTD010000022.1 GCA_944391315.1 uncultured Alphaproteobacteria bacterium | reverse complement strand
TAAGGCGTTCGCTGGCACCGTTAGGGTTACACCCGCTTGTGAAGAACCACCGGCTAAGCCGGTGGGTTACTTTTTTTTGCAAAAAAAATTTATTTTGCTCTTGATTTGTGTTGTTTTGTTACCTAAGTATGCAGGTAGAACTATCAGTGTATTGTAATTAAGGAGTCGATTGAATATGAAAATTACACCTTTACATGACCGCGTATTGATTAAGCGCATTGAAGCTAATACTAAAACTGCCGGCGGAATTATTATTCCTGACACCGCCAAAGAAAAACCAAGCGAAGGTTTGGTTGAGGCTGTCGGAAACGGTTTTCGCGCCGAGGACGGAAAAATTATTCCGATGAGTGTTAAAGTCGGTGACAAAGTTTTGTTTGCAAAGTGGTCAGGAACGGAAGTTAAAGTTGACGGTGAAGAACGTCTTATTGTTAAAGAATCGGATATTCTTGCCGTTGTTAATGACTAAGGTTTTGTTTTGTTCAATCTATCATAAGGAAATTTAAGTATGTCAGCAAAAGATATTAAGTTTGGCAGTGATGCCAGAGCAAAAATGCTTGCCGGTGTTGAAGTCTTGGCAAAAGCCGTAAAAGTTACGCTTGGTCCAAAAGGCCGTAATGTGGTTTTAGACAAGTCTTATGGCGCACCGAAAATTACTAAAGACGGTGTTTCGGTTGCAAAAGAAATCGAACTTGCCGACAAGTTTGAAAATATGGGTGCTCAGTTGGTTAAAGAAGTTGCTCAGAAAACCGCTGATAAAGCCGGTGACGGTACAACAACTTCTACCGTCTTGGCCGAAGCTATTATTCGTGAAGGTTTTAAGGCTGTTGCTGCCGGTATGAACCCGATGGATTTGAAGCGTGGTATTGACATGGCGGTTGAGGCTGTGGTTGAAGATGTTAAATCTCGCTCAAAAGAAATTAAGACCTCTGAAGAAATTGCTCAGGTTGGTACAATTTCGGCCAATGGTGATCGCTCTATCGGTGAATATCTTGCTCGCGCTATGGAAAAAGTCGGTAACGAAGGTGTTATTACGGTTGAAGATGCTAAAGGTTTGGAAACCGAGCTTGATGTGGTTGAAGGTATGCAGTTTGATCGCGGTTATCTGTCTCCGTATTTTGTTACCAATGCCGACAAGATGACTTGCGAATATGAAAATCCGTACATTTTGTTGTATGATCAGAAAATTTCTAATTTGCAACCGCTGATTCCGGTTTTGGAAGCTGTGGTTCAATCCGGTCGTCCGCTTTTGATTGTGGCTGAAGATATTGAAGGTGAGGCTTTGGCTACTTTGGTCGTTAACCGTTTGCGCGGTGGCTTGAAAGTTTGCGCTGTTAAGGCTCCGGGCTTTGGTGACAGACGCAAAGCGATGTTGCAAGATATTGCGATTTTGACCGGTGGTCAGGTTGTTTCTGAAGAATTGGGTATGAAGCTTGAAAATATTACGCTTGAATATCTTGGTTCTGCTAAGAAAGTTGAAATCTCTAAAGACGAGACAACTATTATCGACGGTTTTGGCGATAAAAATGCTATCAATGACAGAGCTTCTGAAATTCGTAAGCAGATTGAAGACACGACTTCTGATTATGATCGTGAAAAACTGCAAGAACGTTTGGCTAAGCTGTCCGGCGGTGTTGCTGTTTTGCGTGTTGGAGGGGCTTCTGAAGTTGAGGTTAAAGAAAAGAAAGACCGCATTGATGATGCTTTGAATGCGACACGTGCCGCTGTAAAAGAAGGCGTTGTTGCCGGTGGTGGTGTTGCTCTGTTGTATTCTATCAAAGCTTTGGATAAACTCACTCCAGCCAATAATGACCAGAAGGTTGGTATTGATATTATTCGCAAGGCTATTCAGGCTCCGTTGCGTCAGATTGCCGATAATGCCGGTGTTGATGGTGCGGTTGTTGCCGGAAAGCTGCTTGAGCAAAATGACACTAACTATGGTTATAATGCTCAAAATGACGAATATACCGATATGGTTAAAGCCGGTATTATTGACCCGACCAAGGTTGTTCGTACCGCTTTGCAGGATGCTGCTTCTGTTGGTGGTTTGTTGATTACGACCGAGGCTGCCGTTACCGAAATTCCGCAGAAGGAATGCTCTTGTGGTGCCGGCGCCGGTGCCGGTGGAATGGGCCCCGGAGCTATGGGCTTCTAAGCCACGAGCTTAAATATAAAAAAAGGACCTGCAATCGCAGGTCTTTTTTTTATAACAGTTTTTTTAATCTTTGTGGCGGAAAGTGATGCGCCCTTTGGTTAAGTCATAAGGGGTCATCTCAATGTCTACCTTATCCCCGACCATAACGCGAATTCTGAATTTGCGCATTTTTCCGGCTGTGTGAGCCAAAATCTCAACACCGTTTTCCAGACGAACGCGAAACATGGCGTTTGGCAGTTTTTCAATAACTTCACCTGTTAATTCAAGTAACTCTTCTTTACTCATAAAAAAATCCTTTGTCTTTTCTGTATTTTTTTCTTTATATAACCCATTATTTTTTTTTATGCAATTTTTTTTTTGGAAAAAATTTTCTTTTTTTGATATTAGCATTTATTTAACCAAGTTTTTTTATGATTTAAACGATTTGTTTTTTAGGGGAAAGGTTGTATTATGCAAAAACAGAAGTGCCTTGAGTGTTCCGTTCGTCCGGAGATGGAAGAAGCTTTGCTTATGTGGAATGATAAAGATGTGGCTTTTATCAAATATGACAGCGAAGACGGAAAAAACTTGTGGTCTGTTTATGCTTTTGACGGAACAAAGCTTGCTTCTACCGATAATCGTGATTATGCTTTTATTGTGGCTAAGCAAAATAATTTGCAACCTCAGAGTGTTCATTAAGTCTTTGTAATCCTTTTATTTTATAATTCTAAAGTATAGTCTGTTTTTTTTAGATTATGCCTTTATATACTTGCGTGTGTGCTGTTTTATTCAGTGGGAGTGTGTGTATGTATAAAGGTATTGTAAAAGAATTTGATTTCAAAATGGGCTTTGGTTTTGTGACGGAAGAAAAAACCGCAGATGATATTTTTGTGCACATTACCGCCTTTGATAAGAAAAAAATCCGTTATTTGCGGGCGGGGACCAAGGTTGTTTTTGACATTGGTAATGATTGCGGCAAAAAAATGGTTAAGAATCTGCGGTTAGCTTCTCCCAGAAAAAGCCTAAGGCGTTAGGTTAATCAACATAAAGAACTTGGTTGTCACCGCTTAAACAGCGTTGGCTGACAACGCCGGTTGATTTGGAAACAACAGCAAAGCATTGCTGATTTTGCGGAACATTGACGGTGTATAGCGTCGTCGGGGTTGAGGCGGCGGTTGCGGCGCCGGCGACAAAGCCAATTAAGCCCGAAGCCAAAGCAATGGCAGGTGTATCGGTATGATAATGATCATGAATGATTATCGGTGCCGGACGGTGCGGGCGAGGCGGTAAGGGGTGGTGGAACGGTTTGGCCACCGCGGTTGAACTGATGATAGATAGTAACGCTAAGCAAAGCAAAAATTTTTTCATCATAAAACTCCTCTCTCTTGTTTTATCTATCCCCTATAACGAGAGAGGTGTTACGAAAGTTCAGAAAAAATTTTGAGAACATTAGGAAACTTGTTTTTATGTGATATTTATGTTATTCTTATATCTATAAACAAGGAATTATGCGATGGAACAATTTTCAGAAGAAACAGCTTTAAGAGTTTTTAGAAAAGAGTCTTCTAACGGTGAAGGAACAAATGCCCAAGTTCTTTACCAAACATTTGTTAAAGGGGCTTTTCAGAATCCTGATAATGAAAAAAAACTTTTTTTAGCCCAAACCGACCGAGAAAGAGTCACTCTTAAAATGGGGTTGGTTCATGAACAAGCGGCACGTTACTTTGAGGCTATTGGAAATCCTGAATTGTGTGATGTGTTTTTTCGTGAATTGGAAAATCAGCGATGCGCAAAACAAGAACAAATAAAAAATGAAGCTTTGGCCAAAGGTATGGTTCTTTGGCATGCGACGCCTTTGTCAAAAGAAGAATTAGACGGCGGGGTTTTAAAAGGTGTTACTGAACGGCCAGATTTGGTTTGGGAAAAGCTTTTTACCGGTGTTTGCGCTTTTCCAAAGTCGAATGGTGCATATGCCATTAAAAAAGCTAAAGATGAGCAAGATTTTGCCTGCAAAGGAGATAATTTGGTGCGGATTACCGACAATCGGTTGGACGGTAAAAAAGATGATGAAGTCTTGGGTTATATTCACGGGCATAAATTAACGCAAGATGACGGTTTTATGCCGACGGTGTCTTTGGATGGTTCGGTTTCAGATGAGTGGACGACGGAAAAAGACGTTTCGATTGATATGACGAAAAATGTTACGTTAAAGTCTTTGCGTGAAAACGGGGTTCATATTTTTCGTTTTGATAAAAAAGATAACGCTCTTATCCGTCATTTAACCGCAGACAAAAGCTTTGATGAGCAAATTAAGTTGTTTGAAGATATGGCGGCTAATCCTAATAAAACTTACTTTGATAAAGACGGAAATGCTCAAAAAATAAGTGTGACCGGTTATTATAATCAGAAAAAATCAGATTCAATCAATATGATGCTTGCGGCGCAACAAAAGGAAGGGCGTTGGGGTTAAATCTCTTTGACCATGCGGGCGAAGGTGATGCCTCCTTCTTCAAATATATCGCCTTCTTGGTGAAAGCCTAAGTCTTCATAAAATCCGACAACGGAGAGCATGGCGTGCATGACAAGTCGGGTATAGCCGGCTTCTTTGACGCGTTTAATCGCATAATTAACCAGCTCGTGGCCGACGCCTTGTCCTTGACATTCGGGAGCAACAGCGACTTGCATCATGCGGATTTCGTCATTGTCAATCGGAACCAAAATCAAGCCGCCGAGAAGTTTGTCATCGAGCTGTTCAATGCAACCAATATGCAGATATTCGGCTTCTTTGGGGCGGTATTTATCTAAAAATTTTAATCCCAGAGGTTCAAGCAAAACTTTATAACGCAAGTTGACCAGTTCATCATAACGTGATGAGCCAAAATCAATATCTAACATTTTCCGCATGAAAGCCTCCCCCTAAAAAGCCACAACGAATATAATACATAATATATATCACAAAAATAGGGCCGCGACAATATATTTGTATTGCCTTATGCAAAAAATTCATATAAATATAGGGAAAACATAGAAATATAAGGATAATAAAAAAGAAATGACCACGCCGTTAAGCTTGATTCGAAATTTTGCGATTATTGCCCATATTGACCACGGAAAATCAACCCTTGCCGACCGTATTATTGAATATTGCGGCGGTTTGCAACAGCGAGAAATGCAAGAGCAGGTTCTCGACTCGATGGATATTGAGCGCGAGCGCGGTATTACGATTAAGGCTCAGACCGTGCGCCTTAATTATAACGCTAAAGATGGTAAAACCTATCAGCTTAATTTGATTGATACGCCGGGACATGTGGACTTTTCTTATGAAGTGTCGCGGTCTTTGGCCTCATGTGAAGGCTCGGTCTTGGTGGTTGATGCCACGCAAGGGGTTGAGGCTCAGACTTTGGCAAATGTTTATTTGGCGATAAATAACAATCACGAGATTATTCCGGTATTGAACAAAATTGATTTGCCTTCGGCTGATGTTGACCGTGTGAAACGCCAGATTGAAGATGTTATCGGAATTGATGCTTCCGAGGCGATTGAAACTTCCGGAAAAACCGGATTTGGTGTTGATAATCTGCTCGAGGCGATTGTGACTAAACTTCCGGCACCAGTCGGTGATGATTCCTTACCACTCAAAGCTTTGTTGATTGACAGTTGGTATGACAGCTATCTCGGAGTGGTTATTTTGGTGCGAATTCATGATGGTACTCTCAAGAAAAAACAACAAATCCGCATGATGTCGAATAACGCGGTTTATACCGTTGATAGAGTTGGTATCTTTACGCCGAAAATGCAAGATATTGATGAACTTTGTGCCGGAGAAGTCGGCTTTATTACCGCAAGCATTAAAAGTGTGGGCGATTGTCATGTCGGAGATACCATAACCGATAACCGTACGCCTTGCGCTCAGCCGCTTCCTGGCTTTAAGCCTTCTGTTCCCGTTGTTTTCTGTTCAATCTTTCCGGTGGACAGTAGTGAATATGGCCTTTTGAAAGATGCTTTGGCCAAGCTTAAGCTTAATGATGCCAGCATTGATTATCAAAACGAAAATTCAGCGGCTTTGGGATTGGGCTTCCGTTGCGGCTTCTTAGGTTTGCTTCATATGGAGATTATTCAAGAGCGTTTAGGCCGCGAGTTTGATCTTGATTTAATTACAACCGCGCCGTCGGTGGCTTATCACATCAACTTAACCGACGGAACTCAAATTACGCTTCATAATCCGGCGGATATGCCTGATGTGACCAAAATAGCCAGTATTGAAGAGCCAATGGTTCGGGCAACCATTCTTGTTCCTGACGAATATTTGGGCAGCGTTCTAAAACTTTGTACCGAACGCCGCGGTGAGCAAGAGGATTTGACCTATGCCGGAAGCCGTGCGATGGTGGTTTATAAAATCCCTTTAAACGAAATCGTGTTTGATTTTTATGACCGCTTAAAGTCAATTTCCAGCGGTTATGCCAGCTTTGATTATGAGCTTATTGGTTATCAAGTTTCCGATTTGGTTAAAGTGCAAATCCTCATTAACGAAGAGCCGGTTGACGCTTTGGCCTTTTTATGCCACCGCCAAGAAGCCGAAGCCCGTGGACGACAAATTTGTGAGCGTTTAAAAGACCTTATTCCGAGGCATTTGTTCAAAATCCCGCTGCAAGCAGTTATCGGTGGCAAAGTCGTTGCGCGTGAAACCATTTCCGCCCTTCGTAAAGACGTCACTGCCAAATGCTACGGTGGCGACGTCACCCGCAAGCGCAAACTCCTCGACAAGCAAAAGAAAGGTAAGCAGCGTATGCGCCAGTTTGGAAAAGTTGATGTGCCGCAGGAGGCGTTTATTGAGGCTTTACGCCTGTCGTAAAAAACTCGCTCTGAGGTCGACTAATACAGAATTGTCGGACATTTTGCTCGGTCACGTACTTCTGTGTACCTTAGGCATCTAGTTTCGCTGCGGCTGCTTTCACAGCCTAGCTCAACAAGATGTTCCAAAGAGTTTGCAGACAAAAACAACCGGAACAACGGTTGTTTTTGCTTAGCACTCACTCGCAAAATTCCTAAATTCTTATTATTCGACTCACATATCGAGTTTTTTGAAAAAAAGTTTGTATAACAGCACATCTAGAAGCATTTTACGCTGTCTCGAAAAATTCATGTACTACTTTGTACACTAAAATTTTTCTCGCAGCTAGAAATGCCTCTATCTGTACTATTCTCCAAACTTTTTGAAAAACTTGTATAACAGCACATCTAGAAGCATTTTACTAAAAGCTCGGATAACGGGCAACTAATACAGATTTCGCGGGTCTCCGACATCCTCACGTACTACTCTGTACGCTCCGGTACTTTTTCCCTTGACGCCTACTACTCGATTCATTTTCCCCAATTTATTTTTTTTATTCCCATTTTCAGCTCCTTTTATTTTAGTTTATAAAAATACCTGCCTTAAATTTAGGCAGGCGGAGCTCAAAAACTGTAACATCACAGTCGCCGTTATTCAATATATTAGCGGCACTCCGCCTAATACAAGCGGAGGATTTATTGGCTAAAAGCCGCTTTGAGTTAAACTTTTAATCTTAGAATAAAAAAAGAAAAGGAAGGTTTGTTAACCTTCCTTTTTTGTTACGGTAATAATGGGGACCAGGCGGGGTCAGAGGCGTCGGCCGGTGTGACCACCATTCTTTCATTATAGCCGGTTAAGTCAATCGTATAGAGCCGTACCGGCGCATTCTTTCTTGAGGTGCCTTTATCCTGACGGAAATACATCAGGACACGGCCGTTTGGTGCCCAAACCGGAGCTTCAACCAGATAACCGCTGGCCAGCAATCTTTCACCCGTGCCGTCCGGATACATCACGCCGATGTAAAACTCACCGTTGGCCATTTTGGTAAAGGCGATGTAGTCTCCGCGCGGTGACCAAACCGGTGTGGCATAACGGCCGGAGCCATAGCTGATGCGGTGGATATTACTGCCATCGGCATTCATAACATAAAGCTGTTGATTGCCGCCACGGTCTGAGTTAAACACAATTTGTGAACCATCCGGAGAATAACTCGGTGAGGTATCAATTGATGTTGGTTTTGTAATCTGTTTGGTTTTATGAGTTCTTAAATCCATTTCATAGATGTTGGTCTTGCCGTTGTTGGCATAGCTCATCAACAGTTTGTTACTATCCGGTGAAAAGACCGGCGCAAAGGTCATTCCGGGGAAGTTTCCGACCAAGGTTTGGCGGCCGGTTTCAATGTCTAAAATATAAACCTTCGGTACGGTTCCGGCATAAGAGAGATAAGTTATTTTTTGTAAGTTTGGTGAAAAACGCGGGGTTAAGACCATTGATGAACCTGAGGTTAAAAACTTGTGATTTTCTCCGTCTTGATCCATTATGGCCAGTCGTTTTACTCTTCTTGTGGCTGGGCCTGTTTCTGAAACATAAACAATGCGTGTGTCAAAATAGCCTTTTTCACCGGTCAAACGCTCATAGATTGTGTCTGCAATCACGTGGGCAATTCTTCTCCAGTTAGTCTTGGTGGTGCTGAAAGATTGGCCTTTCATTTGGTTTTCGGCAAAGACATCCCACAAGCGCATTTCAACTTTGAGAGTGGTTTGATTGGTCTCTGTAATGGCGGTTTGAACAAGGGCGTTAGCGTTAATGGCCTTCCAGTCATTAAAGGCGGGGGCTTCGTTTATGGATTTGAGCTGTTGGATATAGCTGTTTTCCGGTATCAGACGGAATAATCCCGAGCGTTCCAAATCGGCGATGACAACTTCGCGAATCTGTTCGCCATAATCTTCTGCCTCGGAATTGGCGGCTATCATTTCCGGAAAGGCTATCGGTAGCGGATTGCTGACACCGCCACTGATGTCAATTTGAAGTTCGGCCTTAGCCGGTGCGGCCAGCATTAATCCAAACATCATTATCCATAAATAAATTTTTTTCATAAACATCCCCTGTTTTATAAAATTTGCGAATCTAATTTATCCGAATTTGGTTAAAAATAGATTAGCTTTGAGCAAGTGCATCCAGCACGCCTTGTAAGATATAGGCTGCGGCGGTAGAATCAAGAACTTTTTTGCGTTTGGCGCGGGAGAGGTCAAAGTCTTTGATTAAAAATCTTTCGGCTGCCGATGAAGATAATCTCTCATCCCAGAAAAATATTGGTAGCTCGGTTTTTTCTTGCAATTTTGCGGCAAAGGCGCGGACAGCGGCGGCGGTTTTCCCCTCTTCTCCATTCATTTGCAGCGGCAAGCCAAAGACAATGCCGCAGGCTTCTTTTTCTTTTATGATTGCTATAATCTCGTCAATTGCCTGTTCTGGTGTTTTTTGCTGAATAATCTTATAAGAGGTGGCAACCATGCGCAATAAATCAGACACGGCTATGCCTATCCTTTTACTGCCGTAGTCTATTCCGATTAAGGCTTTATAGTTTTTTAATTGTTCTTTGAATTCTTGTATGGTCAAAATTTTTGTCCTTTCTGCTTGACTTTTGATTTTTTTATTCTAATATCGCCGACGTTATTTTACAATTATTAAATTATTATATTATGGTTATGGAAAATGCTATACTTATTTTTGTGTCGCTTTGCTGTATTACGGTTGCGGCTTTTTTGATTGAGTGTTTAGGACGTTGGGTAAATCATCAGCGCCATGTCTTAAGAAAAAAGTTGCGTCAGCGCTATGTCGTAAAACAACCGAAACGTTTTTTTCATTGGTCAGAAACGCTGTCTTTGGTTGAAATCAAACGTCATTTGCGGCTGCTTGACGGTAAGCATATCCTTGAGGAATTAGAGGATGTTTTGCTGCCGCGATAACCGTGATTTTAAGGGCATTATCTCTTTGGCGGAGATAATGCTTTTTTTATTTATAGAGTTTTGCGGTTTGTTCAACAGCGCTTAAAAATTTAGGAGATTCCATAAACGAAAAGTCGCTGTTGAGAGGATGTTCTATCAATGTGCGGATATTTTCTTCCGGTGTAACAAATTCCGGTGCAAAGCGGCGGCAAAAAGCATAAGCCGAGGCCTTAATTTGAGCATCGTTTTCGGTCATATAGCCGATTTCTTTTAATAAATCAGCAAGGGCTTTTTCGCCTTTGGGGGCTTGCTCTTTAAATTTGGGGAACAGGCCAATGCCTCTTTGGGCGAGTTCTTGCCACGGAAAGCTCATTCCGGGGTCGGGTTTGCGCTCCGGTGCCGAATCGGAATGGCCGATAATGTTGGTCGATAAAATATTGTATCTTTTAATAATATCTAAACTCAGCTCGGATAAGGCGTCAATTTGTGCCTTTGAATAGGGGGTTTGGCCCAAAGTTTTGTTTTGGAGCTCAATGCCGATGGAGCGGTCGTTCATTTTGTCTTCTCCGCGCCAGCTGCCTCTGCCGGCATGATAAGCTTTATTTTTTTCTTCGACCAAGTAAGTGATTTTTCCTTTCTCATCAATGTAATAATGTGCGGAAACCTGCTCATCTTGGTAGACTTTTATAAGTTCTTCAAGGCTGAAAATGTTGCAATGAAATATCAGAGCATTGATTTCTTTTTCTCTGGTTCCGTATTCTAGATTTGCTATCATATCTTGCGGCTTCTTATAATATGTTGGTAAGCGTCGTTGATTTCGGCCATTTTCATGGTGCAGCGTTCGATTTCTTCTTGTGAGGCGCCTTGGGCAACGGCGTGGTCAGGGTGCCAAATTAAAATCAGTTCCTTCCATTTGGCTTTGATTTCATCATTACCGGCCGAGATGCTTAAGCCCAAAATGTCGTAGTAATTCTGCAGTGGTGAGCTGCTGCTGGGGCGAGGCTGGTAACGGTCGTGGATTAGGTCAAAATTGCCATAGGGAAGCTCGATTATCTCGGATGTGGTTTTCAAAATGTCAAGCTGTTCGTGAGTGGGAAAACCATCTGATGAGGCAATTTTGAACAAGTTGTCGATAATGTTTTCTTTTAATTCCAGATTATCTTTGGAGATTAAGGCCAGTTGTTTGGCGTATTTTTCATAGCCGCCGGCCGAATTTTTGGCACGGTTGAAAATGTCGGCGATTTTGCTGTTTTGTTCATAGGTCAGTTCAAACATTTTCTTAAAGGCGCGAATCTCGTTTTCGCTCACTTGGCCGTCGGCTTTGGCTATCTTGGCCGATAATCCGGCCATGGCTTGTATCAGCGCGAACTTTCGGGCTTCTGATGAATGGAGATAGAGCTTTAACAAATTCATTCTAGACCAAAAGCGATTGAGAAAACGGAGGTTGATGTTTTTCAAAACACCATCAAGGCGATAGCTGTCTGCTACAAAACCTAAGGCAACGCCAATCACAATCAGCAAATTGCTTTCAAAGCTAAAGCCGATAATTGCGCCTAAAATTTTGCACCAGTTGCTGTTCCAAAAGGTTTCAAACAGAGAGCGAAAGCGTGCGGCCAAAGGTTGCTGGGGCATGTCAAACATGATGTGTCCAAGCAAAAACAGCACGATGAAACCGCCGAATCCAAAGGTGATTGCGCCGAGCAAGCCGCCATATAAAATTCCGAAAATATTGTCTTCAATACGGTTATAACATTTATAAAAACGATAGGGGAGCATGATGCGGATATTGTCATCCAGCGTGCTGAGCGCTTGCTTTATCAGCTTGCGCAGAATCGTGCGGTCAATGAACATATGTCCGAAGAACATTCCCCACAGAAAACCTTCTGCGCCGAAAAGTCTTAATCCCAAAATTGATAATGTGAATTTTCCTATCGGAAACATATGCTCTTTACTCCTTTGGTTTTTGCTCAGCTCATTATATTGGAATTTGTTTTATCTTTACAAGATGATTGTTGACAACTCCACCGGAAAATCGCCGGCCGTGGTTATGAGGCCTTTATGCGTATCGCGGCGATAACTGAAATAGTTATTTTCTTCTTTATAAGTATCAATTTTTGAATTTTCGGTATTGGTGATGCCGAGTTTGTGAAGTTTGTATTCAATGCAACCGCTTAAATCAAACAGCCAATGATTTTCTTTATTTGAAGGAATAAAATAAGCTTGGTTTTGAGAATCTTGATTAACAAAGGTTTCAAAAACTTCGGGGCCGACTTCAAACGAGGCTTGTTGAATGCAAGGGCCGATGGCGGCGGCAATGTTTTCTATCTTGGCGCCTTTTTCAAGCATTAAATTTATCGTGTTTTCGATTATTCCTTTGGCAAAGCTGCGCCAGCCACCGTGAGCTGCGCCAATTATCCCATTTTTATAATCCGCCAGCAACACCGGAGCGCAATCGGCGGTGCTGATGGTTAAAATTAAATCTTTGCAATCGGTGACAACGCCGTCGGCTTCAAGCTGGCGGATTGATGGTTCGGTCGTGTAGACGACTTTGTTACTTGTGCCTTGAGATAGGCGGACAATGTGGTTGCTGTCTAATCCATAAAAGCTTGCCAGCCGTTTATAGTTTTCGGCAATGTTTTGCGGATTATCCAAGCTTTTTTCATTGAAATTGAAGCTGGCGTATTTGCCGGTGGATACACCGCCTTGGCGTCCGAAAAAGCAATGCTTTTCTTTGGGAAGGTTGGAGGCTTGCCAGGTCATAGCAAGCTCCTTCCGTAGTTTAACGGAGCAATGCCCAGATATGAGGCAATGGTTTGGCCGATGTCGGCAAAAGTATCGCGCTGGCCGAGATTTTCACTTTTTATTTTTTTACCAAACAGTAAAACCGGAACTTGTTCTCGGGTGTGGTCCGTGCCTTCGTAAGAGGGGTCGTTGCCGTGGTCGGCGGTAATGAACACAATGTCGTCTTCTCTTAAACAAAAGGCAAGCTCGGTCAAACGGCTGTCAAAATATTCTAATCCTTGGGCATAGCCTTTGATGTCGCGGCGGTGTCCCCAAAGCATGTCAAAGTCTTCAAAATTCGTAAAAATAAGGCTGTCTTCGGGAGCGGATTTTATTTCGGACAGCGTTAAATCCCATAGCTCTTTTAAGCCGGCACCTTTGATGCCTTTGGTAATGCCGCGATGGGCAAAAATATCATTAATCGCGCCGATGGCAATGACGTTTTTGCCGGCCGCTTTCAGGCAATCAAGCAAGGTATCGCCAAAGGGCTGGGCGGCATAGTCTTTGCGGTTGGAGGTGCGGGTAAATTCTCCGGCTTTTTCGCCGACAAAGGGGCGCGCAATTATTCGGCCGATGTTATAAGGTTGAACATATTTATAAGCGATTTCACAGAGTTTGTATAATCTCTCTAATCCAAAATATTTTTCATGAGCGGCAATTTGTATATTGCTGTCAGCAGAGGTATAAAATATCGGTTTGCCGCTTTTGATGTGTTCTTCACCCAGCTCTTGAATGATGACCGTTCCTGAGGCGGCTTTGTTGCCCAATATACCGTCAATTTTGCCTTCATTGCAGATTTTTTCAATCAAATCAGCCGGAAAAGACGGGTATTCGGGCGGAAAATGCCCCCAGCCTTTTAAGTTGGGCAAGCCGGCTAATTCCCAATGTCCCGATACCGTGTCCTTGTCTTTGCTTATCTCGGACATATGGCCGTATTTGCTGCCGTATTGCAGAATTCCTTCCATTTGGGCGCCGATTTCGGGATAAGCGCCGCTGGCGCCTTTGGCGGCTTCGCACAAGCCCAAGCGGTTTAAGTTCGGTATTCTTAGTCCACCGTTGAATTTGGCAATGTGGCCGAAGGTGTTGGCGCCGGCGTTGTTAAAATTTGCGGCATCTTTGGCGCCACCGATGCCGAACGAATCCATCATCAAAATGATTGCTCTTGCCATTTGTTTATTCCTTTATTCTTTTAATAATTGCCGAATGAGGGGCTTTGAGTTCTTTGTCATCAAGTTTTACCGCTGCGCGGATTTCTTCTTCAGCGCGCAAGGCATCAGCCTCGGTTTGGGCATGAACAAAAGCCAGCGGTTTGTCTTTTGATACATAATCTCCAATCTGGCAAAAATCACTAAAGCCCGTGGCGTAATCCAGTTTTTGGTCGGGGCGAATGCGGCCGCCTTTTAAGCCGATTAAGCTCAGGCCGATGTTTCGGGGTTCCATGGCTTTGACATAGCCTTCGTCTTTGGCAAAAATCGGGCGGATAATCTTGGCTTGCGGAAGATATTTTTCGGTTTTTTGAATGAAGTCTTTAGGGCCGCCTAAAGCCGTGACCATTTGTTGGAACTTCTCTAGAGCTTGGCCGCTTTTTAAGACTTTTTCAAGCTTGTTCATGGCCTCTTTTGAGGTTTTGCAGAGCTTGGTGCTGACTAATAATTCGGCGCACAAGGCAAAAGTGACTTCATAAAGTCTTATATCAAGGCGTTTGTTCTTCAAAAAGTCTACGGCCTCTTGTACTTCAAGGGCGTTGCCGACCGTGCGTCCCAAAACTTGATTCATGTCGGTGATGACGGCGGTTGTCTTGGTGCCGGCGGCATTTGCCGTCTTGATGATTAATTCTGCCAAAGTTTGAGCGTCTTTTCTTTTTTCCATAAAGGCGGCGTTACCGCATTTTAAGTCCATGACTAAATAATCCAGTCCGGCAGCCAGTTTTTTTGACAAGATTGAGGCGGTTATTAATGGAATAGATTCAACCGTGCCGCAGACATCTCTGATGGCATAAATCTTTTTGTCGGCCGGTGCAAGATTACCGGTTTGGCCGATAATTGCACAGCCGACTTCTTTGACCACTTTTTGAAAGGTTTTATTATCCGGTGTGGTCTGATAGCTAGGGATCGAATCGAACTTGTCCAAAGTTCCGCCAGTGTGGCCTAAGCCTCGACCCGATATCATCGGAACATAAAGTCCGCAAGCGGCTAACATCGGGGCTAACATTAAGCTGACTTTGTCGCCAACGCCGCCGGTTGAATGTTTGTCAACAACTGTGCCATCTAAAAAAGACCAGTCTAAAACATCGCCCGAATCTCTCATGGCTTTGGTTAAGCAAGTGGTTTCTTTATCGGTCATGCCGTTTAGGAAAATAGCCATGGTCAAAGCAGCCGTTTGTCCGTCGGTGATTTCACCCGAGGTGACGCCTTTGATAAAAAAGTTTATTTCTTCTTCGGTTAAGCTTTTTTTGTTGCGCTTTTTGCGGATAATTTCTTGCGGAAACATTTTAATATCCTCTCTCGATGGTGTTGATTAAATCATCCAGCAGGCTGCTGGCGCCGATGCGGAAGTTTTTGGGGGTTATCCATTTATAGCCCATAATGCTGTTGGCTAAAATCAGGTATTGTTTGGCATCATCCGTGGTTTTTATGCCGCCAGAGGCCTTAAACCCGACGTTTCGTTTGCCGGAGGCAATGGTTTCAAGAATGGTATTGGCAGCCTCAGGCGTGGCTGAGGTTTTGGTCTTTCCGGTTGAGGTTTTAACAAAGGTGGCCCCTTGATCGACGCAGAGTTTGGTGGCGGCTGCAATTTGAGAAAAATGTGGCATTTCCCCGCTTTCGATAATGATTTTCAGCGGTGTTTTTTTGGGATTTATTCGGTTTTTTATGACGGAAAAAAACTGGTTTACCGCATCTTGGTTTCCGCTTAAAAAATCTTTATAAGGCAAAACAGCGTCGATTTCATCGGCTCCGGCCTCTAGGGCAAAGTCAAGCTCTTCTTGAAGTTTTTCGGGTTTGCGGTTGCCCTCGGGAAAGTTTATGACCGTGGCAACTTTAATTTCTGTGCCGTCTAAATAAGTTTTAGCAGCTTTTACGAATCTCGGATAAACGCAGACGGCGGCAACTTTGCCGTAAGGAGTTGTGGCGCGTGCGCAAAGTTTTTGAATGGTTACATCGGTGTCTTTGTCACTTAAAGAAGTTAAGTCTAACAGTCCGATTAATAT
The DNA here is from genome assembly GCA_944391315.1 of uncultured Alphaproteobacteria bacterium. GTDB lineage: Bacteria > Pseudomonadota > Alphaproteobacteria > RF32 > CAG-239 > HGM16780. Next base: position 7,538 of record CALXTD010000022.1, on the reverse strand, counting down.
CTTGGCGGCAGTTACATTATCCATTGGTTTTGTCCTCCAAATATTTTTTGATGAGGGTTTGTAATTTGCCGGCGGCTTCTTGGGCTTGGGTTAGGGTTTCTTCATGACTTTGGCTGCCGTTTTTCAGCCCTGTGCCGAGATTGGTGATGACCGATATGCCCAAGACTTTAATGCCGCAATGGACGGCGCAGATAACTTCGGGTACGGTTGACATGCCGACAGCATCGCCGCCCAAAGTTTTTATGGCGCGGATTTCGGCCGGTGTTTCAAAGCAAGGGCCGAGCGAGAGAAAGTAAACGCCCTCGTGGAGTTTGATGTGTTCTTTTGAGGCGATGGTTTTGATTTTATCTCTTATATCAGAATCGTAGGCATTGCTCATGTCGGGAAAGCGGGGGCCGTATTTTTCATCATCGGGACCAAACAGCGGATTTGGCGTGTTGAGGCCGATGTGGTCGCTTATTAGCATGAGCGAGCCGGCAGGCATGTCTTCATGCAAAGAGCCGGCGGCGTTGGTGATGATTAATTCTTCAATGCCGAGCAGTTTTAAGCAGGTGATAACTTTGTTGATTGTTGCCGGCGGATGCCCCTCATACAAATGGAAACGTCCTTGCAAGCACAAAACCTCTTGTCCGCCTAAGCTGCCGATAATGAGTTTGCCTTGATGTCCGGCGACAGTGCTTTGCGGAAAGCCTGCTATTTCTTGATAAGGAATAGTCAGCGAATCTTTTATTTCATTAGCCAAGCCGCCAAGGCCGCTGCCTAAGATAATTCCTATTTTGGGTGCTCGGTTGCCAATTTTTTTTCTGATTTCAGAGGCTATGTTTTCAATCATGTTTTAGCTCCTTTTCAGCGAATCCGTGAGGAAGCAGCTCGGCTAAAGACAACGTTTGTTTGACGCCGCTTTTGTCGGCTAAAAAAATGGTGGTGTTTTCATCAGAAAATTCTTGTATTCTTTGAAGGCAGGCGCCACAGGGTTTGATTAAGTCTTTTCCTGTCGCTAAAATCAGAATCGCTTTTATTTTTTTTCCGCCGCCGGTTATCATCGCTCCTATTGCATTTTGTTCAGCGCAACTGCCGCAGGGATAAGATATGTTTTCAACATTGCAACCGGTGTAAATGTTGCCGTCGGTTGACAATATGGCCGCGCCAACATGGAAGTTTGAGTAAGGGGCGTAGGCTCTTTCAAAGCCTTCTAATGCCGCTTGGTGCAGTTCTTTTATTTTATCCATTTTCCTGCTCCTTATCTGAGGTTTATTAATTAAATCTTTATGCTTTTGAGTATAAATTACTTTTATAAATTATCAAAGGTTATTTATATTGTTCAGAAAAAGAGGAGTATAACTTTGAAAAAAATTCTGCTTATTCTGCTTGGTCTCGTTTTGCTGATAATTATCGGCTTGGTGACTTATGTTTCTATGATTGATTGGAATGAGCATAAGGGTAGAATCGCGTCTTCTCTTTCTGAACTGACCGGTAAAAAAGTGGTGTTTAACGGGCCGCTTTCGGTTTCTTTGTTGCCGTCGCCGCAAATTCATGCAACGCAAGTGCAAGTGTTTAATGCCAGTGGTGATTATGCGAAAAAGCCGTTGGCCGACATTAAAGAGCTTTCTGCAAAAATTACCTTCTCTTCTTTGTTTGGCGGTGATTTTGATATCAGTCGTGTGTCTCTGTTGGAACCTGAGATTACTTTTGATGTGGCGACTGATGGTACTTTGAATTGGGTCGCCGGCGGACAGAAGTTTCAGGAAGATAATATTCGGCAGATGCAAATTAGTTTGGATAGTGTGACGCTTGAAAATGCTAAGCTCCATTTCCTTTATCCTCAGATGAAAATTGATTCCGTCCTGTCTAACCTTAATGCCGAGATTATTGCAGAGACGGTTTTTGGACCCTATCGTATTGAGGGAAGTTATACCAAAGGAGAGAATCCGGAAGGATTTGCCGTTTCTATCGGGCAGATTGCCGAGAATATTGCAACCTCGATAAATTTGGCCATTAATTTTCCGACGACAAAGTCTTATGCTCGTTTTGACGGAACAGTTTATTTCAGAGACAGAAAAATCTTGGGTAATATCATTGCAGAATCTGAACAACCTGTCGATTTTGCCAAGGATATGTTCCAGCTTGATTTGGATAAAGCTTTGAACCAAAAGTTTGCTCTTACGGCTGCGGTTGATTCCGGTTTGGAAAAAATGACACTTTCAAACGTGGTGATTAAGTATGGCAAAACCAGCGGCGCCGGAAATGTTTTGATTCCACTGCTGACAGAACAGAGTAATGTTTATTATCCTCGCGTTGAGGTGGCCTTTAATATGACGGATTTTGATTTGGATTTGCCGTTTTCTTTATTAAAGGCAGCATTAAAAGATTATCCGAAGAAACCACTTTCTGATGTTCGTTTGGGTTTTGATTTGATTGGTGATGTAAAGGCTTTGAAGTCTTATTATAACAATCAGACAATTAATGATTTGGCGGTGAGTTTTGATGTGAAAAACGGGCAGCTCCTTTTACGCGGGCTTAAAGGTAAGGTCTTTAATGATACGACCTTTAACCTTAACGGGTCGGCTGAAATTGTTGACGGTTTTATTGATTTTGATGCAACTCCTTCTTTTGAAACATCGGAATTTTCAAAGGTTTTGGAGTGGTTGGGATATGCTCCTCGTCAAGTGGCACCGGCAACCTATCAAAAGGCATCAGCAGAAGCTGCTGTTAAAGGAAAAGGTAATCAAATTTATATTTCGTCTTTGGCATTGTTTGTTGACAATATGTTTTTTTCGGGTGATGCCGGAATTGTATTGGGCGATACAATTGACTCTATGTGGGTTATCAATGCCGATAGTATTAATTTTGATAATTATATTTCTCCGTTGGCAGAAGCAGATGCTCAAAAAACTTTTAGCGAAAAGCTTGGGCTCTTGTTTAAAGACTTGGATGTTTTGAATTCTCACAATCTTAATGTTGTGTTTAATCTGAACAAAGGAATTTTCAGAAGTGTTCCTTTTAAAGAGGTAAAAGCAGATTTTCAGCTGAGTGGCGGAAAAATGTTGCTTAATAATTTTGAAGTTTCAAATGTTTATGATTCTTCTTTGTTGTTGTCCGGCGGGGTCAGTGGTTTTGGAACAGAGCCGGCTGTGGAAAGTTTGCAATATGATTTTGTTTCTAAGAACTTTTCTGCATTGTCTGAAAAATTAGGCCTTTTTGCAGCACCGAATTTGTTGTCGAAGGTCAAAGAATTAGCTTCTAAGGGTGTTGTTTCCGGAAATATGCAGTATTTGGCTGTGAAAACCGAAAGTGAGGCTGATAAAAACAAAATAAATTATTCCGGAGTGATTGATTTTTCTTCAGGAAAATCGCTTTGGGACGGCGAACTGGAAGTGCAGAGTTCTGACTTTGTGAAGATGCTTAATAACTTTGGAATTGCGTATTCTCCGCAGGCCTTCTCTCTTGGCTTGTTTAATGCTAAAGGAGATTTCAGAGGTACTCTTGATAACTTTAAGTCTGAAAAACTTAATCTTAATATTGGGGCAAATAGCTTTGATGGAGCCGTTGCTTATGATGTAACCAGCGGGCGTCCAAAACTGACTTTAAATGGTAAAATTAATCGCTTTGAAACAAGCCGTTTTATGCCGGAAAATAATGCTAAGGCTCAGGTGTCTTTTCAGAATAATGGTGGGGTAGTGAACTTTTTAACCAAGCCGTCTTGGAGTAAGGTTCCGTTTAATCTTATGCCATTAACAAAGATGGATGTTTTTGCTGATTTGACCATTGATGAATTGTTATTGCAAAATATTAAAGTTTCTTCGGCGGATGTTAAATTAGCCTTAAATGGCGGTAAGTTTGCAGTACAGTCATTTAGTGGTGATTTTGCAAGTGGTCAGATTTTAGCTAATGGCGAACTTTCTCTTGGTGTGAAGCCGGACATTAGCTTTAACTTGGAAGGAAAAAATCTTCTCATGTCGGCTCTGGGATTTGGTGGAAAAGTGTTTGCCATTCGGGATGGAAATTTGAACTTTCATTTCAACGGGCGGTCAATTTTGGCGTCAGAGTATGATTTTTACGAAGGTTTGAATGGAACGCTTTTCTTTGAGCTTTCTGATGCGACCGTGCGTGGCTGGAACTTGTGGAAGATTAAAGAAGATATCAGCAAAAGAACCTCTGCAAGCGGCTTAAAAGAATTTGTTCTGGAAAATTTGCAGAGTGGTTCAATACGCTTTGATACGATAAAAGGAAATTTAAAGCTTGAGAAAGGTATGTATTTGGCAGAAAACTTTACTTTTGACGGTAGTTTAGCATCAATCAATGTTAATGCAGATGGTAATTTTATGTCATGGGATGGTAATGGGACGTTTAAAGTTTCTTGGAAAGAAAAAATTTCTCCGTTTTCCTTTACGTGGAATGGTAGTCTTGAGAATCCGCAGGTAAATGTTGATGTGTCGGTTCTAACTAATGAGTTTGATGCTCGTAATGCTCAACTTGAGGCAGAGCGAAAAGCCAAAGAAAAAGAAGCTCAAGATGCCATGAAAGCTCGTTTTGATGAGCAGGTTAAGCAGACTAAATCATTAAAATCTGTGTTTGATAAGCAGATATTGCCGAAGTTTGATGAGGCCTCAAAGATGGCGGAGGAAATGTCATTCAAGCGTTCTTATAATGCTTTGAAGAAAAAGATTGATACCGCTGTTGGGCTTTTGGATGAGGCTGCCGCTTTGGCTCTTTCTCCTCAGATTTCTGATAAACTGACCACATCTATTGCCGAGAAAAATAATAAAGTAGCGTCAGAGGTGGCCGGTTATCAAAAAGAGCTTGATGATTTGTATTTGTCGGAAGTTAAGCAACGGCTTGGAAAATATAATGAAACGTTTAAGCTTGCTTATGAAAATGTAAATTCTCAAATTGATGATTTTAATGAAAATCTCAAAGCGTTTACGCCAAGGTTAACAGCCAGCGAGAGCATTGTTGTTCTTGAAAATGATGATGAGATTAAAAAGCTTAATTCAGAATTGAACGATAAAATGATGCAGTTGTCAGCTTTACACCAAAAGTCTTTGGATGCTTATAATCTGGTGGCAGAACAGAATGATACTTCTGTACTGGAACGCGTTGTTGTTATTTTGAAAAATAATAATGATTCGGTGCAAAGCGAACAGCAAGAGATTTCTTCTTTGATTTCTCAGATGTTGGAAAAAGCAGAGCAGATTACGGCGGCTGAAGAACAGGCGGCATTTTTGCGGCGACAAGAGGCTGAGCGTAAGAAAAAAGTGGAAGAAGCAACCGGTACAATTGCTAATGCAGACGGTAAAGTAAAAACCATTGTGCCTGATATTCATAAAATTGAACAAGCAGAAGCTGAAATCAGTCAGGAAAAGCGTGTTGTACTGGATTTTTCCAATGATAAAGAGAATAAGTCTAAAGAGGTGGTCGAGCGGAAGTTCTTATCTGCTCCGGCGAATGATGAAGCTTCTGGTGCTAAAAAAACTGTGAGCGGTAAAATATCGCGCGATTAATGAAGCTGTGGCTTTTTTGGTATGGATGATTGTAATACAATTTTTTTGTGTTATATTGTCTTATTATAATGTTATTAAAGGAATAAAGCCATGTTTGCCAAACCAGAAGTTTGTATTTTGCCGGTTGCCGGTCTGTCTACCAGAAATTTGCCGGCTACAAAAGTTATTCATAAAGGTTTTTTAACGTTGCACGGAAAACCGATTATTCAATATGCAGTTGATGCTTGTAAAGAAATCGGAATTAAAGAAATTGTGTTTATTTACAGTGATGAAATCGGTAAGGATTTGTTCGAGAATTATTTTTCGCCAAATGAAGCTCTGGAAAATCATTTGCGGACGCATAATAAACACGATTTGCTTAAAATTGTGCAAGACATTGTTCCGGAAAATATGAAGTTTTCTTTTGCGCGTCAGAGTGAACCTAAAGGAAACGGTCATGCCATTCTTATGGCAAAAGAGATTGTCGGTAAACGTGATTTTGTTGTTATGTGGCCTGATGATGTTTATATTAGCTATCATGGACAGGGTATTCTTTCTCAGTTGGTTGAGGTCTTTCAAGAAACCGGCGGTATGGTTGAAAATATTATGGAATTTCCCCGTGAGCAGATGGTTCGTTATGGGGCTTTGGTCGGGGCTGTTCGTGCCGGAAGAATTGTAAAAGCGCAAGGGTTGGTTGAAAAGCCGTCGCTTGAAAATGTTCCTTCAAATTATGCCAGTATGGGGCCGTATATTTTGCCAAATGTTATTATGGATATTTTGCCTGAAGTACGTAAAGGTAATAATGGTGAAATTAATCTGACCGATGCTATGGAGCTAGCTGCTCAACGCGGTGTGCCTTTGCATGGTGTTTTGTGTGATGCTGTCCGTTTTGATTGCGGTACGGCAAAAGAGCTTGAAAAGTCAAATATATATTTATCATTGATGGCTGACAATGAGTTGCGGGCTTATACGCGCAAATTGCTCGATACCTTAATTGTATAATATGTTTGATGTTTTATCGGCCTCGGCAAAATTGTCGAGGTCTTTTTTTTATTCGCAAGAATATTTTCCGCCGCAGCTGGCTCCGGTGTCTTTGCCCATTGAGGTGCATTCTTCTGCCGTAAAGATATATTCATCAGGGCAGCAGCTTTGAAAATAGCTACTATTGTATGGGCAGGGGTAAGCACCGATAAAGCCGGTTGGGCAAGATGTTATGGTATAGCCTTCTTCTTCGCAGGGGTTGTTTTTTTGTGAATTGATGTTGTAAAAACTATCAGAGCCGCGTTCGCCGCTAAAGGTCTCTCCTTTGTCTATTACAAAGCGGACATCTGCTTTGGATGAGACGGGCATACAAATAAGGGCAAGCGTGAAAATTTTTAAGAATATGTGTTGCATAGTTATTGGACCTTGGAGAGGAGATTTTTCGCATAAAAAGCCCCGACATTCCTGTCGAAGCTTAAGGAGAAAGAAAAAATCATAAACAGAGCTTATTGTCTTTCACGGATTTGGAGCGAAAGGCGCAACAGAGCATCTTTTTGCCTTAACTTTTGTTTTTTCAATTCTTCAATCTTAATAAGATTTTTCCAGACATATTGCTCTTCTTTGCGGATTGCAGCATCAAGATAAGCGTGCTGGACTTTGAGGTTTTCTAAGCTGGTTTGAACCGTAATCATAGCGGCCTCCCTCTCTCTGGTAAGTATAACAATTTTATTATAAAACATAATTTTTATTCTGCCAAGTTAAATTTTTTATCTTTTGTATAGTAAATTAGGCGAGGACGGAGCTATTTGATAATAAAATTTTAAGCATTAAAAGTTAAAATGTAACAAATAATTTACATTAATTGTACCAAAAACTATTGAAAATAGACGAATTTTGTGGTATTAATAAAGTTATGGTACAAGATATTAGAAAGTTAGTAAGATGGCAAAAGATCCTTTAGATTTGAGCTCTGAAATGATGAGAGCAGCGCAGAATCAGATTGTGCAAGAGCAGGCGGAAGAGCAAGCATTAAATGATTTGGTAAATGCAGATGGAGGCTTTGGTCGAGTACCAGAG
>CALXTD010000021.1 GCA_944391315.1 uncultured Alphaproteobacteria bacterium | reverse complement strand
GAGCAGGCGGAAGAGCAAGCATTAAATGATTTGGTAAATGCAGATGGAGGCTTTGGTCGAGTACCAGAGACAAGAATAATTTCTGCAGAAGATCAACAAGAAGTTCAGTCCAATACACTGGATTTGAGTTTTGAAATGATGAGAGCAGCGCAGAATCAGGTTGTGCAAGAGCAGGCGGAAGAGCAAGCATTAAATGATTTGGTAAATGCAGATGGAGGCTTTGGTCGAGTACCAGAGACAAGAATTATTTCTGCAGAAGATCAACAAGAAGTTCAGTCCAATACGCTGGATTTGAGTTCTGAAATGATGAGAGCCGCTCAACAAGCTGAAATAATTTCTGGGCAGTTAGGTTCTGAAGATAATATGTTAGGAAAAGATCAGAGTAATTCTATGGAGGACAAGACAATGGCAGAAAACGATAGCAATCAACCGAAAAATTTGGATGAATGGTTGGCTCAGCATCCAGATTTGGATCCGAATTATGTTGCTTCTGTGCGATTGCGTGTTGATACGATTGGATTTGATTTAGATGATGTAAACAAAAATTTTGCTGATTATCAAGCTCGTCAAGCCGGAACTCAGGGACAAGAGGCGCAGGCTCAACAAGGGCAAGAGGCACAGGCTCAACAAGGGCAAGAGGCGCAGGCTCAACAAGGGCAAGAGGCGCAGGCTCAACAAGGGCAAGAGGCGCAGGCTCAACAGCAGGAAAAAACTTTTTCTGATGAAGAATATGCCAGTGCGGTTGAATTGGCAAACGGAGATTTGTCAAAGTTGTCTTTTGAGCAGACTGCGGCGGCATGGAGTGTTTTGTCTTCGGTTGATGAAGTGACGGCGCAGAAGACTCATCCTGATCGTGCTGCTGCTAAAAATAAGCTGAAAGAATTTGCCGAACAAAGAGTGGCTGAAGCCTCTCAGAAAGGTGCTGATGGAACAGATCAGCCCTTAAGCATGGAAAATGCTCCGGAATTGTTCTCTTGGCTTGCTATCAGCAATGATGTTCAAGCGAATAATAACAGTCAAGAGAAAAAAGACCGCAATGCGGCTTTGGGCGAACGGTTGGATAAGTTTTATAAAGAATTTGATGAAGAAAACGGTTTGAATAACCTTCCTGATGGTAAGACTATTGAAAAAAACAGTACCGAGCTTGAGGCAATGGAAAAGGACTTTGAGCCTTTTGCTCGTGACGGACAAGGAAATTTGGTTCATCCGGAATTTGCCGGTGTGGCCGCTTTTTATGATAATTTAGAGATTGATAACTCGGATAAAGATACTGATAAGCTGGATAAAAAGTCTTATCGCGATGATATGGCGGCTTTGGCGATTGCCGAGGCTAATGCCGCATTGAGTATTGATCCCGAGTTTGCAAAACTTTCTGCAGAAGATAAGAAAAAGCGCTTTATTACCGAAGTTGCCAGCCATATGGAAATGGGGGCAACCAATTTGATTGCAACCCAGATGGCAATGAACGCGGCAGAAAAAGCAGCAGATGGAAAGCCAAGAGACCCGAAAGAGTTTGAACAAAATGCACATAAGTATTTTGAAGCGGCTTCAAATGAAGGGGCTTTGCCGTTAAAGGTTCAAAATAAGGCAGCTATGGCGGTGTTGGCTTCTCGTACAACACAATTATCACATACGGCAAAGCGTGTGGCACAAAAAACCGGTGCCATGAATGTTTGGAACAAGGTTAAAAAGCTTGATCAGCAATTGACTAAGAATCATCCGAAAGCTTATCCGTTCTTAAAAAATATGGCAAAAACTGCTGCTATCGGTGGTTTGACAGGTGGTGCCGGTTTAGCTGTTTATTCTGCATATAAAGCCGGAAAAGCTATTCAAAAAAGTGTAAAAAATTATAAAGAGAATCGTCAAGAAGGACAGTCTTATTGGAATTATTTGAAAAAGAATCCGAAGCAGATTGTAGCAATGACCGCTGCTGTTGCCGGTGCGGCTTTATCAGCTTATGGTGTGGGCGGTGATTTCCTGAGCGCTGATTCTTGGGGATTGAGCGGTGATTTGGCACAAAATGCGCTTTCTGACGGGGCTACTCAGGTAGCGTCGGATGCAGCTGCTCAGGCAGCTACTCAGACTGCAACTGATGCCGCTACTCAAACTGCTTCCAGCACGGCAACACAAACAGCAACGCAGACTGCTACAGATGCAGCTACTCAGACAGCTTCCAGCACGGCAACACAAACAGCGGCTGAAGCGGCAAAAGCTCCTACACCATGGATTAAAGCTGCCAGAGTTGGTGTAGCAGTTGGTGCTGGTTTAGCTACAGGTGCGGTTGATGCTGTAAAGGCTTTAGGTGAAAAAGATCCTGAAAAGCGTAAACAGATGTTAAAAGATGCTTGGAAATCTGCTTCAGGTGCAGTTGTTGGTGCTTTCGCCGGTATGTTTGCCGCTGAGGCTGTTGGTGGGCTTATGCATGGTGATAGTTCTTCATCATCGCCTGAACCGACTTCTGAGCCAGAAGGTCCTGCTCCGGTAGAAGAGCCTAAGTTGATAGTTCCAGAAATGCCAGAAGAAGCTAAAACTATTCCTCCGATTAATAATGAACATAATGTTGAAGTTCCTGTTTCTGAGCCAAAAGGTCCTGCTCCGGTAGAAGAGCCGAAGTTAATTATACCGGAGATGCCAGAAGAGGCTTTGACAATAAATCAAGATAACTTGACGGATATTTCTCCAATTGCTGAAAGCAATATTCCTTCTCATGGGCAGATGTATAATTTTGCAGAAGAGCTGGAAGCACGTTTGCAAGAAAATTCGGAGGCTTCCCAACAGGCTATTTTGCATGAGACCCTTCTTGATCAGGTAAAAAATGGCGCTATGACTGAAGAACAAGCCGCTCGTGCCTCAAGTATCTTTAGTGAAACCGGAAAAAATTTAGGAACAACAGATTATGAGGAAATTGCTCGTGCAGTTCAGAAAGGCGCTTTAGAAGCTGACCAAGAGCAGTCTTTGGAAATCAATGCTGAGATTGCTGCTGAACAGCATGCATGGGAAGTTCAAAATGAGGGCGATAGAATTATTAATCGAAGCAATCTTTATAATGATGTTGCAGAGCGCTATGAACAGAGCGGTGATATTGGAAACTCTATGAACCAAGCGGTTAATGAGGCTGTCGAAAACGGAACCCTTAATCAGCAAGAGGCTCAAGCTGCTGTGGCAGAGTTTACGGCCTCTGTTGAAGGACATAATGGGAATGTTGATAAGGCTTTGGATTCTTTGCAAGAACAATATAATCAGAGTGCGGAAGAGGCTAGAGATTTCAGAGCTAATCATTCATCTCTTGAGGAAGAAAATGCCAGAGCAACCAGACCGATTTCTGATAGATTGGCAGAGTTGAGCGGGCGTGGTAGTGATGCTTCTCATGCGGCAAGCAGAGGAACTAATGAGATAATGTCTCAAAAGATTCCTGAAACTCCTAAAGTTGGTAACAGTATTGATATTAGTACTCTTAACAACGGTGGTCGAGGAATGGCTTAGCTGATATTTAGTGTTTAAAAAAAACTGCGTCGGAAACGGCGCAGTTTTTTTGTTTTTTTCTATAACAGGTTATTTGTTCAAAACCTCAAGAATTTGAGTGGTAATGTCATCACCGCCATACATAACGGCACCTTTGACCATAACGGCGCTGTAGCCCTGAGATTTTGCTTCATCGGCAATCAACTGGCGAATCCGAGAATCGAGAGCCTGAAGTTTTTGGTTATATTCATTTTGAATGGCAGTTTGTTTTTCCGTCAGTTCTTTTTCAAACTTCTTGGTCATTTCTTCTTTCTTTTTCTCGTTGGGCTGTTTTTTTATCTCTTCCTGAGCTTTTACCAACCACTGCTGCAATTCAATAGACTTGGTCTGCTGTTCTTCTTGGAGAGCTTGAAGTTCTTTGGCCTGACTGCCAATAGCAGGTAAGTCAATGATGGCAACATTTCCGGATGGGAAAATGCTTTTGAGAGCATAGCCGGCGATAAAGGCAACGATTATGACTGCAACGGCAGCAAGATGTGATTTGTTATATTCGATTTTTTTCATGGTTATCTCCTTTTGTGATTTCGTTTGAAATTGGTTTTATTCTAGTCTGATTTATGCAAATTGCAAATTTTATTTTCTGAGCCTGTTTATCTTACGGGGTTATCCACACCGAAAATGCGTTCTCTTTCTTGTTCAAGTTCGGGGTTGGCTTTATAAACGTCCATATCTCCTTTTTGAGCTGCCAGTGTGTATAGTTTTATTTTGAAGTTGATTTTTTCCATATATTTATTCAGAAGCTGCATTTGTAATTTTAGCTTTTCTTTTTGTTCTTGAAACATTTGCAGGCGCTGGTTGATGGTGGTATTACCGGCGTTGAGCCATGCTAAATATTGTTTGATGTTTTTTAGGCTCATGCCTGTTCCTTTAAGGCATTCTATCATTTGTAGCCAATTTATGTCGTCTTGCGAAAAAACTCTTAATCCGGCAGAGTTTTTGCGTATATTCGGCAATAGTCCTTCTTTTTCATAAAAACGTAAAGTATAAGGGCTGAGGCCACTCTTTTTTGCTGCTTGTCCGATTGTGTATCCCATGGTGTTCTCCTTTTTTTATAGAGCGTAATGAGATGTGTGGAGATTGTCAATAAAAAAGCTTGACTTAGACTTAGCTCTAAATGCTATGCTGATTTTGTTTATTTTTTATGGAGGTTTTAGATGAGTAAAAAAGTTTTGGTTGTGTCTTCGAGTTTTCGTCGGCACGGAAATTCTGATTTGTTATGTGATGAATTTGTTCGTGGTGCACAAGATGCCGGAAATGCGGTTGAGAAAATCTTTTTGAAAGATTATAAAATTAATTTTTGTTTGGGCTGCGGGGTTTGTAATTCAACTCATAAATGTGTGCAGAAAGATGATATGGAAGCTCTTATTGCAAAAATGTTAGAAGCGGATGCAATTGCTTTGGCAACGCCGGTGTATTTTTATGCCATGAGTGGGCAGATGAAAACCTTTATTGACAGGACTGTTCCCCGTTATGAAGAGATCTCGGAAAAAGATTTTTATTTTATTCTCTCAGCTGCTGATACCAGCAAAGAAAATATGGCGCGTGTGATTGAAGGTTTTCGTGGTTATACGGAAGATTGTTTGGCCGGTGCTAAAGAGAAGGGCATTATTTATGGGGTTGGCGCATGGCAAGCCGGCGAGATTAAGTCTTCTCCAGCTATGGAAGAAGCTTATCAGATGGGAAAGAATGTTTAATCCTGTTTGAATGCCTTTATTCTTGTAGGAGCTGATTTAATTTTTTTATGCGCTGCTTCATGGCGCGGCGGGCAAAATATGGCACAAATTTCTCAAGCCCTAAATAGGTCCAGGGCTTGTAGTGGCGGTAGCTTTTCATGTCAATAAATTTGAGCTGTGTTTTGCCTGCAAGGTTTTGAATAACAAAGTTTTGTAAGTTAAAGTCATAAAAAAAGATATCGTTATCAATAAGCCTTTGGCAAAAGTCATCTATTTGGGCTTTTATTTCAGGTGTTTTGGGACAATGAGCCAGCGGTTTGGAGATTGTGAGGTCCGAATTTCGCAAAAGCTCTGTGACCATGCCGATGCCTTTGTTGGTTTCAACAAGTTGTTCCTCGTAATGGCAGAGGTATGGGGATAAGGTGTTTTTGAGTTTTTTATAGAGGTTTATTTCATCAGTAAAAGATTTTTTTGCGTTACCTTGTTTTAGAAAAACTTTTATGCAGAGGCGCTGATTTTGCGGGTGTTCATAACAGGCGCGCACAGCTCCGTATCCAATCATTTTATTCAGTTCTATCATATTTATTTTTTATCTCTTTTTACACAAATCCTCTTGATTATAATATATTTTTTTTATTTCGCAAGGCTTATTCAGAAGCAAGAAATAGGAATTTATTACTATTGTCTAGGTTTTAATTCCTAAAGTTTTAGGATATTACTTTTAGTGATAGGCGTTTCTATCGTGTGTGTGTATTAAATTATGTGTGTGTAGGTTATAAATGAATATTGTCAGTTGGAACTGCAATGGGGCATTCCGCGATAAGTATAAATTTCTGGCAGCGTATCAGCCTGATGTGGCTGTTGTGCCGGAAAGCGAAAGTCCCTGTTATCTTTCTAAAAATTCTAAAAATTTTTCTTCAATGAGCCATGTTTGGAACGGTTTTTCCAGTTTTAGGGGGCTGAGCATTTTTACCTTTAACGGATATCGGGCTAAGATTGCAGATTTTTATGACTCTCGCTTCAGCTTGGTTTTGCCGGTGATGATTTTTAATGCGACGGCTTGCTTTCTGTTAGTGGCGGTATGGACCAAGTTTGTGGGCAAGATGAAAGAAAGCTATGTTGCACAAGCTTATAATGCCGTGTGCTTTTATGAAAAATACTTTGATGACAACACTCTTATTATGGGTGATTTTAACAGCAATAAAATTTGGGATAATACCAGCGGAAATCGTGTGGCTCATGATGCGCTTGTGCAAAAGTTAGAAGGTAAAAATTTTGGCAGCGTGTATCATGAGCTGAGACAAGAGCCGCAAGGGGCTGAAACTCAGCCGACGCAATATCAATATCGGCATAAGTCACGTCCGAATCATATTGACTATATGTTTATGAACAAAAATAGGATGCGCGATATTAATGCTTTTTCTATCGGCAGTTATAATGACTGGCAGGAAAAAAGCGACCATATGCCATTGTTTATGAATGTTAAAGACCGTTGTTAAAGTTTTTGGTATTCTAAAAATACGGGACGGCGGCCTTCTCTTATGGCTTTGCGCTGGTATTTGGTTTCGACCCAATCCTGAGGTGGATATTTCCAGTCATTGCCGCAGGTTGCCGTCCATTTGAACATCGGGCAAGCGTGCATTTGGCGCAGGGTCCAATTTTTGTAGACCTTGTGGTCGGTGGCTATTCTTAAGATGCCTCCGGTTTTTAAAATCCGTGCGATTTGGGCTAAATTATCGGGATTAACAAAGCGGCGAGAGGCGTGTTTCTTTTTGGGCCACGGGTCAGGAAAAAGCAAAAAGACCTTGTCTAAAAAGTTGTCGGGCAGGGCGGAAAATAATAGTCTGATATCATCTGAAAAAACACGGATGTTATCGCTGCGCCCTTGTTCAAGTCTAATTTCGTCAGGCAAGTCGTGTCCTTCTTTAATGCCGGTTATGAGGCTTAATAAATTAGCCACGCCGTTTTGAAAAACCTCAGCGCCGATAAAGCCGATATGCGGATTGCGGCGGGCTTGTTCGGCCAAATGTTCACCGTTGCCAAAGCCGATTTCAAGATAAACTTTTTCAACCTTTGTGCCGAAAAGCGTGTCTTTGTTCCAGTCTGATGATTGGGAAATTTGAAGCTTGGGCAAAAACTTTTCCAGCAAGGTGGTTTTAGCCTTGCGAATCGTACGGCCTTTGCGGCGGCCGAAAAACTTTGGTGTTGTGCCGTTGTTTTGTTCGTTATTTTCTTGGGGCGTCATTATTATCCTCATGATTTTGTTCTTTGTTGTTTTGTAGTATAGCTCCTTAAAACTGTCAAGGATTATTGCTTGTTTTTGTAAAATTGTCGTTAATTGACAAAAATATTGTTGCATTAAGCCTGAATCTATGGTATATTCTTAAGCTGAGAGATATTATTAACATTAATTATAAACCGAGGAGGCTTAGGATCCACGCACCTCATTAAAAATTGCGAAAGTTACATAAAATTATGGGAATCTATCTTTTAGTTTCTGGTCTGTTTGCGTTGCTCTATGCTGCTGGTTGTTGTTTTAATATCTGGTATGGCTTGAAAGCTGCCGGATATAAAGGCGAAGAAAAAACAAAAAAATCAAATCGTTCTCACTTTATCTTGGCATTCTTGATGGTGGGCGTGTTTTTGTTCTTTTTTGTGGTAAACTATTTCATGCTGCCGGTGTTGAGTTTTTCAACAATTGGGCTTTATATTGAGTTTACTGTTCTTCTAGCTTTAATTGCGATGTCTTTTCGTACGCGCGAGTATGAAAATTGGGGAAGAGATGCTGTTTTTGTTCCTCATTTTACGGTGGCAACGATAGTCTTTGTGGCAGGTTTAATCATATGCGGCATTGCGAGCTGGGACTGGTTCCATGTTAAGAAAAAGCGTGAGATGCTGCAGGTCGAACAAGTTTCAGACAGTCTGTTAAACAAGATTGTTTCTCCGATTTCGGTTGAGAAGATGGCTGTGGTTTCGCCGCAGGTTGCTCAGCGTGCCATTTCTATCAAAATGGGTGATTTGAAAAACACCTATGAGATTAAGGAAATGACCAAGCAAAGTTTCAGCGGTGATTTTGAAGCCACATTGTTCGACGGCTCTAAAGTGCGAATCGCTTATGAAAACCATCTGGTTTATATCGGCGTTTTAGAGCATAAGAGCTTCTGGACATGGAAAAAAACAAAGTCGAGTCCGGGGTATGCCCTTGTGGATTGCAGTGACGAAAGCAAAGTGTATTTGATTAAAGAAGTTAACGGTCAGCCGTTAAGTATTAAATACACGAATGCTTCTAGTTGGGACTATAATTTGGAGCGTCATCTGCGCAACAATGGTTATGCCAGCGAAATCTTAGAAGATTTGAATATCGAGCTTGATGAGAACGGGCGTCCATTCTGTCCGGCCACGATTATGAAAAATACGATTGTTTGGGGTACGCCCAAAATTATCGGTGTGGCTGTGGTTGATGTTCAAACAGGTGAGATTAAACGCTATGAGGTTGACAATGCTCCCGCTTTTGTAAACATGGTTTATCCCGAAGATCTCGTCTATGGCCAGCTGTATTGGTGGGGCGACTACAAAAACGGATATTGGCATTGGTCGGATAAGTCTGGCTTGTTGCACCCTTGTGACGGTATGGATGTAGTGCAGACCGAAGACGGTTGCTACTACTATGTCGGCATGAAGGGGCTTGCGGACAGTACGACAACGTTGGGCTATTCCTTGGTTAATACTCGAACCGGAGAAGCTATGTATTTCGAAAGGGACGGTATCAGTGAAGCCGAAGCAGTACGTGTGTTGGAGGCTAACACAGACCTTAATCTTGAAATGAATCAAGGTGTTTTGTCGCTGACCGAGCCGGTGTTCTACAACATTGAAGGTCTTAAAACTTATTTCGCAACCTATGTCAGTACGCGAGACTATACCATAAAATATTATGGTTTTTGTTCTACGGAAGACAAATCGGTTTGGGGATATGGCAAAACATTGGAGCAGGCAAAAGCCTCTTATTTATCCGCATATTATAAAAACAAGGCGGTTAATCCCAATGCTTTAGTGACCTCCGATGAGCAAAAGATGGTGACGATTGAGGCCGACGTTTTGGAAATTGCTCAGGAAGGAACAGCCTATTATTTCAGGCTTAAGGGATATGAGGGCAAAACCTTCTATTCTTATTCCGAAATTCATCCAAGCATTCGTTGGAAAGCCAAAAAAGTACGCATCAGCTATAATCCGACTGATGCGGATTTGATTTCCATGGAAAAATATGACGTTCTGCAATATGAACGTCAGTAATTAGAAAAAACCTCTGAACTTTTGTTCAGAGGTTTTTTTAGGTTTTAGAATTTATTTGTTATCTTCTTGGTTGTTGCTTTTATCAACTGTTTTAGACATGGCAACAATTAAGTCAAAAAGATGTTTTGCCGCAGCGCGGTTTGGAATCTTGTAGTAAGCTCTGACAAGTTCAATGGTCTCTTTTCTTTGCATCGGGTCATTGTTGAACTTGGGTTGTTCTTCTTGCAGATATTCCATTTTTTCTTCAGGAATGCTGAACATGCGCGGGCTTTGTTTAGCAACATCGCTGTCCATATCTTCATAGAAAAATTCGATAGGAACTTCCAATACTTTACCAATATCCCACAGACGGCTTGCTCCGACACGGTTCATGCCGCGTTCGTATTTTTGAACTTGCTGGAAGGTTAAGCCGAGTAATGCAGCAAGTTTTTCTTGGCTCAGACCGAGAAGTGTACGACGGAGGCGAATCCTGTTTCCTACGTGCACATCTATCGGGTTGGGCTGACCATTAGGGGTTCTGCCGCGACTCGATTTGCGTGTTTTCTTTATTTCCATGGTTCTTTCCTTATTTGTTGTTGTTACCCTACAAAATAGGATTTTAAACACTTCTCGTCAACTAATATTTTTTACAATTTTTATCGCTTTTGGCACTAAAACTATCAGTTTAGTTCTTATTTTTTGAAATTAGGGTTATATCACTATTTTTTAGTGTTGCAACCAAAAGTATTATGATTATTAAGGCTAGAGGTATCAAGTTGCCAAAGCGGCTGTATAAGGTTTGCTCTTCTAAATTTTGAGGCAAAGTGATGTCGAGATTTCCTTTTTGATTTAATTCCAGTCGGCCCAATATTTTTCCTTGATGATTGATGAAGGCGCTGATGCCGGAGTTTGCTGCTCTTATGATGGATATTCCTTCCTCAATGGCTCTCATTTGAGTGGCTATCAGGTGTTGTCTGGGGCCGGCACTGTCGCCATACCAGCCGTCGTTTGTTAGGTTTAGCAAAAGTTGTGGTCGATTGTTTGGGTTGGTGATTTTGTGAGGAAAGATGATTTCGTAGCAAATGGCGACACCAAAACTTGGAAAACTTGGTATGTTAATGGTTTTTGCTCCATCTCCGGCAATGAAGTCTGCAATGACATTGGTTACAGGGCGTAAGCTGGTCGGTAGATAGCGGCGGAAGGGAATATATTCGCCAAAAGGTACAAGGTGTGATTTGTCGTATGAAGCGACAATATCGCCTTTGTTATTAATCAGTAACATTGAGTTTTGGGGGCGGCGACGGCCGTCTTGTATCTTAAAACGCAGGCTGCCAGCAGCGAGAAGTGTTTGCTCTGATAATATGTCGGCAATCATTTGCCGATGTTTGTCAGAGAATTCTAAAGGAAATGGGCTTGCTGTTTCTCCCCAGACGATAAGGTCTAAGTCTTGTGTGCCGTTTTGGGCTGAAAGGTTGATGTATTCTTGAAAGTTGTTTTCAAGAGAGGCGCCGTTCCATTTCATGTTTTGTGGAATGGATGGTTGGACTATTCTTATTTTATAGTCAGAGGGAGATATTTGTGAATTATGGAGGCGAACCATCCCGAAAATATATAAAATTAAAAGAGGGAATATCATCAGGCAGGCGGTGCTAATAAAATTCTTTTTATTTTTTTCTTTTAACCATAGCGCCGGAGCAGATGTTGACAGTAGAACGCATAAGCTTAATCCATAGGTGCCAAAGATGGAGGCGCCTTGCAAAAGCTTTAGGTCAAAGCTGAGGGTGGTGCCAATTAAATTCCATGGAAAGCCTGTCAAAATAAAGCTTCTTATCCATTCAAGCAAAGTCCAGCCGGCGGCAAAACTTAGGTATTTGGCCGTGAAGTCTTTGAAGGCGAAGCTTATCATTGCGGCAGCGGCTGAGAAAAGACCAAAAAATGCTCCCGAGGCGATGAATGCAATCGGGTAAAGCCAGCCCAAGGTTTGGATATCTATCAATAAGGCATTGCCAATCCAACTTAAGCCAAAAGAAAAAAATCCGAAACCAAACCAATAGCCGGATGAAAAGGCTTCTCTTAACTTTTGAGCTTGTCCGAGGAAAAGCATTAATCCGCTGAAACTGATAAACAGAATCGGAAAAAAGTTAAATGGCGGAAGAGCCGCAACGGCGGCGGCTCCCAGCAAAAAGCAGGTTAGTTTGCGGTGTTCTATTGCCCAGAGGCGCATGGAGCGGCTTCCTTTTCAAGCTTTTCTATTTTGGCAACGGCTTCGGGCAGAAGTATCATCACTTTTTTGATGCGTCTGGGGTCAACCTCAACGATGCGGAATTTTATGCCTTGTTTCCAGTCAATGATTTCTCCACGGCTCGGAATTCTTTGTGCCGTGTGGAATACAAGTCCGCCCAAGGTGTCAATTACATCGGTTATTTCGCTGTCTTCTTTTATTTTTTCAAGGTCGAGGCCGGTTTGTTCTTTAATCTCTGAAAGTTCGGCTCGAGCGTCGGCAATGATGACGTTGTTTTGTATTTGGATGCCGTGTTGTTCTTCCAAATCATATTCGTCTTCAATATTACCAACAATTTCTTCAAGCAAGTCTTCAATTGTTACAACGCCGTCAACGCCACCGTATTCGTCAATGACTACTGCCATGTGAACTTTATCTGCTTGCATTTCTCGCAAAAGGTCAAGTACGCCGATTTCAGGTGAAACAAATTTTACCGGATTGTTTATTATTTCTTTTACCTTGATGTTATTTTGGCCTTTTATTAAGCATAAAGCAAGGTCAATGATGTGAAGGATGCCGACAATATCATCCATCGAATCGCCATAAATCGGTATTCTTGAATGGCCTTTCTCAACCATGAGTTTGGCTAAATCAGACACCAGTCCGTCTTGATGAAAGGCGATAATCTCGGCTCTCGGAACCATAACGTGGCAGCATTTTTTGTCCTTTAAATAAAGAACATTGTTTAAGAGCAGCTGTTCGTGTTCGGTGAAAGAATCCTCTGCGCTTTCGGCTCCCTCTTCAATCAATTCTTCAATGGTTTCGCGAACGTTTTCGTTTTGTTGTTTGCGCTGGAAAAAATGTTTCAGCGATGGCAGAAAACCTTTGTTACTGTTGTTAGTGTTTTCTTGTGACTCATCAGTCATATCGTTAATTTACTCCATATAGGGGTTGCTAATGTTTAATTTTTCTAAAATCTTGATTTCGTGACCTTCCATGATGTCGGCTTCTTCATCGGTTTGGTGGTCGTAGCCCAGAAGATGAAGAATGCCATGCACCAGTAAGTGGAGGTAATGGTCGCTTAAAGAAATGTTTTTTTCTTTTGCCTCGCGTTTCATGGTTTCATAAGCAACGATAATATCGCCCAGCTCAATCTCTTCAAAGAGTGTGCTGTCTTGTTCAAAGTCAGGGTCATCAATGTTGGCAAAAGACAGAACATTGGTTGGTTTATCCATGCCTCGATAGTCTTTGTTGAGTTGATGAACCGTTTCATCATTGCTGAGGGTGAGGTTTATGATTATCGGTTTATTGGTTTGAGACAAATAAACGGGGATTTGCTTTTGCAGATAGTCAAAAGCTACTGCTGCCGCTTGTTTACTGAGAGGGTCAATGTCTTGAACGGAATCTTCCCAGCGGTTGTCCTCAATGTTTATATAAAGCTCAGGACTATTCATCTCTTTGTTTACTCTTTTCTTCATAAGCCTTTACAATCTTGGCAACCAGACCATGACGGACAACATCGGCGGCACTAAAGGTAACAGAGCCAATTCCGGGGATGTTCTTTAAGGTGTCAATGGCGTCTCTTAAGCCGGAAATAACACCGCGAGGCAAGTCAACCTGTGACAAGTCGCCGTTGACAACCATGCGAGAGTTTTCACCCAGACGAGTTAAAAACATTTTCATCTGCATCGGGGTGGTGTTTTGAGCTTCATCCAAAATTACAAAAGCATTTGATAATGTGCGGCCGCGCATGAAGGCTAACGGAGCAATTTCGATTTCGCCGATGGCTAGTTTTTTATCAACCTGTTCGGCCGGAAGCATTTCATAAAGTGCATCATAAAGCGGACGAAGATAAGGGTCGACCTTGTCTTTTAAGTCTCCGGGGAGAAAGCCTAAGTTTTCTCCAGCTTCGACCGCCGGACGTGACAAGATAATCTTGTCAATCTTGCCTTCGAGCATCATGGATACGGCTAAGGCAACAGCCAAATAGGTTTTACCGGTACCGGCAGGGCCTAAGCCAAAGACCATTTCATTTTTCATCATGGTTTGAATGTATTTTGCCTGGGTTGCCGAGCGTGGATATATATGGCGTTTTTTGGTCTTTAATACAATGTCAGCTAAAGAGACTTCATCATCACTTATTTCTGACGGGGTGTCGCTCATGCGGACAGCGGCTTTGACTTCTTGTTCGCCGACGGCAATGCCTTTTGATAGTTTATGGTGCAAAATTTCAAGCGCTGTTTTGGCTTGTTTGACCGCATCGTCGTTACCGCGAATCACGATTTGATTGCCGAAAGAGGAAATTTCTACTCCCAGCAAGGTCTCGATGGTTCTGAGATTGCTGTCTTGAGGTCCGACCAGTTGTTGTACAAGTTGGTTGTTAAACAATTCGAATGTGTCTTCCATGTTCAGACTCCTTCTACTCTTCCGGTTAATGAATTGGTGGTGGCGTCGGTTACTCTGATGTTGACGATTTTGTTCAGATAATCAGAGGAAAGCTCGGCGTGCAAATTCTGCATATAAGGGGTGCGACCGATTAGTTGTTTAGCATGGCGCCCTTTGTGTTCAAACAAGACAGGCATGACTTTGCCGATGCTGGCTTGATTAAACTTGGTTTGATAATCAAACAAAAGGTTTTGTAATATCTCAAGCCGCTCTTTTTTGATTTTTTCGGGTATCTGGTTAGGCATAATGGCCGCCGGTGTTCCGGGGCGCGGGCTGTATTTGAACGAAAAGGCCTGAATATATTTGACCTTATTGACAACATCAAGCGTGGCTTGAAAATCTTCGTCGCTTTCTCCGGGGAAGCCGACGATGAAGTCAGAGGACATTCCAATCTCGGGGTTTGCTTCTTTAAGTTTGTCAATGATTCTTAAGTAATCACCCGATGTGTGGCGGCGGTTCATGGCTTTTAAGATCTTATCCGAACCGGACTGAATCGGTAAGTGCAGGTAAGGCATGAGTTTATCAACGTCTTTATAGCAGGCGATTAAGTCATCGGTCATGTCGGCCGGATAAGAAGTTGTGTAGCGAATGCGTTTTAAGCCATCAATCTCAGCCAGCTTGCGGATTAAATAAGCTAAGTTTCTTTCTTGGCCGTTTTTATCTTCGCCATGGTAAGAGTTTACGTTTTGACCAAGCAAATTTAGCTCAACGCTGCCGTCAGCAACAAGGCGTTTGGCTTCTTCCAACACGGCCTCTACCGGACGAGAATATTCGGCGCCGCGGGTATAAGGCACAACGCAGTAGGTGCAAAAATTGTTGCAGCCTTCTTGAATGGCTAAAAACGAGCAGCCGCCTGAGGCATGATTTATCGGCAAGGAGTCAAATTTGTCTTCTGCCGGAAAGTCGGTATCAATGACGAAGGTGCCTTTTTTGCGGCGAACTTTTTCCAGTATTTCCGGCAAGCGATGATAAGTTAGCGGGCCGGTGGCAAAATCTACAAAAGGTGCGCGTTTCCAGATTTGTTCATCTTCGGCCTGAACCACACAGCCGCAGACACCGATAATTGTGTCTTTGCCTTCAGCCAAGCGTTCTTCACGGATGAGGTTTAAGCGCCCTAAATCCGAAAATACTTTTTCTGCTGCTTTTTCTCTGATGTGGCAGGTGTTAAAAATAACGATGTCAGCCTCTTTGAGAGTGGGAGTTGCGTGATGCCCGAGGCTTTCAAGTATGGCGGCGATGCGTCCTGAATCGTAGACGTTCATTTGGCAGCCGAAGGTTCTTATATAATATTTCATTCCTTAATTCTTGTTGTTTCTTCCTATATCCTTTTATTGTAAGCTATATTCGTTATTTTTTCAAATGTTATTTATGAATTTCTTAATTTTATATAATAGTGCTGGAAAATTGTGTATTTTTTTGTTAGTATATAGCTGTGATAACCAATATTTGAAAGATTTTTACGATGGAGCATGATATGGAAATTATTGCCAGCCTTAATGAAGACAACAAACTGACTTTCCTTAAGGTGTTTGCAAAACTGGCGGCGGCCGATGGTCATATTGATGATGAAGAAAAAGAATTTATTACCGATATTGCGTTGCGCTATGGTGTGCCGTCTGCACGAATCGAAGAAATTTGGCGCGAAAACGGTGAAGATGCATTGATTGCCGAAGTTAAAAATATTCATAATCGTCGCGCCGCTTTGATGTTGATTAAAGAAATGTGCTTTTTATCCCATGCTGATGATGAGTTATCTGATAATGAGGTTTTATTTATCGGAAGAGTCGGTGAAGCATTGGGCATTAGTCTGGAAAAAATTCAAGAAATCAGTAATTGGGTGATTGATCGGTTGATGTGGCTTGAACGCGGACGTATTATTTTTGAAGAAGTTTCCTAAGTTTAGAGGAGGGTGTATGAGCGATAATTCAAATAATACGGTTAAAGCCGGAAGTATGGAAGTGTTTCGAGATGATAATCATCGGGTGGAAAAACCGGAAGCGATTATCCGTCGTGTGGTTGAGAAAAAGTATCCGAAGCTTTCTTATGAACAGACAAGCCACGTTATTAGTGATTTGATTTCAAAACCGGCCGATGCAAAGCTTAAGGTCGGTGATGAGGAAATACGGGTTGATTCTCTGACAGAATATGTGGCTGATATGATGGAAAAAATGAACGCCAGCGAATCGGACGGTGGTGATAGCTCGATGTCTGAATATTATCAGTGGATTGAGAGTGGACAAGAAATTTTGTCTCATATGAATGATGGTTTTGTGTCTCATGAAGATTTAAATGAGCGTAATGAACTTTTGAGTGATTTTGAGCAGCGCGAAGTCGATTTGATGACCTGTATAAGCCTTTATCGCCGGTGTAACCTGCAAGATCCGCGCATTAGGCAAAAGTATGAGCTCATGAACCGAAAGCTGGTTAAGCTCAGAGAAATTCGCAGTGCGATTAAAACATCAACCAAAGATAAGGTTGATGAAAAGCAATCTTCTTCTGCCGAAAAAGCACGCGACGGGGCTTTGGCGATGGTTTATGCCGGTGTGTTGACCAAGCTCGGAGCGGAAGCGCTAAAAGACAGCCCGCAAATCTCTGACGAACAAAAACGCGCGCTGAATGTCTATTATGAGCCGCATGTTAATGATAAATATATCATGGCTTCTATTCAGGCAGATTTGCAGAATCAAGGACGTTTTCAAGAAAGCTTGGCTGAGGAGTTGTTGCAGCATCGTGCCGCGATGAAAGAACAAAATCTGCAGTCCGTGCAAATGCGTTTGGCTCAGCTTTCGGGGCGCGTGCAAATGCCTTCACAAGAGCAGAAAAAACCTGTTAATGTTCAGAATCGCACATTTGACATGAACCGCTATATGATGTTAAAACAAAAGCAAGAGCAGTTGGGCGCTTATGAGCTTCCTTCTTGTTAAATTTTGGTTAGGAGTTTGTTTTTATGGGAATTTTGTTTGAACCATTTTTTTATATTATTTCTTTGTTAGTTGATATTTATTTTAACATTGTCGTTTTGGAAGTTGTTTTGACCTGGTTGCTTTATTTTAAGGTTATTAAAGTTGATAATCAACTTACCTCGAAAGTTATGTCTATTTTAACGATGTTGACTCAGCCTGTCTATGCTAAAATCAGAGAAAAAGTGCCGCCGTTTTCGGGCTTTGATTTGTCGCCGTTTATTTTGTTGTTGGCGCTTTTGTTTGTTGGTCGATTGGCTGATAAAATCTCTGCCTTTTTGTTGGGATAACTCCTTTTTATGTTGTGGGAAGAGAAAGACGATTGTTTCCTTTTGAAAGTTAGGCTGACGCCCAATGCCTCAAGCGTTGGGTTCAATGGTGTTTGGGTTGATGCCAAAGGAGAGGCTTATTTGAAGGTGAGTATTATCTCTGTTCCCGAAAAAGGAAAGGCTAACAAAGAGCTTATTGCCTTTTTAGCAAAGACCTTTCATCTTCCGAAAAGTGCATTCGAAATTATCAGCGGTTTGACCGATCGTTGCAAAAAAATTAAAGTAGAGGCGGTGGATAAGGCTGGTCTTAGATTAATGTTAGAAAATCTTGAAAATAAAACGGATGAGAAATAATGGCGGTAATTGATGGTAAAAAATTAGCAGAAGATTGTCGAGAGCAGCTTAAAAAAACGGTTGCATCATTGAGCTATGTTCCGGTTTTGGCCGTGGTTTCCGTCGGAGATGACAAAGCCAGCAAGATTTATGTGCGTAATAAGGAAAAAGCTGCGGCAGAAGTCGGCATCAAATGCAATGTTTATTCTTTTTCCGATGCGGTTTCTCAGAAAGAACTGGAAGCCCTGATTATTCGTCTTAATCAAGACAAAAACGTTCACGGAATTATAGTGCAGCAGCCCTTGCCGAAGTCAATAGACGGCGGGGTTTTGCTTGATTTGATTTCAGCAGAAAAAGATGTTGACGGTTTTGGTGTGCTTAATGCCGGTTGTCTTTTGCTGAATGAAAAAGGCGGTATCATCGCTGCTACGCCGAAAGGGATTTTGCGTATGTTGGAGGCAATCGGAGAACCATTGGGCGGAAAGCATGCGGTTGTTATCGGGCGCTCTAAAATTGTCGGTCGCCCGCTGGCGGCATTGTTGTTGAATCAGCATTGCACCGTGACGGTGGCTCATTCTAAAACGCAAAATCTGGCAGAGATTTGTCAGGCGGCCGATATTTTGATTGCGGCTTGCGGACAGCCTAAGATGGTTAAGAAAAATTGGGTGAAAAAAGGTGCTGTTGTTATTGATGTCGGGATTAATCGCGGCGAAAACGGGAAAATTTGCGGTGATGTCGATTTTGATGATGTGGTTGATGTTGCTAAATTTATTTCTCCGGTTCCCGGCGGTGTGGGGCCAATGACTGTGGCAATGCTGTTGGAAAATACGGTTCAAACTTCTCTTGTTCAAACAAAGGAAAATTAAATGGTGCTTAAACGGATTTCAGATTTTTTCAGAGGAATGGTACAGGCTTGTTATGACTGGATGCTGCGGATGGCAGCTAGCCCTTACTCTATGTGGTTTTTGGCTTTAGTCGCTTTTGCAGAAAGCTCGTTCTTTCCCATTCCGCCTGATATTATGCTGATCCCGATGGTGTTGGCAATGCCGGATAAGGCTTGGAAAATTGCCGGTGTGACGATGGTTTCAAGTGTTGTCGGCGGCTATTTCGGTTATGCTATCGGTGTGTTTGGTTATGAGCTTATAGCCAAGCCGATTTTGAGTTTTTATGGTTATATGAATCAGTTTGAAGTCTTTCAGGACTATTACCATGACTGGGGGGCTTGGATTGTGTTTGGGGCCGGTATTACGCCGTTTCCTTATAAAGTTATTACGATTGCCAGTGGGGCGGTCGGGCTTAATCTGTGGGTGTTTGGTATTGCATCGGTTTTAGCTCGCGGTATGCGCTTTTATCTGGTGGCATGGTTGCTCAAAAAATACGGTGAGCCGATGAAGATATTTATTGAAAAACATTTGGGTAAACTTTCTGTTTTGTTCCTTATTTTGCTTATTGGTGGTTTTTATAGTATAAAATATATGAATTAGCACTTGACAAAATTTCCGTAAGTGCTAAAACAATCAAAGTTTTCTTTATTATTAATTTAAACATTATAATTATGAGCAAAAAAACAAAAGAAATTGAGGATGTGAGAAGAACGTTCGGTGTTTCAAAATTTTGGGCTCGAAATAGTATCACGAATGTTGCAGAAATTCGCGCTTATGCTGAGGAAGAGATGTCAGAAGATTTGCTTTTTGACGGACGGTATCCGTTTAAGGTTTTGTATGATGATAACTCTGTTTCTGATGAGACGAAGGTGGATAAGCTTCCGGTTGCTGTTGTTCTTTCTCCTCGCTATGCTTTGAAGTTGGTTAAGCCAGAAGATTATAAAAGATTCCGTAGGCCCTACAAAGAAGCTATTGCACTTGCTCAAGAAGATGTTCTTGGTAGAAAGGCAACCGCAGGTTCTCGTGAGTTTTGGAAGATTCTGGTAAACATGAATTTTTATGAGTTGAAAAAGCTTCGTCTGCAAATGAAACATTTGGGGAGTCAGCCTCTTGGTGATTGCTGTTGGATTGCTGATGAACAAGCCGGTGATTATGCTTGGCGTGCTTCTTTTAACGATCGGGCGCTGGCAACTTGTCGTAAATGTTATTTAAACGAAGTATGGTTTGTCATTGAGCTTTAATGCGTTTTTAAACCTTTGAAAAAAAATTTTTTTCAAAGGTTTTTTTATGATAAGGGAGAGAAATGAAGGAACAGAATCTGTCTCAGCTGCTTTTAGACTGGTATTATAAAAATGGTCGTGATTTGCCGTGGCGCGTTAAAGGCGGGGCTCACGAAAATCCTTATGTCGTGTTGGTTTCAGAATTTATGTTGCAGCAGACAACAGTTAAAACCGTTATTCCCTATTTTACTAAGTTTATGGAGCGTTTTCCGACGGTTTTTGATCTTGCACAGGCAGATTTGGAAGAAGTTTATCACTATTGGCAAGGGTTGGGGTATTATAGTCGGGCTCGCTCTCTTAAACAAACGGCGGAAATGATTGTGGCTCATGGTAGCTTTCCTCAGATAGAAGCTGAGGTCTTGAAGCTTAAAGGGGTTGGCGAATATACGGCTGCCAGTTTTTTAGCTTTGGCTTTTAACCAACCTTTGCCCGTTGTGGATGGTAATGTTATGCGAATCATTTGTCGGATGTATCATCTGACGCAGCCGCTTGATGATATTAAACAAGATATTAAAGAAAAAGCCTTAAAACTAACGTCTGTTCAGAATCCTGCAGATTATGCTTCTGCTATTATGGATCTCGGGGCAATGATTTGTACGCCAAAGAATCCGCATTGTGATGATTGTCCGTGGCAAAAGTATTGCGCTTCTGCCGGAACAAGCGATGTTGAAAATATTCCTTATCGCAAGAAAAATGAAAAGCCGGTTCGGTACGGCGCGGTTTATCTTATTAAAAATTCAGAGGGTAAATATTTTATTCAGAAGCGAATGGAGAAAGGTTTGCTCTCGGGGCTTTATGAGTTTCCGTGGGGTGACAATGGTGTGCTACCGATTTATGCCACAGCGGCAGAAGATACTGGCCAAGAAGTTGTTCATGTTTTTACGCATTTTAAGCTTGTTTTACGCCTTTTTATTCTTGATAGCGAATTTTCTGCCGGCAATGGCCTGTTTGTGTTTCCATCGGCGTTTGAAAATTATCCTTTTTCGACGCTGATGAAAAAAGTTTGGAAAAAATTTAGTTCAGCTGAATAATGCCGTAGTTTAAATATCCGGCAAAGGTAATCCACAGCAGGTATGGGACCATTAACCAACCGGCGGTTTTTGATACTTTGAAGAACATCTGTGTTAACATTGCAACCGCTAACCATAAGCAAACTAAAACAAACATTGCTTCTTGCGGATTTTGGGCGCCGAAAAATAAGGGAGACCATGAAAGGTTTAGTATCAGTTGCAAGGCAAAAATGCCGGACAGAAAGTATTTTTGCTTTCCTTCTGCGCTTTTATAGGCAAAAAACAGAGCCATGCCCATCATAAGATAAAGAATCGGCCAGACAATGCTGAAGACAATATCTGGAGGTGTGCCCAAAGGTTTTATCAGGCTGTGGTACCATTCCATGTTTTGCATTTTTTTCCTTAAACTAAAGTTATTTGCAAAAATAATATAATTCTTAATTGTAAAAATTTCTTCTACAAAGTGATGTTTTTTTTATACCTATTTGTAATATATAACAAAATAAAAAAAATTATATTTTTTTGTTTTTTTTGCTTGCAATTATTTTTTTTTATGATAAATATTTTGTTGTTCTACTTGATGCGGGTATAGCTCAGGGGTAGAGCGCAACCTTGCCAAGGTTGATGTCGTGGGTCCGAATCCCATTGCCCGCTCCAATTTATAGGCCTTGTTTATGCAAGGTCTTTTTTTTATTTCTGATTAATGCTTGAAAAGTTATTTCAATGTATTTATCTTTAAAAAAACAACTAAGGGCAAAGCAATGTTACAGAAATGGTTTTCGGTAGATGAGCGGGTTCGTTTTATTATAATGGCGAGCTTGAATATGGTGTTTCGTTATTTTATTTTTGTTTTATTAGGGGTGATATTCGGGACGCTTCATTATCAAAAAATTTTGCTGGCTATGTGGTTGGTATCTTCTGTTATAGCTTTTTATTCTTACAAGACGCTTGTTTTTAATACTCAGGGAAACCATTTGAAAGAATATGGTAAGAGTGTTTTGATTTGGGGATTTAGCTATATTATTAATGCTGTGGTTTTAGATGTGTTGGTGGTGAAAGCTGCTTTTAATGTTTATGCGGCGCAGGCTGTTGCTATTTCTTTCTTGTTGATTACGAATTATTTGCTATTTAAGCATTTTGCATTCAAGAAGCCGGAAACAATTTGGTCTCGTTGGGAAAAAATGCTGCGGTTCTTTGACCTTTTTTCAAAGTAATTTTTTTCTTGCAATTTGTGGCGTTTGGTTTTATAAATTTTTTGCTGTTGGAGAGATGGCAGAGTGGTCGAATGCGGTTGACTCGAAATCAATTGTGCGCGTTAGCGTACCGGGGGTTCAAATCCCTCTCTCTCCGCCAATCTGAGGCCCTGCATTATGCAGGGTTTTTTGTATGCGGAGAAGCCGTTTCAAGCGTCGCCGAAGGCTTGCTTTCAACGGACGGGATTATCCGCTTGGGCATCTAGGCTTGCTTTGGAAACTTTTTCGAGGTATCCAAGCGCGCCAAGATGTTCCCAAGAGCTTGCAGACAAAAATGCCATGTTAAAGGCATTTTTGCTTAGCGCTCCCTCTCTCTCCGCCAGTTTATTTAAAAAGACGCTTGAAAAATAGCGTCTTTTTTCATGTGCGGAGAAGATTATTTTATTTCAAGAATCTCATGAAATGAATTAAATCTAAAAAATATATGATGTTTAGCATTAGGAATTATGCGGAGTTTGTCTCCGTAAAATTCTTTTTGCGCATCCAGCGAAAAAAACGGATCTTTGTCAGCCATGAGTGCAAGGTCAAAATTTTGGGTGATTTCTTTGCGGTGATTTGTGTAAAGGTTTTGCAAAGAAGTAAGTTCTTGCTGGCAGCTTTCAAGCGTACGGAGCGATTGAAGTTCGTTATATCTTTTGTATTCTGCGTCTGATATGACCATATATTGACGTCGAAATTCTAAATAATTATCAAGCGTTATGGAATTGAAAATATTAATAGTTTGTGTGGAAAGTCCAAATTTCTCATCAAATAAATAAGGATTTCCGTTAATAGCGATTTTTTTATGCAGAGGAGGAAGAGATTTTTGAAAAATTGAAGCAACAAAAACACCGGCGGAATAAGCAATTAAATCAATTTTTTTATAAGGCGTAAAATCAAAATCTAAATTTAAATCCTGATAATCAAAAAGAATTAAGATATCATCATTTGTATCATGAAGATTAGTAAACTGATGTTCGTCACATCCCCAGCCGGAAAAAAAGAGAATCAGATTTTGAGAATGGTTGTTTTTGTAAAAATATTGCATTAGTTTATATCCTGTTAAAAAATGATAAAACTAATGTAAAATTTATGCGTAAAAATAAAATTAAAGAAAAAAAATAAAAAAAATTAAAAATATGCCTTGACAAACTGTGTAAAAAAGCGTATGTAAAGCACAGAATTTATCGCGGGGTGGAGCAGCCCGGTAGCTCGTCAGGCTCATAACCTGAAGGTCGTAGGTTCAAATCCTGCCCCCGCAACCAATAAAGTCCTTGATAATCAATGGGTTATCAGGGGCTTTTTTTTGTGCGGTTTTCGGTGTGTTTGTTCGGGGCTACATCGGGGCAACATTTTTTATTAAAGATCATATGTAATCCCTAAATTTTTTATAATAATTTATAAGTTTTTGTAAA
>CALXTD010000020.1 GCA_944391315.1 uncultured Alphaproteobacteria bacterium | reverse complement strand
TAAGGAGAAAAGCTAATGACACGTTCCGTTTGGAAAGGACCTTTTGTTGACGGCTATCTTCTTAAGAAAGCTGATGCAGCGAGAAATTCAGGTCGTAATGAAGTTATTAAAATCTGGTCTCGCAGATCTACCATGCTTCCGCAGTTTGTCGGGTTGACTTTCGGCGTTCATAATGGTCATAAATTTATTCCTGTTCTCGTTACCGAGGATATGGTTGGCCACAAGTTCGGCGAATTTGCTCCTACCCGTACTTTCTTTGGTCATGGCGGTGATAAAAAGGCTAAGAGAGGTTAATTATGAGCAAGAGTAAACAAAATAGAAGAGTTGCTAACAATCAGGCTATGGCTTTTTGCAACTCCATCCGCACTTCTTCTCGTAAGCTGAACTTAGTTGCACAGTCTATCCGCGGCTTGAGCGCCGAGAAGGCTGTTGCCGAACTGAGCTTCTCTAAGAAGAGAATCGCAAAGTCAGTTCTTAGCGTTTTGCAATCTGCTATCGCTAATGCTGAAAATAATCACCAGCTCAATATCGACAAGCTTTATGTTTCTGAAGCTTATGTCGGTCAGGGCTTAGTTATGAAACGTATGCACGCACGTGGTCGTGGTAGAGGCGCTCGCGTTTTGAAGCCGTTCTCTAACTTGACTATCGTTGTTACTGAGCGTGGGGAGTAAGTTTATGGGACAGAAAGTAAATCCTACAGGTCTTCGTTTGGGTGTTAACCGTACATGGGACTCTCGCTGGTATGCTGATGAAAAGTTCACAGATTACCTCCACGAAGACTTGAAAATTAAAGAGTTCTTGAAGGACAAATTGGCTCAGGCCGGTATCAGCCGTATTGTTATTGAACGTCCGGCTAAAAAGGCCAGAGTTACCATTCATTCGGCTCGTCCGGGTGTTGTTATCGGTAAAAAAGGTCAGGATATTGAAAATCTGAGAAAAGAAATTCAGAAAATGACTGATTCCGAAGTCCAGTTGAACATCTTGGAAGTTCGTAAACCTGAGTTGGATGCTCAGTTGGTTGCTGACTCTGTTGCACAGCAGTTGGAACGCCGCGTTGCTTTCCGTCGTGCAATGAAGAGAGTTATGCAGTCTGCTTTGCGTTTGGGCGCTGAGGGTATCAAGGTTAGCTGCTCTGGTCGTTTGGGCGGTGCTGAAATTGCTCGTACCGAGTATTATCGTGAAGGTCGTGTGCCTTTGCATACTCTGCGTGCTGACATTGATTATGCAACCTCAACAGCTCATACCACTTATGGTGCCTGCGGCGTTAAAGTTTGGATCTACAAGGGCGAAATTATGGCTCATGATCCGATGGCGCAGGATAAAAAGTTGGCTGAACAAAAATAATGTATTAGTTGGCGGTGGTCAGAGCGAAATCCTTGCTTTTTGAAGTATTGAAAATCGCTTTGACTGCCAAAAACTCTAAACCGCATGAAAGTTTTTCAGTTAGGCCCTGTGGATATAAAAATCCCTGTTGACAAAATTTTGTATAGGTATTATACTTACGCGAATTTTGATTGTTGGTCTCACTGATTTATACTACATGAGATTAGAATTAAAGGTAATATAAGAATGTTAAGTCCTAAAAGATTAAAGTTCCGCAAACAGCACAAAGGTCGTATTCACGGCTTGGCTAAGGGCGGTTCCGAATTAAGTTTCGGTTCATATGGCTTGAAGGCTCTGACTCCGGATCGTGTTACCGCTCGCCAAATTGAGGCAGCTCGTCGCGCGATTACTCGTGAAATGAAAAGAGCCGGAAGATTATGGATCAGAATTTTCCCAGATGTACCGGTTTCTGATAAACCTGCTGAAGTCCGTATGGGTAAAGGTAAAGGTTCTATTGAATATTGGTGCGCAAGAGTTAAACCCGGTCGAATCATTTTTGAAGCCGGTGATATTGATGAAGCAACTGCTCGTCAGGCTTTTGCTCTGGGTGCTGCCAAACTTGGCATTAAAACTAAGTTTGTTAAACGCCTGAACTCAGATTTGGGAGTACAATAATATGGTTAAAACAAAAGATCTTCGTGCTTTGTCGCTCGATGAATTGGAAGCCAAATTGGTAGAGAACAAAAAAGAACTCTTCAATTTGAGAATTCAGCAGTCTACCGGACAACTCCAGAATACTGCCGTTTTCAAAAATATTCGTCGCGAAATAGCAAAAATCAACACGCTCATCGCTGAGCGCAAGAAGAATAGTTAGGGAGTGTTAAATTATGCCTAAAAGAATTCTTCAAGGTGTTGTTGTTAGTGATAAACAGGATAAAACCGTAATCGTCAGCGTTGAGCGTCAGGTTATGCACCCTGTTTACAAGAAGTTCGTCAAGAAGAGCAAAAGATTTGCTGCTCATGATGAAAATAATCAGTTCAAAGTCGGTGATGTGGTCTCTATTCAAGAATCTAGACCTTATTCTAAGACTAAAACTTGGACTGTTATCGTTGATAACGCCTAAAGGAAAAGGAAGTAAGAAATGATTCAGATGCAAACCAACCTGGATGTTGCAGATAATTCAGGAGCACGTCAGGTGCAGTGCATTAAAGTTCTTGGCGGGTCCAAGAGAATGCATGCAACGGTCGGTGATGTCATAGTCGTTTCCGTTAAGGACGCTATGCCTAAAGGACGCGTGAAAAAAGGCGACGTTCTTAAAGCTGTTATCGTTCGCACAGCCAGCGATATCAGACGTAAAGACGGAAGTGTTATCCGTTTTGATTCTAACGCTGCAGTTCTTATTAACAAAGACGGTGAACCTATCGGTACTCGTATCTTTGGGCCTGTTACCAGAGAACTGCGTGCGAAGAAATTTATGAAAATAATTTCATTAGCACCGGAGGTTTTATAATGAGCCTTAAACTTAAAATTAAAAAGGGTGATCAGGTCATCGTTTTGTCTGGTGATGATAAAGGCAAAACCGGTGAAGTCGTTAAAGCTATGCCTAAAGAAGGTAAAGTGGTTGTTCAAGGTGTTAATCTTGTTAAAAGACACACTAAACCCAGCCAAACTACTACTGGCGGCATTATAACGAAAGAAGCACCTATTAATGCGTCAAATGTTGCTCTTGTTGATCCGAAGACCAACAAGGCCACTAAGGTCGGCTACAAAGAGCTGAACGGTAAAAAAGTCCGCGTTGCTCGTAAGTCCGGTGAAGTAATCGATAAGTAAGGGAATATCTAAATGACTAATTTTGAAAAACTTTATAACGATGTCATTAAGAAGTCTCTGGTGGAAAAATTCGGTTACAAGAACCCACACGAGATTCCTAAGCTGACTAAAATCGTTTTGAATATGGGTATCGGCGAAGCTGTTACCGATAAAAAGAAACTGAACAATGCTGTTGAAGAAATGGCTTTAATCGCTGGTCAAAAACCGGTTGTTACTAAAGCTCGTAAATCAATCGCTACCTTTAAAGTAAGAGAAGATATGCCGATTGGCTGCAAGGTTACTCTGCGTTCTGACAGAATGTATGAATTCCTTGAAAGATTGGTCAATATGGCTTTGCCGCGCATCAGAGATTTTCACGGTATTACCGGTAAAAACTTTGATGGCAGAGGTAATTTTGCTTTCGGTATTAAAGAGCAGATTATCTTCCCTGAAATCAATTATGAAAAGGTTGAGAATGTTAGAGGTATGGATATAGTTATTTGTACATCTGCTAAGACAGATGAAGAAGCTAAATTCCTTCTCACTTCTTTTAACCTTCCTTATAAGAAATAAGCGGAGATTTGAATAATGGCAAAAACAAGTTCAGTTTATAGAAACTTGAAAAGGGTTAAGATGGCTGAGAAGTATGCTAATCGTCGTCTTAAATTAAAGAAAATTGCTGATGACAAAAATGCATCTCCGGAAGAGAGATTTAATGCTACTTTGAAATTGGCTGAATTGCCGAGAAACTCTGCTCGCGTTCGTATTCGTAACCGTTGCAAAGTTACCGGCCGTTCTCGTGGTGTTTACCGGAAGTTTGGCCTTTGCCGTAATGAATTAAGAAATATGGCAAGCTTTGGCGAAATCCCCGGTTTAGTTAAGTCTAGCTGGTAAGTTGGGAGGTTAAAGACTATGTCTATGTCTGATACTTTGGGCGATATGCTCACACGCATTAGAAACGCACAAAGAGCGAAGAAGAATGAGGTCGTTTCTCCTGCTTCTCGCTTGCGTGAAAGTGTTTTGGAAGTTCTGAAAAAAGAAGGTTACATTGCCGGTTATGAACGCGTTAATGTTAAACCTGGTATTGATGAACTTCATATCAAATTGAAGTATCATGAAGGTACTTCTGTTATTACGGAAATTTACCGTGTTTCTACTCCGGGTAGAAGAGTTTATTCTTCTGTTAAAGATTTGCCCAGAGTTTATAACGGCTTGGGTATCTCTATTATCTCTACCCCGCAAGGTGTTATGAGCGATAATGATGCTCGTAAAGCTAATGTTGGCGGTGAAATTCTTTGTCAGGTCTTTTAAGGGAGAAATCGGATGTCTAGAATTGGTAAATATCCTGTTGTTATCCCTAATGATGTTACCGTTGCTCTTGACAATGATGTTGTTAAAGCAAAAGGTAAGCTGGGAGAATTAAGCGTTAAGTTTGATGCCGGTCATGTTTCGGTTAAAATCGAAGACGGTAAAGTTGTTGTTGCTCCTTTGTCTGAGTCTAAAATGGCTCGCGCTTTGTGGGGAACAACCCGCGCTGAAATCAATACGATTGTTAAAGGCGTTCATGAAGGGTTTAAGAAAAATCTTGAACTCGTCGGCGTTGGTTATAAAGCCCGCGTTGCCGGTAAAACTCTCGTTTTGTCTTTGGGCTTTTCTCATGATGTAAACTTTGAAATTCCTGAAGGTATTTCTATTGTTTGCGCTAGCCCGACTCAATTGACAATTTCTGGTGCGGACAAGCAACTGGTTGGTCAGATTGCCCAGAATATTCGCAAATACAGAAAACCTGAGCCTTATAAAGGAAAAGGTATTAAGTTTGAAGGCGAATCTATCCGTCGTAAAGAAGGCAAGAAAAAGTAAGGATAAGTAAATGAATACGCCAAGAAAGTTATTTGAAAAAAGAAAAGCTCGCGTTAGAATCGCTTTGAAAAACGCTGCTAACGGCAAACCAAGACTTTCGGTTTTCCGCAGCGGTAAGCATATCTACGCGCAGATTATTGACGATCTTAAAGGTGCTACTTTGGTTTCTGCCTCTACTTTGGATAAAGAAATCAGAGATTCTCTTAAGAAGTCTTCAACTGTTGAAGCTGCAGGCGTTATCGGCAAAACCATTGCTGAACGTGCTGTTAAAAATGGTGTTAGTGAAGTTGTCTTTGATAGAGGCGGCTATATCTATCACGGTCGTGTTAAAGCATTGGCTGACGCTGCACGCGCTGCCGGTCTGAAGTTCTAGGAGAGATGATATGGCACAAAATGTAGATCGTCGTAAGGCTGAGAAAAAAGAAGAATTGGTCGAAAGACTGGTTCATATCAACCGCGTTGCTAAGACCGTTAAAGGCGGACGCAATATGTCTTTTGCCGCAATCGTTGTTGTCGGTGATCAAAAAGGACGCGTCGGCTATGGTTCTGGTAAAGCTACCGAAGTTCCTGATGCTATTACCAAAGCAACCAATGAAGCTAAGAAAAATATGGTTCGCATTCCGTTGCGTGAAGGTCGTACTCTTCATCATGACGTTAAAGGTGCTTTCGGTGCCGGTAAGGTCATTTTGAGAACTGCTCCGGCCGGTACCGGTGTTATTGCCGGCGGACCGATGCGTGCTATTTTTGAAGTTCTCGGTGTGCAAGATGTTGTTGCTAAATCTATGGGTTCAAACAATCCGTACAATATGATTAAAGCAACCTTTGATGCCTTGCAGTCAATTAATTCTCCGAGAATGGTTGCTGCAAAACGTGGCAAGAAAGTCGGTGATATTGTCAGCCGCCGTGAAAACTCTTCAAATGTTAAAATGGAAAAAGAGGAGGCTTAATCATGGCTAAGAAAACAATAAAAGTTACTCAGATTGCCAGTGCTATTGGTCGTCCTGCTGATCAGAGAGCTACTCTCGTTGGTTTGGGACTCAATAAAATGCACAAAACCAGAGAATTGGAAGATACTCCTTCTATTCGTGGTATGATTAAAAAAGTCAGCCATTTGGTTAAGGTTGAGGAATAAGCTGAAAGGGGTGCTCAAAAGGCGGAAGAGATAAGAGGCGTAGAAAGGGCAAGAGGTGTTGAGTGTGCGGAAAGTGCATATTGAAGAAAGACATAGATTTGGCTGTTATGCTGAAAATTCTTGCTTGATTGAGTACCCAATAAGCTCTAGCTGAGTTAATTAACAAAATTAGGTGAAAAACAATGAAACTTAATGAAATTAGAGACAACGAAGGCGCAAGAAAATCTCGCAAGCGTGTTGCTCGCGGTATCGGAAGCGGCTCCGGCAAGACTGCCGGCAGAGGTCAGAAGGGTCAAAAGGCTCGTTCAGGCGTTGCCGTTCGCAGTTTTGAAGGTGGTCAGATGCCGATTTATCGCAGACTTCCGAAACGTGGTTTCAAAAATCCGTTTGCTAAGAATTTTGCAATTGTTAATCTTGACAGCATTCAGAAGGCTATTGATGCCGGAAAATTGTCAGCCAATGAAATTAATGTTGAGTCTTTGTTGAAGGCTAACGTTATCAGCAAGACTTTGGACGGTGTTCGTTTGTTGGCTCGTGGTGCTGTTACCGCTAGCATTAACATTACCGTTAACGCTGCTTCTAAAGCTGCTGTTGCTGCCGTTGAAAAAGCCGGCGGAAAGGTTACGATTGCCTAAGTTGGTTTAAGCAATTTTGAAAAGGCGAGGAAATTTCCTCGCTTTTTTGTTGCTTTCGTCTTAATTTTGTGGTATTCTATAAAGTGATAACATATTAATTTATTCTATTATTTTGCAGGCAATTTTTCATATCTCTTAGTTTTTGAGAAAATGATTAATTCAATTTAGTAGAATTTTATTTACAAATAAAAGGAGAGATTGTCTGGTCTTTTCTTATAAAATTTATTGAGTTATGGAAAAAGTGATTACAACAGGAATTGTGGTGGCAGCTTTGGGAATTGTAATTTTCTGGATTGCCGGTATTAACGGCAATTTAGATGTTGCCACGTGGTCATTGTTGGCTGCAGGAGGGGCGGCTTTTGTCGCTGATCTCTGTTTCGGATTAAAATCGCTTCGCCGTTGGCAGCGAGGGTATTAATTCGTAATCACAAAAAATAAAACGGAGTTTCATTTTGAAGCTCCGTTTTATTTTTTTTGTAACTAATCTTTGATGTTGTGCAGAAGGTCAAGGGCCAGATGTTGATAAGGACTATTGATTTTTTTGATTTCCTCTTCGGCGTGTGTGCAAAACTCTTCAATCAGAGGTCGGTCGCCGCGGTGGTCGAAATCATAGTAACAAGCCGTTATCGCGGTGTCGAGTTTATCAAGGGTTTTGACAAACTTGGCTTCGGCTGTTTCTTGAGCTTCAAACTCTTCAAACAGGTCAATTAATTGCGGATAGTCAAGCTCTTGGGCAAGCTTTTGGACAGCGTTATGTTCTATCTGATATTTTTCAGATGCGGAAATTTCTCCAGGGACAAAATCTCCCGAATAAATTTCTTGCAAATCATGACTGAGCGCCAGTTCCAAACATTTTTCTTTGTTTAATTCCGGAGGGGTTAACAACATTGCTAAAAAGGCCGTTGAAAACATATGTTCCGCATCGCTTTCGGGAACAGCAATTTTTCTTCTTAGCCATCCGGTGCGTTTCAAATCTTTAATCTTGCCTAAAATTGAGCATAAATTAAGGGCTGTTTGTTTCTTTTCCATAATAGTTATTTTTTTTATAGTTAATAATTAATTTTATCGTCGCTTATATAGCTTGTTTGACATTGGTTGTCAATCTTTTCTTGCCTTTTTCATGAATCTTTAAATAAAAAGGTTGAATTAAAAATTTTTTAGTGTATTAATATCTTAGCTTGTTGGGTCTTTGTGCCCGAATCATGTTTTTTAAATGTTGAATAATAAGGATATAAAAATGGTATCTTTGGCCGAAAAAATGGCATCAAATATGGATTTTGCCGCTTTCAGCAAGGCTGATGAGTTGAAAAAAAGACTTTGGTTCACCGTGCTTGCACTTATAGTCTTTCGTTTGGGAACGTTTATTCCGCTTCCGGGGATTGATCCGCACATCTTGTCTGATATTTTTGCTCGTAATTCCGGCGGTATCCTCGGTATGTTTAATATGTTTGCCGGTGGTGCGTTGGAACGTATGACCATCTTTGCCTTGAATATTATGCCTTATATCTCGGCTTCCATTATTATTCAACTCGGTCAGTCGGTTATTCCGTCTCTTGCCGCTTTGAAAAAAGAAGGCGAGGCCGGACATCGCAAAGTAACACAAATGACTCGTTATCTGACGGTTTTGATTACCATTGTTCAAGGATATGGTATCGCCGTTGGTTTGGAAAGCATGACCGGAAGTGCCGGTTTGTCTGCCGTGGTTAATCCGGGGTTTGTGTTTAAGTTTACGACTATTGTTTCTTTGGTCGGCGGTACGATGTTTATCGTTTGGCTGGGAGAGCAAATTACTTCTCGCGGCGTTGGAAACGGATCGTCCTTGATTATTACTGTCGGTATTATCGCCAATATTCCGGCAGCCTTGGCTCAGACTTTTGAATTGGGTCGTGTTGGCTCAATGTCTATCGGTGTTATTGCCATGCTGTTGGTTATGGTTTTGGTTCTTATTTATGTCATTGTTTTGGTTGAAAGAGCTCAGCGTAAAATCATTATTCAATATCCGAAGCGTCAAGTTGGTATGCGTATGAGTGCGGCTGAAACATCTCATTTGCCGTTGAAAATTAACCCGACCGGCGTTATTCCGCCAATCTTTGCAAGCTCTTTGTTGCTCTTGCCGATTACCATTGCAAATCTGTCTGCCGAAAATGGGCCGGAATGGGTTCAGACTATGAGCCGCTTGCTTGGTCACGGACAGCCTTTGTATTTGGCTTTGTATGCCTTCTTAATCGCATTCTTTGCCTTTTTCTATACTGCGGTTGTTTTCAATCCGGAAGAAACTGCTGATAATTTGAAAAAACATGGTGGCTTTGTTGCCGGTATTCGTCCGGGTAAAAATACGGCTGAGTATTTGGATTATGTTATTACGCGCTTGACAGTGCTTGGTGCCTTCTATTTGGTGGCTTTGTGTATCTTGCCGGAAATTTTGATTTCGAAACTCTCTGTTCCGTTTGTTCTCGGTGGTACAACTTTGCTCATCGTTGTTCAAGTTACTATGGATTTTGTCGGACAGCTTCAGTCTCATTTGATTGCTTATCAGTATGAAGGATTGATTAAGAAAGCTGCTCTTGCTAACAGAAAGAAGCGCTAATGGATAAGAACGGAAGAGGGCGTCATATCATCTTTACCGGTGTTCCGGGATGTGGTAAGGGAACGCAAGCACGAATCTTGAAAGACAAGTTGCATATTGCGCATCTGTCAACCGGTGAGATGTTGCGTGCTGAGGCAGCTAAAGCGACCCCGCTTGGCTTGGAAATTAAAGCCTTGCTTGATCGTGGTGAGTTTGCAACTGATGATATGATTATTGATATGGTTTCAAAACGAATCGCTGAGAAGGACTGCGAAAACGGATTTATCCTTGATGGATTTCCTCGCACCTTGCCTCAGGCCGAAGCGTTGGAAAAAATGCTTAAAAAGCATGGAATTACTCTGGATGCCGTGATTGAAATTCAGGTGCCAGATGAAATTATTATGGAACGTATTTTGGGGCGTTATGCCTGTATGAAATGCGGTGCCGGTTATCATGACAAATTCCAAAAGCCAAAAATTTATGGCGTTTGTGATGTTTGTGGCGG
This sequence comes from uncultured Alphaproteobacteria bacterium, assembly GCA_944391315.1. Lineage (GTDB taxonomy): Bacteria > Pseudomonadota > Alphaproteobacteria > RF32 > CAG-239 > HGM16780. Next base: position 14,160 of record CALXTD010000020.1, on the reverse strand, counting down.
TACGGACTTTTATCGCCGTGTTGATGATAATCGTACGACAGTGCAAAATCGTTTGGTTAACTATCGCGCTTTAACCTATCCGACAATTCCTTATTTTGAAAAGTTAGGGTTGTTGCGTTGCGTTGATGGTACCGGTACGATTGAGGCTGTCAGCAAAAAAATTGATAGTATTTTGGGAATCGCCTAACCTTTGCCTTAAAAAGAATCGCAAAAGGGCGTGCGGAGAATCGTCTTTGTTCCGTTTGGTCTTTGCGAATCGCTGTGAATCTACATTCGGCTTCCCTAAAAAGTTAAAATTTTCTAAAAAAATGCGCTTTTTTTAGAAATTTTAGCGATTTGTTGTTGACACTTTTAAATTATAGCCTATAATCCGGCTTAATTTTGAAAAGTGGTGATCAACTTTTTGAATGTGGTAATTAATATTTAATGGAGAGTTAATTTGGCTCGTATAGCTGGTGTAAATATTCCTACTGCCAAAAAAATTGAGGTCGCATTGACCTATATCTATGGCATCGGAAGAAAAACTGCTCAAGATATTTGCGCAAAATCGGGAATCTCCCCTGAACTTCGTGTCCATCAGTTGTCTGATGAAGACGTTGCTAAAATTCGTGAGGTTATTGATCACGATTATTTGGTCGAGGGCGAGTTGCGCCGTGATGTCGGTGTTAATATTAAAAGATTAATGGATCTCGGTTGCTACAGAGGTCTCAGACACCGTAAAGGTTTGCCTGTTCGTGGTCAGAGCACTAAACAAAATGCTCGTACTCGTAAAGGTAAACGTAAAACTGTGGCTAATAAGAAGAAGTAAGAGGTAATCCCAAATGGCAAAAGCAGTACAACGTATTAAGAAAAAAGAAAAGAAGAATATCACTGCCGGTGTTGCGCATGTGAATTCGACTTTTAATAATACCAGAGTAACTATTACCGATGCTCAGGGTAATACTGTCGCTTGGTCAACAGCCGGTGCAAACGGCTTTAAGGGTTCTCGTAAATCTACCCCTTATGCCGCTCAGGTTGCTGCCGAAGAAGCTGGTAAAAAAGCTCAGGAAAACGGTATGAAAACCCTTGAGGTCGAAGTTAAAGGCCCTGGTTCTGGTAGAGAATCTGCGATTAGAGCTTTGCAGGTTATCGGTTTTACTATCACAACTATTCGTGATGTTACGCCGATCCCGCATAATGGTTGTCGCTTGAGAAAGAGACGCCGCGTCTAATCTTTTTTCCTTTTGAAGATGATGAGGAGCTTTCCTCGTCGTCTTCCGCTTTTCAAATAATTTGCATTCGTGCACTAAAAAAGAGGACATACCAGTGATTCAAAAGAATTGGCAAGAACTTATTAAACCGACAAATTTAGACGTTACTTCCGAAGGTGGAAAGAAAGCTAAAATTGTGGTTGAACCTTTGGAAAGAGGCTTTGGCCTTACTCTCGGTAACGCTTTGAGAAGAGTTTTGTTGTCTTCTCTGCAGGGCGGTGCCGTTACGGCTATTAAAATCAATGGTGTCTTACATGAATTTTCGGTTATCCCCGGTGTTCGTGAAGATGTTACCGATATTGTTCTCAATATCAAATGCTTGGCCGTTGCCGTTGAAGGCGAAGGTCAGAAAACGATGTATTTGAAGGCTGAAGGTCCTTGCACCGTGACCGCCGCTATGATTGAAACCGGTCATGATGTTGAGATTAAAAATCCTGACCTCGTTATTTGTAACCTTGATGCCGGTGCTAAAATCAATATGGAATTGACTGTCGGAACCGGTAAAGGTTATGTCCCGGCCGCTTTGAACAAGCCTTCTGATGCTCCGATTGGTATTATTGCCGTTGATGCGATTTATTCTCCGGTTAAGAAGGTTTCTTACAAAGTTGAGAATACTCGTGTTGGACAAGTTACCGATTATGATAAGTTGACAATGGTTGTTGAAACAAACGGTGTTGTTACACCGGAAGATGCTGTTGCTTATGCTGCTCGCATTCTTCAAGATCAGCTCAAGCCATTTATTAACTTTGATGAGCCGGAAGCTGAGGCTGAGGCAGAGAAAGAAGAATTGCCGTTTAACAAAAACTTGCTTAAGAAAGTTGATGAGCTTGAACTTTCTGTTCGTTCAGCTAACTGCCTTAAGAATGATAATATTGTTTATATCGGTGATTTGGTTCAAAAGACTGAAGCTGAAATGCTCAGAACTCCGAACTTTGGTCGTAAGTCTTTGAACGAAATCAAAGAAGTTTTGGCTAAGATGGGTATTCATCTCGGTATGGATACTCCGGGTTGGCCGCCTGAGAATATTGAAGAATTAATTAAACGTGTTGATGAACATTTTTAATTGATTGTCAGATTTGATTAAAACCCTTACTCATGAGAGAGTGAGGGTTTTTTTGTTATGTTTGGTTGGGCTTGGGAAAAATGAGGGGGAGGGAAAGAAACGTGAGTGAATGAAGTCGTTAATGAGCTCCTTGCCAGAGATAAAAAATAGCACAAAAAAAGGATTGCCTGCTTGGCAATCCTTTTTTTGCGGATTTGCGGAGTTTACAGTTTTGTGTAGAGCTCCGAGATGTCTTTCTTAAGGTCGGCACTTTTGTTAAAGTCTAGTTCGTAGACTTTTCTGCCGACAGCTTGGTATGCGGCTGTGATTCGCTTCCAGTTTTCACTCTTAGTCGGGTGCAAAATTCCGAGAGAGATGTGCGGGAAGCAAGCGAGAGCGTACCATACGTGTGTTCCGGCAATTCCGATGCAGGAGTCAATCTGTTCGTACAGATTCCAGTACATCTTGTGGGCAACTCCACGAATGCCGAATACTTCCGGATTTTCGGTACCCCCAGGGACGTAAGCATTGAACTCCTTTTTGATTTCTTCCACTTTGGGGAGGTCATTAACCTTATCAAAGTGTTGTCCGAGAACCAAAGTGGCGTTCTCTTCTTTTAAGAAATCAAACACATTGTAGCCGACGCTTTGTTCCTCAGCCGTAGAGCCGCAACGCCCGTCCGATATCAATTTTTGAGGAACGAACATAATGTTCTTTCCGCTCAACGAATATTTCGGGAGGCCGGGGACTTCTTCCGGATTTGGTGTCAGCGTTGTTTGGGCAATTTTAAGCCATTCATCGTCTGTTACCGCATCTTGCAGGATTTTTTCGCGGATGTTGAGGCCTTCGGCAAGAAGTTGTTCACGCTCTTCCCATGTTGCCTTTACCATGTTGGGGGCAAAGAAAGCAAGGTTATTGTAGATTTGTTCTACTTGAGCGGTGAAGTCTGCTTCGTTGTCTTTTTCGCTGAATGCAACAGGTGTTAAGCCCATAGCTTTAGCATAGAGAAGACAAAAAAATCCGTGTCCAAATCCTTCAGTGGTTAATCCAAGTTTTTTCATAATGCATTTAATTTTTTTGTTAATAATATGTGTAATAATCGCTTTCAAGTATTGTTATACACTAAATTTTGTCTTTTGTCAATAAATAATACAAAAAATTTTTTGTTATATTTAATGTCTTGCAAATTTGTTTTTTTGGCGCTATAAGTCTTTTGCTTATTTATTATTTTGTTTTACTAAAATTTTATACAATTATGGAAACATTACAAAAAAAATTGTCAGATGCTCAAATGCAAAGCCTGAGAGAAAAAATTGCTCAAGTTGAATATGACCGCGTGCGGAATAAACTTTTAGAGCTTTGGGAAATTGATATTGATTTGCCTGAGGCTGATAAAGCTTTGTGGTCAAAACTCGATGAAACCTTAGGAAGGGATATTCCTCAAGATGCGATTGAGGCTGTTGCTCGCGGTGCTTTGATGGGAAAGGTTTCGACGAATAATCTTAATCTTATGCTTAATAAAGCATATCTGCCGGGGAATTTGGTGGAACAAATTTTGTTGGCCGTCAAAGCCGGTCAGTTTTCCGAAGTTACGGTTGACTTGCTCATAAAGAGACCCTATTGGCTCCACTACAAGGATTTTGAGCCTTTGTTGGTGGATTTGCTGGTTGAAGGTAAAGTTATGGGCTGTACGTTTCGGTTTTTTCCAACGAGTTACCGCTTTAAGAAAAGCAGCTGGAAGAGGATGTTTGAGAGCGGGATAGATTTTTTGGTAAAGGCTTATTTGGAAAAGTTTTATCCCGAGATAGTGATTGAAGCTTAAGGTTTTTGGTGTTTTTATTATTTAAATTGGGTTATGAAAGCTAATAAATCTTATATTATTTGGGCATGGGTGATTTTGATTGTTGTTGTTGCTCTTGCCGGTTATGGTTTTTATTGTGACAATTTGAATTATGTTGTCGGAGCCGTATTCTTTGGTATTTTAGCCGTTGTTCCATTAGGTTTTTATTTTGACCGTTTGAGAGAAAAGGCTGATCCGCTGAGTTTTGAAAGAAGGCGAGTGGCTTTGTCCTATGCAGCACATTTGCAAGAAGGCTCAAAAGATGATTTTGTGGAGGCTTATGGCTCTGAAATGTATGAGGCTTTATTGGATAGAGGTTATATTCATGAGCTTCACTACACGCAAGACCCAGATGCTTCTCCTCAATGGGAAATTACACGTTTGGGGCAGAATTATTTTGATGCTTTGAGTTTTTAAATTGTTTATTAAGAGCGCTGAAGATGAAACGGCGCTCTTTTTTTGTTCTTGACAGCTTTATGGCTAAATGTTAGTTTCTTCGTGTTGTTTTTATTATTAATTTAATCTTATTGTTATGAATATTTTTAAGTATTTAAAGCATTTTTTCTTGAAAAATTGGAGCTTGAAGTGGCTTGATTTGACATCGGAACCATATCTTCTTTCACCTTTTGTTGTTTGGGAAAAATGGATTGAGTTGGCTGATTGGCGCAGAGTTTATAAATGTTGGGTAAAACGAGATGATTTAAGAGATGACTGTGGTAATTCAATTTACCAAGGGCGGGTACGAAACCTTTTGCAACTGCGGATGCTCCAAATTCAACGGCCGGTTTTGCCTGATGAGTTTTTTGCAAAACATCATAATGTGGTGGTGGTAAAATCCGGTTTATCTCATGCTGATGTTGAAGCGCAAATGACTCACAGGATGCAGCCGCATTTTGTGGTTGATGAAACACATAGATTGGTCGGGTTTGCTTTGACGTCTAAGCTGATTATTGCCGGTGTATCGGCGATTAGAATGTTTCCTTACAAAGCTTTAGCCGTGGTTAAAAAAGGCGGGTTTCGCCTTTTATCAAAAGAAGATGCGATGTTGGTTACGCGGCAAAAAGACATTCTTTCCAAGATGATGAAAGAGGCTCAGGTTCCGGATTTGTCGGAAGTGAAAAGCTTTTCTATTGAACTTCATGTTAGTGAGTTTGCTGATCGTGCATTATTATGGCATTTTTCGCCTCGAGGTGATGTTCAGTTCATAATATGCTCTGATACTTCTGCTCATTTGTTGGTAAAACTTTAAGCTTAAAAGGTTGGTCTTGGGCCAGCCTTTTTTGATTTTAAAAATGATGAAGATTTTGCTTGCTTTTCATATTTTTATATGATATGAGTCTTGCGATTATGTTGTTTCCGTGCATCAGAATTTTATTCACGGTGGCGGAAATGTGGTTTTATCCGCTTTGCCCTTGCAAAGCTCAGAATAATGAAAGGAAAAGTCATGAGACACGGAATGGCTCACAGAAAATTTAGCATGACAAAAAGCCAGAGAAGAGCTTTGTTCTCTAATCTGACCAATGCTTTGCTTACTCACGAACAGATTAAAATTACTTTGCCTCGCGCTAAAGAATTAAGAACTTTCGCTGATAATATGATTACTTTTGCTAAAAAAGGCGATTTAAACAGCCGCAGATTGGCTTTGGCCTTTTTGCGTGACAATGAAGTTGTCAGCAAGTTGTTCTCGACTTTGGCTGAGCGTTATAAAGAACGCAACGGTGGCTACACCCGCGTTTTGAAGGCTGGTTTGCGTTATGGTGACTGTGCTCCGATGGCGATTGTTGAACTCGTTGATCGTGATGTTAAAGCCAAAGGCGCTAAAGATTTGGCTCGTGTTGCCGCTGAAAAAGCCGCTATGGCCGAAGCTGAAAAAGCTCAGAGCGAAGAGAGCAAATAAGTTTTAAGCCGATAGGTTTTGAATTTTTTGAGGTCGTCTGAAAAGGCGGCCTTTTTTGTTGTTTTTTTTATTCTTCGATTTCCGCAATCATGGTTGAGAGGCGGGAGGAAGCGGATAGGCTTTCGGCGGTGAGGTGAAAACGAAGAAGCGGGGAGAAATCTCCCCGCTTCTTCTCACCGGCTTAAGTTTGATTTTTAACCGTACCGGTGAGGACTATGGTTACAGACGTGTTGCCCCACATTTTGGGCAGCGCTGGAAGGCAACGCCGTCCATTACGGCTGTGTGCCACTTGTGGTGGCAGGCTGCTTGTTTTGCCGCAAGATTGCGAGAAAATTCCTCGCTTTTTTTGCGGGCAGCTTCGCTAGCCGTCTCTTTCGCTTCTTTTTCTGCCACATATGTGGCATATGAGGCTTGGCCTTCGAAGAATCGGCTGATATCTTGCATGCCGGTTACTTCGAAGCCACAGTGGCGGCATACCGCGTTACACTGCACCGGGTTCATCCCGCCGCAGTAAACGTCGGTAGAACCGCACTTGGGACACTTTAACTGTGCCATATTTATTACCTCCGCGCCAATTATAGGGCTGGTTTGGAGGATTTGTAATTTACCCATAATAATTAGCTGAGTTTCTTGACAGGTATCAGCCAACTGACCTGTTTGGTAAGGAAAGAGGAGCCGAAGCTCCTCAATCCCGAATAGCATTCCGTTAAGCAAAGAAGTCGATAACGAACTTCTCTACTTCTTTCTGGTCGGCATAGCCGCCCCAGAAGCCGGATTGGGGCAGGTTACCACCGATCCAACCACCGAAGTGAGAATATGTATCCCATCCTTCTGCTGTTTTACCGGTCTTTTCACCCTGCAGCTGGCGGCAAAGTTCTCCGTTGCCGAAGAAATTTGATTCGCCGTCGCCGGACAGGATCAGCAGTCGCTGTTCCTTGTCAGGGTTGAAGAGGCGGTCGCAGACGGTGGCCGTCTTAGAATGTGCCATCCGTACGATGGTCACTCCATTGACAACCTGTGCGGCAGAGATGGCTCTTTCGGCCTCGCGCTCTTGTTCAGAGCTAATGCCCTGAGCTGAGCGGTCTGCCAAACGAACTTCTGCAATCTCTTCCGGTGTTGCGCCGAGCGCCAACATCGCGGGGATGTACCCGCTGTCGTTGGCTGCGATAAGCAGCTGACGGCGGGTCGGCTCAACGCCCAGCAGGTCAAGAACCTGTAGGATTGAAGCCGGCTTTCCGACGTTCTCGTTGTGGTGGTCCACAACGATCGCAGTTTCCGGCAGCTCAATGTCGAGCGAGAGCTCGATAAGAACTGGTTGCTTACCTTCGGAAATCGCTTGCGCGATTTCTTTTTGGTAAGCCGATGCCGCAGCACCCCATCCGAGGTGCTTGTCGCAAATTGCAACACCTGCCTCACGGCAAGCGTCGGCAATAGCCAACATTTCAGCGTCGTAACCACCTAAGAAGATCACCATGTTGCTATTATTGTTCTGTGTCATAACCGTAACCGATTATGCTTCCCTAAGTCTTTTAACAGATATGTTCTCAGGTCTTTCATTCAGGGATTGATTTAATTTTAAGTCATAACCTACTATACTTCAGTCATGGGGCGAATTTGCAACTTTGCCCGATAAATCAATTTGAATTTCCAACAAGATATGTTTTCTGCCTACTTAACTTAAAGAAGGTGTTCCCAAGTTTTTGAAATGAGTGCTTATGAGCTCAAGCCAAAAACTTAAAAACGTGAATAATCAAATTCCCAACGATTTGGTTCAAACAAAAATGTATGAACAAAATCGATAAGCCTTGGGAGACCGAAAAGCCGCCGAAGCAGCAATTACAACACCAATGGTCAATTGATATTGTGTAGTCCCCAAGGTTGGGGTTTATATTTAATTATCCTTATTTTGAATTCTCTAATTACCTAACGGCACTTAAAGAATATTCTCCATAAAAATAATCATAATAATCATACTACAATTTTATTTATACCATATTTTTGCGAGTCTCACAATAGGAATTTTTAAAATGGACGAAATTATAAAGGCTTTTGTTCCTTGTGTGACGGTTTTTATTGAAGTTATCTTATTGAAAATTAATGATAAAAATTTTTTTATTTAAAAACGCAAAAAGTTAAGAAAATTTTAAAAAAATTCTTTTTGATGGCTGAAAATACAAATTTAAGGGGGAGGTTATTCTTCGATTTCCGCAATCATGGTTGAGAGGCGGGAGGTGTTGGATAAACTTTCGGCGGTGAGGGCCTGAAAGACCGCGTCTTGGTTGCTTTTGCTTAGCAAAAGGCTGATAATGTTATCTTCGGCGTTTGTCATGACGGCAATTGTCAATGGATAGACTTTTTTGTTTTTGTAGGGAATAGGGCGATTGGCGTCGGCGCCGCCGTTTATCAGCAATTCTATAATTTCAAGCGGAAGATGCTTCCTTAATGCCAAGGATAAAGGTGTTTGGCCATCTTGGGAACGGAGGTTTATGTCCGCGCCGTAGTCAATCAGTTGTTTGATATTTTCTGCTTTTGCTTCCTTATTTAAGGCAAAAAATATGGCGGTTCGTCCGTTATCATCTTTTTGTTCAATATTGGCGCCGGCGTTGATTAAGGTCATGAGAATGACACGGTCGCAATTTTGGCGGCAGGCGTCATGCAACGGATAATTTCCGTTCGCCCGCGGTTGATTAAGCCATAAGCCTTCTTCTATCGCCTCAGAAACTAATTCCGGTGAATTAATGAGAAAGCCTTGCTCCAATTTATCATCCGGTGCGGCTTGGGCGTTTCCTATCCCTAAAGACAAGGCGAAAAATATTAAGGCTATGAAACTTATTTTATGGTTCATCTTGGTCTTTATTTAGAAAAGCCGTCGGCCTTGCGGCTGACGGCTTCATGTTGTTTTAGATTATTCGCCTTGGTGCGGCATGCGGGCTTCTTCTACCAAGTTCTTAATGAAGTCGTCTAACTTCAAAATCTCTTGTTTGTCAGAGCCTAAGCGACGGACGGTAACCGTGCCGTTTTCTTTCTCCTTAGCTCCGACAACCGCAATGACCGGAACTTTGGCAACCGAGTGTTCTCTAATCTTATAAGTGATTTTCTCGTTGCGCAAATCTGATCTGGCCAGTAAGCCGTTCTTTTTCAGCTTGGCGGTGACTTCTTCGGCGTAATCGTCAAACTCGTTGACAATCGGGCAGACGACAACTTGTTCCGGTGACAGCCATAGTGGCAATTTGCCGGCGTGGTTCTCAATCAAGATACCCAAGAAGCGCTCGATTGAGCCAAACAAAGCGCGGTGAAGCATTACCGGTTGGTGTTTCTCACCGTCTTCGCCGATATAAGAAATATCAAAGCGCTGGGGCAAGTTCATGTCAACCTGAATGGTGCCGCACTGCCATTCACGGCCAATTGCATCCTTCAAAATAAACTCAAGTTTCGGGCCGTAGAATGCGCCTTCGCCTTCGTTGATTTCATATGCATAACCGTGAGAGGTGAGGGCATTTGCTAAAGCTTTTTCGCAGATGTCCCAAATCTCATCGCTACCAATTCTCTTTTCCGGACGGGTCGACAGATAAATCTTGACCTCATCAAAGCCGAAGTCTTTATAAATATCCAATATCAGCTTCAAGGTGGTGATGCATTCTTCTTCCATTTGTTCCGGTGTGCAGAAAATGTGGGCATCGTCTTGGGTAAACTCACGAACTCTCATCAAGCCCATTAAAGATCCTGAAGCCTCGTAGCGGTTGACCTTACCAAACTCGGCAACTCTTAACGGCAAATCACGATAAGACTTAATACCTTGTTTGTAAACCAGCAAACCTCCGGGGCAGTTCATCGGCTTAATGCAGAACCACTTTTTATCTTCGGTTTGGCCAGAATAGTTGTGTGCACCGTATTTTTCCCAGTGGCCGGATGTTTCCCACAAAATGCGGTCCATAACACGCGGGGTTGAAATCTCAATATAACCGTTGTTTTCTTGACGGTTTCTCATATATTCAATCAACTTGCGGTAAATTTTGTAGCCCTTATCGTGCCAGAAAACAGCTCCAGGAGCGTATTCGGGTTCAAAGTGGAACAAGTCCATCTCTTTGCCAATCTTGCGGTGGTCGCGTTTGGCGGCTTCTTCCAACATCAGCAAATAAGCATCCAGGTCTTTTTTATCTGCCCAAGCCGTGGCGTAAATACGCTGCAACATTTCTTTGGTCGAATCGCCACGCCAATATGCGCCTGCAACCTTGGTCAGCTTGAAAGCGTTACCAATCTTACCAGTTGACGGAACGTGAGGACCACGGCACAAGTCAGTGAAATCACCTTGGCGATAGAGAGAAATTGTTTCTCCTTCCGGCAGGTCTTCAATGATTTCGGCCTTGTAATGTTCGCCTTTGTTCTTGAAGAACTTAATGGCTTCGTCACGCGGCATGACGATACGTTCAACTTTTTCGTCACGCTTAACAATCTCGTGCATTTTTTCTTCTATCTTGGAGAAGTCTTCCGTCGTGAACGGTTCTTTTCTTGAAAAGTCATAGTAAAAACCATTTTCAATCGCCGGTCCAATTGTTACTTGAACATCAGGCCAAAGTTCTTTAACCGCCTCAGCCATGACGTGAGAGCAAGAGTGGCGCAGAATGTGTAAGCCCTCTTTGTCTCTGCCGGTGATGATAGTCACGGTTGCGTCGGTAGTTATCGGAGTGCTTAAATCCTGTGTGGTGCCGTTTACGGTGATAGCTAATGCCGCTTTGGCTAAATTGGGACTAATCTTATTGGCAATGTCAAAACCGTTGACACCGCTCTCCATTTCTAAAATACTTCCGTCCGGAAGTTTTATCGCAACCATTTTAAAACCTCTTTTTCTTTATTAAAGTTATTATTTATTTTCATTTTGATTTACCACTTCGCGGTAAACCTCAATAGTTTTATCACACATTATTTGTTTTGTAAAATGTTCTCTTACATTTTTTATGGCCGAATCTGAAATTTTTTTCGTTTCAGCCTTGTTTAAAGACAGCGCCCAGTCTAAAGCATCCGCCAAAGACTGCGGATTGTTGCTTTCAAACAGCTTGCCGGTTATGCCGTCTTGAATCGTGTCTAAGCTGCCGCCGATGTTGGAGGCAACGACGATTTTGCCCATAGCTTGGCCTTCAATTGAAATACGGCCAAAAGCTTCGGGCTCAATAGCTGTTGACAATACAACCGTTGAGACCATCATTAAGGCCGGAACATCTTGGTAGCGGCCGAAGAATCCGATACGGTCGTCAAGCTTGTATTTGCGGGCCAGCTTCTTTAAGTAATCTAAATATTTCTGTCTTCCCTGCGCGTCGCCGGCAATGATGCAATAGTAATTTTGATTCTTCATTAAATGCAGGGCTTCAATTAGCAAATGCTGGCCTTTCCAGCGGGTGACTCTTCCGGGGAGGAGCAAAACCGGACGGTCGTCGGCAATGTTATATTCTTTGATTTTGTTTATCATGCGTGCTTGGGTTACCGCCGAAGGCGAGAATTTTTCAATATCGGCGCAACGATGAATCAAACGAATCTTGCTTTCTTCCGTTTTAGGATAATTTTTCAAAATGTGATTTTTGATGTGATTGGAAATCGCAATTACTCTTTCGCCGTAAGTCATAACACGGTTGTATAATTTCTTTATACCCAAAGGGCCTAAGCCATAAGTTCCGTGGAATGTGGTGACAAAATGTGCGCCGGCTTTCTTGGCTGCCCAATAGGCGCTCCATGCCGGTGCACGTGAGCGAGCATGAACAATATTAATGTTGTTGGCTTTGATATATTGGGCCAATTTATTGGCGTTGCTTAGCATGGTGAAGATGTTTTTGCTCTTTAGGGGCAGTGTTAAATGTCCGATTTTGTTTTTTTCTAATTCATAGACCATGCGTCCGCCTTGTGAGGCTACAAAGTTTTTGATGCCGGCTGTTTTTAAGGCTGTGGCAACTTCTATGGTTCCGGTTTCAACACCGCCGGTTTCAAGCTCCGGTAAAACTTGTAAGACAACAGGTTCTATTTCGTTATTCTTCATTTTTTATTCCTTAAGCTTAAGTTCATTTTATTTATTTTTTACATCTTTTTCTTTGTATCGCCAAGCATAATCCTTGGGAAATTCACAAGAGGAGGGCAAAAAATAAGCTCCCTTGCGGGAGCTTGGTTGGTTATTTGAGAGCTGTTTTAATTATCTCTTCGGGAGAAAGGTTATAACGGCGATACAGCTCTGTGGCTGAAACACGATTGGTGAATTCTTTATCCGCACCAAAGCAATAAGTTTTTATTCCTTTTTGTGCAAAGAATCGGGCAATTTTTTCTCCGAAGCCGCCAGAGGTGCAGCCATCTTCCAAGGTGATAATTGTATCATGCTTTTGGCTTATTTCTTCCAGCATTTCTTTATCCAAAAGGCTTGAAAAACGCGGGTTAATAATCGTGGCGTTAATTCCTTGCTGTTCAAGCGCAGTGGCGGTTTGTTCAGCTAATTCAAGGAAGCTGCCAAGGCCGAAAATTGCGACTTTTTCGCCTTGTTTGGTGATTTCAAATTTTCCGAGTTTTATTTCTGCCTTTGGGAGGTAGGTGAGGTTTGCCGGTGTTTGCCACGGTGTGCGAATTACAACCGGAAAGTCGGTTTGTTCTAATGCCCAATCCAACATCTTTAAGGTTTCTTCTTTAGTAGATGGTGCCAAGCATACAAGATTTGGAATGTTTGAAAGCAACGGAATGTCAAAAATAGACAGGTGCGTGACGTCGCCGCCTGTTATTCCCGTTCCTTCAATGACCATTACTGCCGGTGATTTGTTGATGCACAAATCTTGTGAAACTTGGTCATAAGCGCGCTGGATAAAACCGCCGAAGAACAAAGCAACAGGCTTAATGCCATAATGTGCCATGCCTGATGCTGAGGCAACAGCATGCTCTTCAGCAATGCCAGCGTCGATGTATTGTGATGGGTGTTTCTCACGGTATTCTTGGAGGCAAAGAGCTCCCGGTGTGCCGGCGTTGATGACCATGATTCTTTTATCTGCAGCAGCTTTTTTATCAAGGTAATCGGCAATAATGGCGCCATAGTTTTCTGATGATGACAGGTTAATATTCTTGCCTGTTTCAAGGTTAAATGGCGTTGTCCAATGGAAATGTTCTTTGTTTTCAGTTGCCGGTTTGTAGCCGCAGCCTTTTAGTGTGTGAACGTGAATGACCAAGGGTTTTTGTGTGTCTTTGGCTTGTTGCAAAACATGGATTAATTCTGCGGCGTCGTTGCCGTTTTCAACATACTGATAGTCGAAGCCGAGGGCTTTGAAATAGTTATCGGGGGCAGTGCCTTTGGAGGCTCTGAGCTTGGCAAGGTTGCCGTAAATTCCGCCATAGTTCTTGGCAATAGACATTTCGTTATCGTTAATAATGACGATAAAGTTTGAGCCAAGTTCGGCAGCGTTATCTAAGCCTTCAAAAGCTTCGCCGCCGGATAATGAGCCATCACCGATAATGGCAATGATATTTTCTTTGTTGCCCATAGCGTCACGAGCTTTTGCTAAGCCATAAGCTAAGCTGACGGAGGTTGAGGTGTGTCCTATGGTGAAAATATCGTGTTCGCTTTCTTCCGGTGCGGTAAAGCCTGAGCATTCTCCGAATCGGGTATCATCTATGAAGGCGGCTTTTCTACCAGTTAAAATTTTGTGAGGGTAACTTTGGTGGCTGACATCCCAAATGATTTTGTCTTTGGGTGATTCAAAAACATAATGCAAGGCTACAGCCAATTCTACAACGCCTAAGTTGGGGCCGACGTGTCCGCCGATTTTGCTGACGCGATTGAGAATCGCTTGGCGCATTTCTTGGCATAATTGCGGAAGTTTTGAAAGCTCCAATTTTTTTAAGTCTGCCGGAGCGTTTATTGTTTCCAATATTGAATAGTCAGTCATCATATTCCTCTCTTCTAAAATTTTGTTCGGCATAAGATTAGCCTATTATAGCTACTCTAAGTCAAGATGTTTTTTTATTTTGGATATAAAAAAAAGCTTCGGTTGAAACCGAAGCTTTTTATTTTTTTGATTTGGTATTACTTCAAAATCTTAGAAACCACACCAGCACCAACAGTGTGACCACCTTCACGGATAGCGAAACGAAGACCTTCGTTCATAGCAATCGG
>CALXTD010000019.1 GCA_944391315.1 uncultured Alphaproteobacteria bacterium | reverse complement strand
GCACGATATACGAATAACAACCGCAACTTTTCTATTGAGTCTGAGGACGGAAGTGTTTATCATAAACAAAAAGTTAAGAAGAAATAAAAGAAAGCGAAATGCCGGCACCAAAATTTGTACATCTGCGCGTTCACACCGCTTATTCCTTGTCTGAAGGGGCGATTCAGGTTCCAAAGCTGATTCACAAGCTTCATGACATGGGGATCGGTGCGGTTGCCTTGACCGATACGGCAAATATGTTTGGCGGCAAAGCCATTTCAAAATACGCAAAGGAAGAAGGGATTAAGCCGATTCTCGGCTGCCAGTTTTATCTGCGCAATCCCGACGCCGATGATGTCTTAAAAAGCAAAGGCAAAATTATTGAGCCCGATAAGATTGTTCTGCTCTGCATGAACGCCAAAGGCTACGCCAACATCATGAAGCTGATGAAGCGCGCTTATTTGGATAACCCGAGCAATCTGGAAAAGGCACAGATAAAACTTTCAGATTTAGAAGAATTAAATGAAGGGCTGATTTGTTTAACCGGCGGCGTTGAAGGGCAAATTGGCCGTTTACTGCTTGAAGGCCGCGCCCAAGAGGCTGAAGACCTGACCGTCAAATTGCAACAATTATTCGGCGACCGTCTTTATATGGAAATCATGCGTATCGGCCTTGAGAGTGAACGAAAAACCGAAGACGCTTTTATTGACCTGGCATATAAATACAATATTCCGCTGGTGGCAACCAATGAGGCCTTTTTCTTTGATGCGGAAATGTATGAGGCGCATGACGCGTTAATTTGTATTGCCGCCGGAGAATATGTCGCTAATGAAAACCGCAAAAAATATTCTCCGAACAATCGCCTTAAAACGCCTGAAGAAATGATAGAGCTGTTCAGCGACTTGCCCGAAGCTATCGAAAACACGGTAAAAATTGCGATTCGCTGTAACTTTCTGTCTTCCAAAGTTGATCCTCTGTTGCCGATATTTGTCTGCCCAGACGGCATGACTCAAGATGAATATATCGACTTTGCCGCCCGCAAAGGCCTGGCCGAACATATGAAAGATTATGTTTATTTTGAAGGCATGACCGCCGAACAAAAAAGAGAAATCGACGAGCGTTATTACGGTCGCTTGGAATATGAGCTGAGCGTTATTAAAAAGATGGGCTTCCCCGGCTATTTCTTAATCGTGTCGGACTTCATTCAGTGGTCAAAAACACACGGCGTTCCGGTCGGCCCGGGCCGTGGTTCAGGTGCGGGCTCAATTGTGGCTTGGTCGTTGAAGGTAACCGAGCTTGACCCGATGAAGTTAGACTTGCTGTTTGAGCGCTTTTTGAATCCGGAACGTGTCAACATGCCGGACTTCGACGTCGACTTCTGTCAGGAAAATCGTTATAAAACGATTGAATATGTGCAAAACAAATATGGCTTTGACCATGTGGCGCAAATTATTACCTATGGTAAATTACAAGCCAAAAACGTGATTCGCGACGTTGCCCGCGTGATGCAAATGCCTTATGCGCAGGCTGATAAAATTTCCAAGATGATTCCCCCAGGGGTACAAGGCAAAAACCCGACCTTACAAGAGTCGTTGGACCAAGTTCCCGAGCTGGAGGAAATGCGTCAAAACGACCCGCAAATAAACAAGCTGTTTGATATCGGTATGAAGCTTGAAGGCCTGTATCGTCAGTCAGGAATGCACGCCGCCGGCGTTGTTATCGGTGACCGTCCGCTTGATGAGCTTGTGCCGTTATACAAAGATCCCAAGGCCGATATGCCGGTCACCCAATATGACATGAAATATGTTGAAGAAACCGGCTTGATAAAGTTCGACTTCTTGGGCTTAAAAACCTTGACCGTGATTAAGCGCGCGGTTGACTGGGTTAAAAAGAGCCAAGGGATAGATTTGGATATTGAGAAAATTCCCCTTGATGATAAAGAAACTTATGAAATATTGCAAAGGGGTGAAACCGTCGCCGTCTTCCAGTTTGAATCGGAAGGCATGAAAGACGTTCACCGCCAGATTCGCCCTGACCGATTCGAAGATTTGGTGGCGATTGTGTCGCTCTACCGCCCCGGCCCGATGGATAATATTCCGACCTATATTAAACGTAAGCACGGCGAAGAGGCCATAACTTATCTTCATCCGGCTTTGGCGCCGATTCTTGATGAAACCTACGGCATCATGGTCTACCAAGAGCAAGTTATGAAAATTGCACAAGTCTTGGGCGGCTACACCATGGGCGGCGCGGATAAACTCCGCAAAGTCATGGGTAAAAAAATGCGTGATGAAATTCCGAAACAACGCAAAATGTTTACCGAAGGCGCGGTAAAAAATGGCATTGAAGAAGGTACGGCCACGGCGATATTTGACCAGATGGAAAAATTTGCATCTTATGGTTTTAACAAATCTCATGCCGCGGCATATTCTCTGATTTCTTATCGCACGGCATATTTGAAGGCACATTTCCCGATAGAATTTATGTGCGCGGTAATGTCTCTGGATATTACCAATACGGATAAGCTGAAATTCTATAAGGAAGAGATAAAAAGACTGGGGCAAAAGGTTTTACAGCCGGATGTCAATAAATCAGGCTCGGACTTTGTGGTAGAGAATGGTAACATTCGTTATGCGCTGGGGGCTGTTAAAGGCGTTGGTGAGGCCAATATGCGCTCGATTGTGGCTGAACGCGAAAAACATGGACCTTATAAAGATATCTCGGACTTCATCCACCGCACGGATGCCAAGCAAATTAACCGCCGTCAAATGGAGCAGCTGATAAAAGCCGGTGCTTTTGATTGTTTGGATAAAAACCGAGGAAAGCTTTTTGCCAATGTTGAAACGATTATGCGCCATATTAACGCGGCGACGGAATTAAAAAACAGCGAGCAATCATCTTTGTTTGGCAATGAGGAGTTACATTCCAAAGTTAAACTGGCCGACAAACCCGATTGGCCGGAGTTGGAAAAATTGCAGCTTGAGGCTGAGGCTATCGGATTCTATTTGTCTGCCCATCCGCTGGATAGTTATAAAGAAGGCATGGAAAAGCTCGGAATTAAGAGCAGTGCCGAGGTCTTTCATAATATCAAAGTCGGTGATACGATTCGCGCCAAGCTTGCCGGTTGCGTCACGGGATTCCAAAAACGCTTAAGCAAAACCGGTAACAAATATGCGATTTTGACCTTGTCAGATAGCAATGACAGCTTTGACATCTTTTTGTTCTCGGAAAACATGGCTAAATATGAAGACGTGATTAACAGCGGCCTGCCGTTATTTGTCAGCTTGACGATTACCAAGGAAGATGAAGAAAAATCGCCTCGCTTAATGGTAAATGCGATTGAAACGCTGGATAAAGCCGTGTCAGAAGTCTCCAATGGTTTAGAGATAAAAATTAATAATGCCGTAGCGGTCAAAGAACTCAAAAATGTTTTAAATCATGATCGCAATGGTAAAAACAAGATATATATAATACCCGAAAGCGATGAGTGGGATTTACGCATTGAACTCCCCGGCGGATTCGCTTTTAATGATAATGATTTCCTAAGCCGGATTCGCAGTATCCCCGGTATCACCTCAATCAAGGAGCTATAACATGGATAAAGCCGCATTCACTTTGTTTGAAAATACGGATAACAGACCAAAATTTCCATATGGAGAAGGCACCATCGGACCATGGAAAATTTTATTTTCAAACGGGCGGCGTTTTATGTTTCTTGGAATAATTTTCAGCGCATTATTGAGTTTAGTCGCCATAGCAATGGGCAAAGCATTTGTTTGCAATTATGCTATCTATGGACCGGTTAATTTTTATTGTAAAGACGGCAATACTTTGTCTCTTTTTTATTTTGCAATAAAACTTTTGATATTGGCCGCGTTCATATATTTATGGACCAATTATGGCAGTGATAAACTCACGGAAAAGAAAAGTGCCGCAAAGCAAATAGGTCTAATCAGCGCAATATTACTGACGATATTTATTGCGATTTTATGCCCGCTGATTTCCTTTATGGTCTTATCTGAAAGAGTGCCAAATCCGGATTGGCGAATTGAGGCCGCGTTTTTTACTTTTGTGTCTGTCGGATTTTTAGTTCCGATAGCAATGATGCGTTGCCTGATGATATTAGGTTTTGCACTGGAAGGAAAAAAACTTCCGTCTCTTAAGGTTGTATGGCAATACACATCCGGAAACATGATGAGAATAATCTTTACCTTGTTTACCATAATGCTGGTATATGTTTTTATCTATGGTAATTTTTATGGTAACTTTCGCCGTACGGATGCAGATGTCTTGCCAATAGCCGGTATCGTAATAGAACTGCTTTATAATTTTATAACGCTGTTCTTCTTTACGCTATTTGCAAACAATACCTTGCTGCAAAAACGCTATCTTTATGACGAAAGCGCAATAAAAGACTAACGATATTGGCTTTCGGTTGTTCTTCTGATGACATCAATATAATTTTCTGGATTTTTAACCGAAGCGTGATAAGCCAAGGAATAGGTCAATACCAAGAAGCCGAATGGATTCGCAATAGCGTCTTCGTTTTTGTTAAAATTAATTTTTGTAAAGCCGATGCGTAAAGTAGCTCGCCAAATATTAACAGAGGGCACGCGCTGATCGGGCAAAGTGTCAATGGTTTTAAATTGAACTTGCCAAAGTCCGCGAGAAAGAGGCCGTGTCCATTCGATCTCAACTCTCCTACGCAAACCTTTTTCTCGAAATTGCATCATATAATATTCGGCATCATTTTTAGAAAAATCAGCATAAACTTGAGACGAAGAAAACCAATAAATGGCGGCGCCGGGGCTCCAACGGCGCAGCAGTTCATCATAATCATCTGTAATGGTATATCTTTGACGGATATATTCATTAATATACTGTTCTGCAATTAAATCACCAACCGGCATATTAACAACCATCGGCTGCACTTGCTCCAGCTGGCTGAAATATTTATTAATTTGAAAAAGCTGCGGTGCTACATGAATTTGCGGAAGCATAACATAAATGGCAGACGCCAACATCATATTAATACAAATGCTGATACATGCAAGAATTACAAGGATTCGCGAAGTCCACAAATAGCGCCTTTCGGGCATAGCGTTAATATGTACTCTTTCCGGATAATACCCGAGCTGATCAGGGCTTTCTTTTTCCTTAAATTTAAAAATAGTATGAAAGATATCAAACATAACGGGTACACATCCTACGGTTTAAGAAAAAAACACAATAAGTTTCACATGAAAGTTGAATAAAAGCAAATAAATACTGTTCATGTAGAAATAATTGATATAAATATAACATATAAAAGTATAAAAAGGGTTTAGAAGATGAATAAAAAACTTTTATCGGTAATGGCAATGCTGATTGGTCTGGGTGTCACCGGTTGCGCCAAGCAACAAGAGGTAAAACCGCTGGAAAGCACACCTCCGACTGAAGCGGAAATAGAAACCACACAGGTTCGCACGATTAAAAAGAACAGCAATCGCCCCGGAACAACGGCTTATTATAGAGACTGGGACGCAGCCATCCGTGTGGATGTTGACTTGCATAACATGTATGAAGCAACACCGACCAAAATCGAGAAGCCGATAGATATGTATTTGGCCATGGCCTTGGCGTTAAAATATAATTACACCAGAAGATTGGCCTCATACCAACAAAGCTTGCTTGACGCCGGTTACCTGCCTTATAATAAAATTCCCGACATCTTAAGCAAGGCCGGCTACCGCAATACCCAAAATCTGGCAAATCTAAACTCTGATTTGAAAGTTGCATGGAATGCCCTTGATTTAAGTTCGCTATACTTGTTTAAAGGCAACCCTCAGTATAAGGCGGAACTCAATTTTCAAGAAAACCGCAAAGTTATGCATAACATTATGCAAGAAGCCAGAAATCTGTATTGGAGAGCCTTAGCAGCGCAAAGATTGATTCCTGTTATGGATGAAATGATAGAGGTCTTAACGCTTGAAGTTGATGAAATGAACATCAAAAGCAAAGAGCTTGCCGCACAGGGACAAAGCTTGAGCAGTGAGGCGCTGGTAAATAAAAGAGACTACATGGAAGCCATTAAAAAGACTGCAGACTTAAAGCACAGCTTAGAGGATTCGGAGATTAAATTAGCTTCGTTTATGGGATTTCATCCTAATACGGAACTCAAGCTCGTAGGTTCAGAATACGGCAATTTCGCTTTGCCTGAAATCAAACAGAATCTGGCTGATTTAGAGTGGCTGGCCTTGACATCTCGCCCCGAGCTGAGAGCCTTTGATATCGGAACAAATATTGATGATTTGAAGATTCAAATAAAAGAGCTTCAGGATCCGGACGTCGCATCTTATAAATCCAATCCGGCTTACTACAACGAGAAATGGGGCAAAGCGGCTCAAGAAATTACCATCGAAGTTTTTGAAGACGCCAAAAAAGCCTCAGCTAATGACTTAAAGACGCTTCGTCGCGAAAGAGCCACCGAAATTGTCTTAAGTCAGCTTTATGTGGCTTGGGCACAATATATGTCTGCAATAGAAGCTTATGAAATCAGAAAAGAAATTGCCAATACCTCAGAAGATATTGCCGAAGACGTTACCATAAGTCTGGGCTCTTATGCCGATAAGAGCAAACTTGAGGCAGCTCGTGCTATAGATGATGAAGTAAAAGCTTTCTTGGCCTATGCTGATGTTCAAGATGCTCTGGGAAATCTATATGCCTCAATCGGCTTAGACGCACTGCCTTATGACATGTATAAGGCCAAAGCATCAACCATAGCCTTAACCTTAAAAGATACCTTAAAACTTTGGCAGCAAGGCAAATTCCAAGCCGAAGAAATGCCGGCCAAACCGATAATGCCGAGCAAACGTCCTGCCATTAATTTGACATCACCAAATATTTTGCCGGATATTGAGGTTCAAACTGGTGAAAGATTCAGCGTTACTTTGCCGCCGTCAGTTTTTGATCGCCTTAACTTAAAGGGTAGGGTAACAACTTCTGCCGCTTTGGATGACGGCTCGCCGCTGCCGGAATGGATGAGCTATGACGAAGAGAGCTATACCATAAGCGGAGTCGGTATGCCTTCAAATGTTGGTGAACAGAGAATCAAAATTTATGTAACGGATGAGGGTGGAAACGTCGGTTATATAACATTTAGTGTTAAGCTTGATGAATATTATTCACCGTCTATGGAAGTCAGGGGTTTGACCAGAGGTCGCAGCGCTGAAGTATTCAAACGTTGCACCGGAGAAAGCTGTTCGGATTCGGATCTTGGAACAGACTAAAGAATCCTCTAAAATCAAAGAGAAGCAGCCATTAAAAATGGCTGCTTTTTTGTTATGCCTAAAGTCCTGCACGATTCGATTCTAAAAAATATAATTGCAGTCTGGCATGGGGATAAGTCTGGGGATATTAACTAATTTGTATCGCTTTGAAAAATAACAAAAAAATAAAAAGCTCTAGCTTTATCCACTAGTGCAAAATTTAAATTTGTATGAATTATAATAAGATAAAAGAGTCAAGCGTATTTTAAATTTTTTAGGGCTTGTTTATGTAGGATAAATAAGGTCTTATAAAGATATCAAAGGTCAAAAGACAACCAAGAAAAAATTTTTCTGTGCATACAATATATAGATTGTTTACTTTTATTTAACACAATATATTGTATAGATGTTGTCGGAACAAAAGACACATAACTAACGAATTGAAACTAAAGATTAAATGAAGGAAAGCTTGTTCGAAATGTCTGAAACTAACTACCCTGTTCCTCCGGTTGCAAATAAGGAGATAAAAATTGAAAGCGTTACCAAACGTGATGGCACACTGGCACCGTTTGACAGCAATAAGATTTATAATGCAATATTAAAAGCCGGCACTTCTACCGGAGAGTTTACTGAGCAAGAAGCTTGGTTGTTAACGGCTCAGGTTTTAAAGGTTCTTGAGCACAAATTTGCAGAGGCTCTTCCGACAATTGAAAACATCCAAGATGTCGTAGAACAAGTTTTAATTTCAGCTAACTATTTTGCAACAGCAAAGGCCTACATTTTGTATCGTGACCAGCGTCAACGCACCAGAAACGACAAGAAGGTCATGGTCGATGTTGAAAGCTCAATCAACGAATATCTCGAAAGACTGGACTGGCGTGTTAATGCAAATGCCAATCAGGGATATTCAAACGGCGGTTTGATTTTGAATGTTTCAGGCAAAGTCACTGCAAACTATTGGCTCAGCCACGTGTATCCGTCAAATGTTGGAGAAGCACACCGCAATGGTGATATCCATATTCACGATTTGGATATGTTAGCTGCTTATTGCGCAGGCTGGTCTTTGAAAAATCTTCTTCATGAAGGTTTCAACGGTGTTCCCGGAAAAACGGAAGCTGGTCCAGCTAAGCACTTGTCTTCTGCTGTTGGTCAAATGGTCAACTTCATGGGAACTTTGCAAAATGAATGGGCCGGTGCTCAGGCATTCTCTTCAGTAGATACTTATCTTGCACCATATATTCGCAAAGACAATTTGTCTTATGACGAAGTTGAACAATGCATTCAGGAATTAATTTATAACTTAAATATTCCATCTCGTTGGGGTTCACAAACACCATTTACTAACTTCACTTTTGACTGGGTATGCCCTGAAGATTTGCGCGATAAGCATCCTTTAATTGCCGGTGAAGAACAACCATTCACCTATGGCGACTTGAAGGAAGAAATGCACATGATTAATAAAGCCTACATTACGGTTATGATGAGAGGCGATATTAAAGGCCGCCCATTCACCTTCCCGATTCCGACTTATAACATGACACCGGACTTCCCTTGGGAAGACGATAACACAGAATTGTTGTTTGAAATGACCGCAAAATATGGTTTGCCTTATTTCCAAAACTTCATCAATTCTGTTTTGAAACCGGGGCAGATTCGTTCAATGTGCTGCCGTTTGCAACTTGACTTAAGAGAGCTTTTGGCTAGAGGAAACGGCTTGTTCGGCTCAGCAGAACAAACAGGTTCAATCGGTGTTGTCACAATTAACTGCGCTCGTTTGGGTTATGTTTACAAAGGTGACGAACATGGATTATATGTCCGCGTTGATGAGTTGATGGATATTGCACGCACTTCGTTAGAAATCAAAAGAAAAGTTATTCAGCGCTTGATTGATGGCGGCTTGTTCCCATTCACCAAGAGATATCTGGGAACCTTGAGAAACCACTTCTCAACCATCGGTGTAAACGGCATTAACGAAATGATTCGCAACTTCACCAATGACGAGCACAATATTGCCGATGCTTGGGGACAAGACTTTGCCGTTAAGTTCTTAGATTACATCCGTGCCAAATTGGTCAAAATTCAGGAAGAAACAGGCAACATGTACAATCTTGAAGCCACACCGGCCGAGAGTGCAACCACTCGTTTTGCCCGTGAAGACAAGAAAAGATTTAAAGATATTATCCAAGCCGGAACCAAAGAGAATCCGTACTATACAAACTCTTCACAACTTCCGGTCGGATATACCGATGACCCGTTTGAAGCCCTTGACCTTCAGTCAACCTTACAAACAAAATATACGGGCGGAACAGTACTTCACCTGTATATGGGCCAAAGAATTTCATCAGCGAAAGTTTGCCGCGATTTAGTAAAAAGAGTCCTCACAAACTATCGTTTACCCTATATCACAATAACTCCGACATTTTCCATTTGCCCAAAGCATGGATATATATCCGGAGAACACAAATACTGCCCGATTTGTGATGAAGAAAAGAAGGCAGAAAAAAGACTGGCAGCATCCAGAAAAGATGTCGCTTAAACAACAAGGTTAATTAATTTATTTTTGGAGAACAGAAATGACAACTATCAATTTTGACGATGTTAAATTAAATGATGAAGAAAGACAGCCTTGCGAAGTATGGACCAGAGTAATGGGATATTTTCGCCCGGTATCTGAGTTCAACGTCGGTAAAAAATCAGAATTTTATTCTCGTAAATGTTTCTGCGAAAGCAAAGCTGTCATTAACCTTGAAAGCTACGACATCGCGGCAGAATAATTCTTTAGTAAAAGAGATAGGCCGGATTACAGAAACTGTAATCCGGTTTTTCATTAACCAGGGAGGAAGAAATGATAAACATAGCCGGTGTTGAAACCTTTAGCATGGTCGATTACCCAGGGCAGATGAGTGCTGTAATATTTATGCAAGGCTGCCCATGGAGATGCCCCTTTTGCCACAACGGAGAACTTCAAAAAATAGGCAAAGAAAGCGGATTCGAATGGAAAAAATTCACAAAATTTTTAGAAGAGAGAAAAGGAAAATTAGACGCCGTGGTGTTTAGCGGTGGCGAGCCTTTGGTGCAAGAAAATGTTGTTGATGCCATTAAAGAGGTTAAAGTCATGGGCTGTTATAAAATAGGTCTGCACACCGGCGGCTACCGCCCGAAGGTTTTTGAAAAAGTTTTGCCTGAGGTTAACTGGGTTGGCTTTGATATTAAGGCTCCGTTTGAAAAAGAAAAATATCAGTCAATAACCGGACCGGATAATTTGGAGCAAGTCAAAGAGAGCCTGAAAATGTTAAAAAATTCGGGCAAAGATTTTGAATGCCGCACTACCTGCGACCCTCGCCATTTAAGCCTTGATGATATCCGAAAAATAGGCGATTCTTTGGCTCAAATGGGGGTAAAGGAATATTATTTGCAAAAATATCGCCCGATAGAAAGCGATAAAACCACCAGCGACAGCGCCTGCGAACAGTTTTTTGAAGATAAAGAACTTATCTCTCGCTTAAAAGGCCAGTTTAAAAAGTTTGACATCCGAAAATAGAAAAAGAATTGATTTTTGTCTATTTGTATGCTAATATCAAAACAAGTAATGCGCAAAAAGTCCATAGGAGGAAGCAATGGCTACTATTTATTACAAAGAAAATAAAATAACATCTCAAAATATAGATGATTTCAAAAATTTCATTGCTCAGACCGCGCAGCAAAATAAAAAGAATCCAAAACAAGCATCAAGGATTTCAGGAGTTGAACTTTCCGAAGATGTTGCTCTGAAAGACTTTTTCTCCAAAGATATGTCAGATGAATATAAACAAGAAACAGAAATAACTTTAGCCAGATCTTTATCCGATAAATGTTCTCCAGAACACAGACAGCAGCTTTTAGAGATGATAAACACCAATCCGCAATTTGTCGGACGCGTCTTTTCTATTGCCGGAAATGGTTATAATTCAAGTTATTCTTATCTTATGGATGGTCTGAGAGAAAGAACTATTGGTGAAAACTTAAAGCTTTATGATGGTCTGCTAAAAAATGGCTATAATGATTTCTGGCATATAGAAGGCAAGCCTCAACCGATTAAACATTTAACACCGCAACAAAAGCAGATTATTTCGGGATGGAGCAATCTAGACAAGCATGCTTCCGATAAAACAGATTTGGCCTCTGCTTATATGAGAGATTTATTAGAACGAGGTATCTTACTGAATTGTGATAATCTTCCAGAAGAGGTAAGAAAACAAGTTAATCAATATGCTCTGGTATCAAATGATAAAGAAAAAGGTTGGTCAAATTTAGACAGCCGGTTTATGGATAAAGAATTCTTAAAGGACCTTTTATCCAAAAAAGAGATATATCGTCCGCAAGGAAAAATGCCCCAATACTATATGAACATTCGCGACGCTTTAATAAGAGCGGCGGAAAAAGCCCCGAAATACGATGCGTCAAATTATGGCAAAGAACTGACCTTGAGCAAAAAAATGCAGAATGTTATTGCTGATATAAAAGGCCCAAAATATAATATGGAAGGCAACAAAGATTCCGTCATGTTTGATGCCTTTGTAACCGCCACGCAAAAAGATATAACGGCAGGCCGCGCCGCTGAATTAGATGCAACCGCCTTAAAAGCGGTTTTGCACCAAGACAAGGATAATTACTATGTCAGAAAAATACCGGCAGAAGTCATCCAAAGAGAAAAGCTTAATCTAACGTCACAACAGAGAGAAATTTTAGGCGTTTCACAAGTTAATAAGATGGCCGATTATAACGCCGCGTCATTTGCTGAGCAGGCAGCTACCTCAAAAACCTTAAATCGAGCAGAAAAAGATAAAGTGTCAAGCGCTTTAGATGAAATGATCTCTATAGGAACATCAAAATTACAATCAGACAAACAAAAACTTGAAGAAAAAAGTATAGATTTCAAAAAATGGCATGAATTAGCCAATGAATACAATGAAGTCTTTGCCGCGCTAAAGACAATACAAGAAATACAACAGCTTCATAGCAGAATTTTGTCTTTTTTGAAAGACGGCAAGCCCAATACCCAAGAAAAAGACATTGTTAATCTGAAACAAGCCGAAAAGGTTATTTCTGATGTTTTGGCTGGAAAATTAGTAGAAATGGCTTATCCAGAGCAAAAAAGTCTACCGCTTTTGTTTGGCCGCAAGGAAGAAGAACGAAGACGTCAACAGTTAGACAGAGCCATTCGAGATTTCAATGAAGGCCTTAAGAATGTCAATGCTAACAGAGAAGAACTCAAACAATATTCAGGAAGTATACTGAGCTCAGAAACTCTAGAAAAAGCTGCGCTCAAAGAACAAGAAACAAAACAAAAAAATAACCAAATAAGCAAACAGATAAGCCTAAAATGGCAAAGTCTAGATATAAATGAATATAAGGTAAAATCTTCTGAAGATAAGTTAAACAGAATGAAAGAAGCCAAAAACAAAATCTTAGAAAGAAAACAACAAATACAAGATTTAGCCAAAGAAAATATGTCGACTGATGGTGAAAAGCTTGAGGATGTAAGCCATTTACAAGGAGAAGAAAAACACAAAGCCCGTGCCGCCAATAAAGCCAAAGGCAAGGACAAGTTGGCGGAGAAAGAAAGAATCTCTAAAGAGGGCAAAGAATCTCTTACTTCCATAAGAGCTAAGAAACTAGAAGAAATAAAATATAATAGATAAAAATAAAAAGCTTAGGGTGAACCTAAGCTTTTTTCTTAAAAGAACGCTTTTTCGCGGAAGTCGGTGGAAGAGGTGTTTCGATTCCGCGAGCTTTGCTGAATTTTTTCTTGCCGTCAAATTTTTTCTGCGAAGAATGAGCTTCGGCAGACTTATTTTTACGAGCAAATTTTGACGGCTTGCTGACCGGACGCGCTTCGGATTCTGCACGATCTTCAAGCAGAACAGCCTTGCGTTCTTTAACCATAACATCAACCTTGTCCATTTTTTTCATAGCGGCAAGACGCGCCTTGTTGACTGAGAAGCCGAAACTTCCAAGATTGCGTCCGAGTGTATAGTAATGTCCGTGAGCAAAAGCGATAAGCCCTGTTTTCTCCAGCCAGAACTTGCCCGAAGCATCGATATATTTATCATCAACATCAACGGAAACGATTTCTGCCAAAAACATATCATGCGAACCATAGGGCTTAACCTCAAGAACGCGACACTCAACCGAAATCGGACATTCTTCAATTTGCGGCGCGTCAATGTGAGATGAAGCAATTGGGGTTAGGCCGGTCTCTTTAAACTTGTTTGTATCCCGACCGGATTTAACACCGCAAAAATCCACGGCGGAAACCATGTTCAGCGTCGGTAGATTAATCACAAAATTTTTTGTTTTAGAAATAATTTCGTGTGAAAGACGAGAAGGACGAATAGAAACATAGGTCATCGGCGGTTCAGAGTTGATGATACCTGTCCAAGCTGCCGTCATCACATTTGGTTTTTCAACCGTTCCGCAAGAAATAAGCGCCGGCGGCACCGGATAAACCATCGTTCCGGCTTTCCAAGAAATCTTAGTCATAACAAAAATCCTTTTCTTCTAAAATTAATAATTTAAGAATATATCCCGACAAGGTTTTTATTTTGTTAAGGAAAACAAAATTAAATCGGATAATGATAAAACCAAGCACTGACAACAAAGAGCAAGCCAAGCGGTAATACAACTTTTTCAAAAGGAAAGTGAGCATGACCACCGTTGCGCAACTTCATCCATTGATAAAATTTTTGCGAATAAATATAAATCAACATACCGAGAATGGCGCTGAATAAAATAGGATCAAGATAAAACACATTCCAAATAATCACCGGAGAATAGGGCGTTTCAGACAGATAGATAAAGCCAATCATTCCGACAGAAGACGCAATAAGCAAAAAGTCGCGAGCAAAAAAATTCCAATGCCGCTTTTCACAAAACAGAATAGACCAGTATCCGAGCAAAGTGAGCAACGCACCAGCCCAAAGCCCGACGATAGCATCAGGAACACCAAGCTCACGAGCAACCCCGAGCGACGCCCCGATAGCGATAGTGCAAACGCTACACGCCGGATTCGCATAAGCCGAAAAAGAAAAAACAAAACACAATAACAAAATAAGGAAAAACATATTACGACTCCAATATATGTAATAAACTATATATAGTATAAATTATATATATCGAAATTGTCAAATATTATTTTTTACCCTTCTTTCCCAGTCTTTTGCCTCGCTTTGAATAAATTTAATTATAGATTTTTTCACCTTTCGCCCAAAGTTTTTAAGACGCTCTTTAAATGTCGGCTTTTTGAGGAGATTTTTGCCTGAGTTGAGAAACAATATCGATATAATTTTTTTCTCTGTTTTTTCCATCAGGAAGACAGGACATAGCCTCCAAAAGAGAAAAAACTTTTTGTTCATCATTCAGAGATTCTTTGCCCTGCTGTGAAAGAGTATTGTTTTTGTCTAAGTTGGTGTAATAAGGTGCGGAAATAGAATTTTTCAAGGGTATATTATTGTCTGTCAATCTTTTTTGAGCTTCAGTAACAAGTGCGGAAAAAATTTTACTATTTTCAGGATTTTTTGCATAATAATGAGGTGTTGTAATAGATCTGTCGGGAAACCTTTTATGGATCTCCAAATTTACGCTGATTTCATAATACGCAAAAGCAAGTTTTCCAAATAGTTCGGAGTCAGAAACATTAGAAAAATCTAAAGGGTCGAGTTGAGCTGAATTATTGTTTTGGGTCATATTCTTTACCCCTGATTGTGCTATTATCAGGAGATATAAATAACCTGATAGAAATGCAATTCCGCAATCGTTTATCGCGCAAGATTGCCTTCATGACTGATGACTGCAAGCTTACGGTTTTCATCAGTAACAATCCGGAAGAGCGGGGCGAATATTTAACCTCTGCAATGATTCTGGATACTTACTTCCGGCGAGAAAAGCCTTAGGCGAGAACTATTGCCGAATACAGAGTCTTCTCAGCCGGCAAAGATTGGCGTAACCCTGCGCTGGTTGAACAAGAACTCAAAAAAATTTATGAAAGCAACCAATATCTTTCTTAACTTTTTATCCCGTATCACATTGATTCGGGGTTTTTTTATGCTTAAACGGCGTAATAGCCTCTGTGGGTTGTTGTTTGTCGGGGTTGATTTTTTATCAAGAACGGAGTAGCTTTCTATCATAAACGTACTTTATCGAAAGATATTTCTATGAAAAAAATTTCTCTTATCGGCTGCGGCCGCTGGGGAACATTCCTCGGATGGTATGCAGCAAAATATTGCGGTTTTGATGTTGATATGTATGATATCCCGACATCACCAAACTTTATTGAACTGCGCGACACGCGCAAAAATCCTTATCTGACTTTGTTGGATAATATGGAACTGCACGACAATCTTCCGGCAGTCTTGAAAAATGACACAATAATAGTTTCAATCGGTTGCCAATATTTCAGAGGCCTGTGCAAAGAGCTTAATCAGTACGACTTGAGCGGAAAATATTTTCTGCTGGCCATGAAGGGCTTGGAAGAAGACAGCGCCAAATATATGCATCAGATTATGCGAGAAGAGATTAAACAGCCGATTCACATCGCAGTTTTGGCCGGCCCTGGGCATGTTCAAGACTATACCAAAGGCGTTCCCTCCTGCGTGGTTGTCGATTCTGATGAGCCCGAAACTAAGGATTATTTCATCAAAAATCTTTCGAGCGAACTTATCCGCTTTTACTATGGTGCAGACTTAATCGGAAACCAAATCGGCGCTGCCATGAAAAACGTAATCGGCATTGCCGCCGGCATTCTTGATGGACTGGAATGGTATGGCTTAAAAGGGGCTTTAATGGCGCGTGCGCCGATTGAGGTCGGACGCTTTATAAAGCATTTTCATGGCAATCCGCAAACAGCTTATGGCTTGGCACATTTAGGTGATTATGAGGCAACTTTATTTTCAAAATACAGTCATAACCGTACCTTTGGCGAAAAATTTGCTCGCGGTGAAGACTTTGGCAAGCTCGCCGAAGGCGTTCCAACCTTAAAAGCAGTTAAAATTATTGCCGATAAAGAAAACATTGATATGCCGATTTGTCAGGCACTATATAAAGTTGTTTATGAACACGCCGACATCAAAGAAACGATTCGCCAGATGTTCTCACGCAATATCAAACAAGAATTTGAAAATTGGGATTAATGAAAGATGATGCAGATTCTCAGCCGACTTATCGCAACTGTCTTTGGCGTCGGATATGCGCCCAAAGCTTCCGGAACTTTCGGATCACTAGTAGCGCTGCCGATTGTATGGTTATTGCATTATTATCATGCCGATGCTTATACGATGTTGGCTCTAGCTATAATCATCTTTTTTGCCGGTGTCTGGGCCACCCATAAAATCATTGCCAATCAAAAAGATAAAGATCCGTCCATCGTGGTAGTTGATGAGGTTGTCGGACAAATGATAAGCTTCGGACTGGTGTGGTCTCATTTGGGCGCTCCTTTTGCTCCGGCACTTTATCTTTGTGCCTTTGCTTTGTTTCGCCTTTTTGATATTTTCAAAATAGGGCCGGTAAAGTTTTTTGACCGCAAAGTGCATAATGCTTGGGGTGTTATGCTTGATGATGTGTTTGCCGGAATTATTGCAGCCGCTGTTCTTTACTTAGGGCTAACGGCGATTTTAGCTCTGTGATAACAGCGCAGTCTGTTCCAGTAGAATATGCGGAATAAGCCGCTCAGCAATAAGCTGCGCCTGCGGATTAATTCTGCTGACAAAAAAGCGCCGTTTTTGATTTTTACCGAGTTTTGATTCGATTTCGGGATGGCGCTTCAGATAATTCGCCAGCTTTTCGCCCATAAATTCATCTTGAGAGATAATATGACAGTTTGGCAAAATCTTTCGGGCGTAGTTTTTGATTAACGGATAATGCGTGCAGCCCAAAATCAGACTTTCAACATTTTTTAAGGGCTGTAGATAGTCTTCCAAAACTTTTTCCATATTAGAAAAATCATTAGATTCGATAAGCGGCACAATCTGTGGTGTCGTTTGCTCGGCAACCGAGATGTTCGGATTTATTTTTTTTAGCTCGGTTTGATAAATATGAGATTCTACCGTTGCCTTAGTTGCAATCACGCCGATATGTTTTTCTCCGCCGGCAAGAGCCACTTCCACCGTTGGGATAACCACACCGAGAACTTTAACATCAGGCGCTTCTGCGGGGATAAATTTTTGTTGAATATAGCGCAAACAAATCGAGGTTGCGGTATTGCAGGCAATAATAATCAATTTGCAGTCATGCTTAATCAACCACTTCATGGCATCCAGCGTATATTTCAGGATTCTGCCCGATGTTTTTTCGCCATAAGGCAAATGCGCTGTGTCGCCTAAATATAGATAATCATATTGGGGCAGAGTGTCGATAAAAGCTTTTGTAATCACCAATCCCCCAAGACCGGAATCAAAAACACCGATTTTCATGCTTTTTCCTCAAAATTTCAAACCTTTTGCGATTTAATCATAAACAATTTTTGTTTGCAAGAGCAAAGCCGAAACAAAAAAAAAGAACAAAATATGAACTTTTGTTCTTGACTTTAAATTTTGAGGTTGTTATAAAGAACACATAAGAACAAAACGAGTACAAAATGGAGGCTATCATGCGTAAAATCAACATCATTCTTTACTTTGTCTTATACGGAACAACCTCACTCGCCGTCTGCCTTTAATAAAAAATCACGCTATTGAAAAAAAGTGCTTGCATTTGTCTTGAAAATAAGATAGAAAAGTCCTGCACTTCGGGTGTGTAGCTCAGGTGGTTAGAGCGCTACGTTGACATCGTAGAGGTCACAAGTTCGAGTCTTGTCACTCCCACCAATTTCACAAAGGCTTTCAGAAGATTCGCTTCCGAAAGCCTTTCGTTTTAGGTAACACATAGGTAACAAGTTACAATGTGCTAATTCAAGTAAATAAAATTATAATTTTTATTTACTTTCTTATTGTATACAACTATATATAAATATGTGTTTACTTGATCAGGAAAAACAATGAGTATAAGTATCTCTATATCTAATCTTGCAAAAATCAAAAAAGCAGACGTGAAAATTAATGGCTTGACAGTAATTTCTGGTGAAAATGATACCGGTAAAAGTACTGTCGGAAAGGCTATATATTCGACAATTAAATCTCTTAATGGGTACAAAAAATCGGGCGCTAACGAGATAAAGATAATAATATTGGGACGCATGGCTGATCTTATAAGATTAATTGGGCGATCAATTAAACGTAGGACTAGAAAGTTTGAAGAAATAAGGAAAGAAATCTTTTATTTTGTTCGTCACGATGTTTCTTATTTGCGTGGAAATCCTATCAGATTTGTTGCAGAGAATGAAGATGAAGACAAAGAAAATCATGAACAAATAATAGCTGCTTTAGATTTTCAAAAGCTGGATGTTTTAATAAAAAAAATAGCTACATATGCAAAAAACAATCAATATTGGAAAGACAATGTACTTAAAGAAAAAATAGATTACCTAGCGGGATTGATTCAAACATACATGAATGAGCGAATACAATTATCAACAGATTTATACTTTGAGTTTAAGCAATGTATTGGTGGTGTGTATATTAATTCGATGCATCCTGATGATGAGGGTAAAGTTTCTTTATATTTACAAAATAAAGAAGTTTTGGAAATGTCTTTAAATAGAGAGACAATACTTGTTAATAAATACGATGAAGGAAGTTTTGATTATATATTTGATGATGCAACATATATAGAGACTCCATTGTTAATCAATGAAGAATTTAATTTAAATTTTCACTCAAGATCATCTTTTGCAGATGTTGTTAATAAAATAAAAGCTGCTAAATTACCAAAAAATGAAAAAATCAAATATATTCTTGATAAGATTCCTGGAGAAATTAGTTTTGAAAATGGCAAATTTTTATATAAAGTGGCTCCTTCTGCGATGGAACTATCTTTATCAGCAATGGCATCAGGAGCTAAATCATTTAACATACTCCAATTGTTAGCGCAAGGTGGTTATATAGGAGGGGTATCGAAATTATTAATAGTAGATGAACCTGAAAATCATTTACATCCGGAATGGCAATTAAGGTATGCCGAATTGATAGTTAATTTAGTTGCTGAAGGTGCAAGCGTTATAATAACTTCTCATAGTCCATATATGATTGAAGCATTGTATTTTTACGCCAAAAAGAAACTGGATGAAAGTAAAGTCGCTTTTTATTATACAGAAAAAACGGATAAAGAAAATTATACAGAGATAAAAGAAACAAAAGATTTATCTATAATATTTGATAAATTATCTAAACCTTTAGAACAGTTGGTTTGGGACTAGCACAATGTCTTTATTAGAGTGTTTAGAGAAATATAAAGATGAAACTTGTTACGGAAATTTCTGCTCTACTTCAACGTGTGGCAAGTATAATGATTGTCGACATATAAAGGAGGTTCGTAAGGTTTGGTACCCAGATATAATTAAAGACAAAGTATTAAAACACAAAGAGCGTCGGGGTATAAAAAGTTGTGATGTTTTAGGATATAAGGACGAAAATATAATTTTAGTAGAACTTAAACCATCTACACCGGGGGCAACAACAGATGTTAATGAAAAGATAGAAGGAACATGTAAAATTTTAAAAAAAATATACCCCGATTTTGGTTTTGAGGAATTAAAATCTATCAAAGCATTTCTTATTAGGTGTAATCCAGGTATAAACAATCCATTTAGGGATACCTTATCAAGATTATCTATTCCTAATAAGTCTGATTCTTTATATAAAAATAATGAAATTTCAGTAGATGGAATAACAATTCCGGTATCATATTGCGCGCCATGTACAAGATTTTTTTCTGATTTTCTTAACTCTTAAATCTAAGTATGTAAAATTTGAAGCGTCTAGATATATAGGAATGATTTATATTTTCCCTTTCCTTTTCAATCTTTAATAAAATAAATGATATAATTAAGAATTAATAGAGCTAAATGTTGTAAAAAATGTTAGCAAAGTAAGCTCTTTTTTATCGCTTTAAATATCTCTTTTTTGTTGCTCGACTTATCTTTTCATTTTTATCTAAAAATAGCTTGCATTGTCGTGTAGTTATGGCTACTCTTATAGCGAAACAAATGATGATTGTTTTGGGGTGTGGTAACCTCTCAATAAGCGTCTGTGTAAAGACGAAATTTTGCATGCCTGAAAGTCTTATGACTGGAAGGCGGCAAAATAAGCTGTATCCAGTTAATATGTCGCACTATCTTATTGTAGTTACCAACTTCCAGTCGCCACTTCATCAGGGCGGCTTTTTGCATAATAAAAGCGAGGTGGGTATGTCTGTAAAAGGTTATTGTTTTCTTTTCATTATAGTGATTTCAGCGTTTTTTGTTCATTTAAGATGGTTTTCACCATATCAAGCATTATTTATTATTACTTTTGTTTGGGGATCTTATAACCAATTACGAATAGATAAAATGGCAGATATGGTAAAAAATTATAAAAAAGCGTCGTGCAAATTCCAGTATGGACGCTCTATTTGGAATAATAAGCAATACTGGTCTTCTGATGAGCAAAGGATGGCCTTATTTTGCATGGAAAATGGAGATATGCTTATATCAAAATTCTCTCTGGTCAATAGTGAAAAAGTTACCCGCTGGGCTTATATTGAAGACATTAGCTGTATAAGATGAAAGGAAAAGGTTGTGAGTAAAAAAATTATCCAAACCATAGCAGCGTTTGTTCTATTAATATTTTTTTATGCTGTTGGCTATTTAAAAGATAGAGGCATTTATTTGGGATTCGTGTCATATACTGCTATATTGGTACTTCTCATAAGCATTTGGAGTAAGCCAGAATTAAGCAAATGGCTTGTACTTAAAGTTTGTACCCTTATTGTAATAATAGTTGTTTTAGTGTTAGGAAATATAAATAAAGATATTGAGAATAAAATCGGATCAGAATTTTGTAAGCAGTTGAAATTCAATAATCCGGCAGTTTGTCAGTGTATGGATGATTATGTTAATCAGAAAATATCAAGGGCAGAGCGTTCTCAAATATTGCGTAATGTGGCTTTGGGAAAAGATGATGGAAGTAAACTAACAGAGATTGTGGCTGAAGCAGCTAAAATATGTACCAATAATAAGGATAAATAATATTTAACAAAAGAGCTTTTGACTCTTGGCGGTCCAAGCTCTTTTGTTTTTATAATTTATTACGAATATTCTCATAAAACTGTTGAGTTTTTTGAGATAAAGTTCTGCTTTGGTAGATGACTTCATCATAGTTTTTATACTTAAATATATATTTAAGCCATCCATCTGATGAAAACAGCTCTCTGAAACATAAAATGCTACGATGTATCTTTTGTTTTTGATAATTAACCCCAAAAGCGGCTAGTTTCAGAGCTTCTCTTATCACTTTTTCATTATGTCCAACCTTGATAATTCCGTGAATATGAAAACTTGTAGAGCTGTCAATGTGTATTCCAAACAGATATTCAGGAACAAATCCAAGCTTGTTTTTCATTGATTGTGAGATTCGTCTTCTCAGATAGTCTGAAAGAGTATTTTTAGAGGTTTTTAAAGCTTTTTCTATCTTAGCTCTGGAAAACCTTAAAGTAAAAGCTGAGTACTCTTGAGTGTTCAAAACGCAACGGAACAATATGGAAAGTTTTAGCCATTGAGCTAAATCTCTCCAACGAGGTAATTTATAATAAATATAATTTTTTAACTCAACTGAAGATGATGCTATTTTTGTTCGGCTAAGAATACTTGCAACCACTTTGTCTGCTTGGTCTTCAAGCTCTCTCCAATCAGTATAATTTTTTTTCTTTTTTGCCATATCGTTACCTAAAAAGTATGTCAACCATATCCTCAATCAAAAGATAGAAGAGCGAGAAATCAATTTTGTTGGTGATTGGATTAAAGTTCTTGAGAAGTGTTAAAAATAGGCTTGGAGAGTTTTGCTTGAGCCCATTTTGTGATAGATGTTAGTTTATAGACAACGCGTCTATTCCCAAAGCGCTGGTATTCCGGGCCTCCGCCAATAGTTGCTAATTTTGCCAAAGTTTTAGGGCTGGTAGGTAAGCCTAAAGTGTTTGATAAGTATTCCGCAGCTTCTTTGCGTGTAAAATATTTGGTATCCATGATTTTCTCCTTAATTTTTTACTTTAATTTGTTTTAAGGAGATTAGATGTCCTAATTTTGTACATTAAAAGAATAATCTTTTTTGTGCAAAATTACCTATTCAAAATATCTTCTAATATATCAAGCATAACTTGCTTGTGGTCTTTGATTCTATCAAACAGTATAGTGCAAATTTTGCTTTTCGTATATTCATAATATCGAGAGCGAAGAGACGATACAGAAGATGAGTAATTCCAGCGTTTTTTTACTTCAGTTAAAATATTTTCAATAGATATTTTTTCTCCATCATGTTCCAGTTGAACAATACGAACACATATACATAATGCTAACTGGTCTAATTCATCTATTTCTTTAGGCCTACCAAGAGTATAGTCTTCAGCTAAGAAACCGGGAATAAATTCTTTTGCTAAGCATATGGCCAATTTGTGTCCATTCAGCAGTTTATTATATTCAAGATTGTAGTGGTTATATAGAGCTTTTTCAGCAGCAGCTACTTCTGAAAGATATTTTTGCATATTTTCTTCTGGCGTTTTTATAAAGCCGGGTCTTGAAATTTTATGGCGCGTTACATCCTCGAAACTGTTTTCTCTTTTTCTAACATAGCTCTTTTTATTTTGAGATGAGTTCATTGTCATATCCTTCCAAGAGGTTGTTAATAAATTCAGATACTTGATTTGCTGCTGAGATAAGAGCACTGTCAACATTGTGACTATAGCGAGCAGTAGTGCTTCTAATGTGGTGTCCAAGCATTCCAGCTATGGTAAAGTCGTTGTAGCCAAGTAAATTTGAAATACTGGCAAATGTATGTCTTAAAGAATGAAGAGTTATATCTGGTTTATAAAAAGTAGTTGTGTTATCAGCAAAATCATCCTCCAGTTTGGAAGAGCAGATTCTATTAAAGATTTTGGGAAGACCAACGTAATGTCCTTCTCCTTTTGTTGCGGGGAACACCCATGGAGATTTGTTTTTTGATTTAATCTCTTTTAATAGTCTTAGGGCCGCAATTCCAAAGACTCTATTTTGTTTGCCTGTTTTTGTATCAGGAAAACGAAAGCATTGATTGTCAAAATCAATAAAATCCCAGCGCAAAGACAAAATTTCATTCTTCCTGCATCCTGTTAACAATAAAAGCTTAATAGCATTAATGGCCTCTTTCTTATCACAATAAAGGGGGTGCTTAAGAATTGTTCCTAAGTGCTTTATATCTTGTGGGTCTAAGAAAGTTTCTTTTGCTGGCGTTTTAGGTCTTTTTACAAATTTAGCTGGATTCTTATCAATGAGTTCTCTATGTCTAGCAAAATTTAAAATAGCACTAAGAAGTTGAACTGTTCTATTGGCAGCCTCTTTACCTCCTGTGACACGGCTTCGTCCTCTTTTTTTGCATTGTTCTTGCGCTGATTTAATATCGCCGTTCATAATTTTTATCATCATTCTTTCTATATCACCGGTATTGAGTTCGGAAAGTCGAATATTTCCAATAAGGGGTTTTATATGATGTGTTATTCTGCCTTTGTCAATTTTAAGAGTGGATTCTTTTTTGTGCGTAACACCTTCAGCCATATATAGGTCGCATAGTTCCGATATATTCAAAATATTACGAGCTTGATTGCGGTGGTTTTTGGGATTGATTCCTTTGTTAATCATATCAAGTAATTCAATGGCCTCAGACTTTACATCATCAGGTGTCCGTTCAAATATTGAGCCTAAAGTAATTTTTTCTTGTTTGCCGTTCATCCTATATGTTAATATCCAGGATTTTTTCTTTCCTTGTATGCGAATAGCTAATTTTTTGATTTCATCATCAGTAAAGGTTTTGTCTTTATAAGTAAGGTTCTTAATTTGATTTACAAAGCTTTTAGATAACTTGGGCATGTTTTTCCCCCCCCCCTCTCTCTTAGGTAACGGATAGGTAACTAATTTTAGTAAATTTATTCATTTAACATAATCGCTGAGAAAACATAAGTCAACATAAAATTATTGAAAAATAAGTAACTATCATATATAAGATTAAATAAGAAAATAATATAAAACAAATAGAATTTACGTTGACATCGTAGAGGTCACAAGTTCGAGTCTTGTCACTCCCACCAATTCCAGGCCGTTTCGTTTTGAAACGGCTTTTTTTGTAACAAGAAAACTACCGGCTAGGCCGGTAGTTCCAAAGAGCTTAGAGCTTTACAGATAAAAAACTCCT
>CALXTD010000018.1 GCA_944391315.1 uncultured Alphaproteobacteria bacterium | reverse complement strand
GGTGGAGAACGACTTATCAACACACTTCACACACACCTCTATTCTCCGTCCTCGGGCTTGTCTTCTTCTGATGAGATAAAATTGGCGGCAGTTTGCTTTATTAATGATACTTCGGCTTGTAGTGGTGAGACGTTTGGCAATACCGAAAACAGTGGTGGAAATGGCGGTTCCGGCGGGGTGTCGGATTATGATTTGAATGATGCCGAGCGTTGCCGCAAAGAAGGTTATACTTTGACTTCTTGTGCTGCCGGAGAAACACCGGAAGGCTTTTGTATTTATAACAGCAATTACTTCGCTCGTTGCGTATGCCCGTCGGGTTATAAAACTTGTGAGCCGCCTTATTATGGTGTTGGCACGGCTTGCGGCAATAAATATGCCTCTTGCGAAGAAGATACCGAGCGCGCCTGTAAAGAACTTGATTCCGAATTTACCGACACCTGTCAAACAGGCTGGAAAGTTGATCCGAATAATGCTTGTGAATATGACCCAACTTATGGAAAATGCTGTAACCTTTGCGAAGGTTATGATTACACCACTATTCCCGAAGGTTATATTGCTGACGGTGCCGCTTGTGTTGATTGCAACGGAACAAGCAAATATAAAATCAAGATTAATCCTTGCGATGGATTCCAAGATTGCGGCATCATGGGTGGCGATACCGGTGCTAAAACTTGTATGTCGGGTTCGCAAATAAAATACGATAACTGCAAACCTTGTCCGAACTTGGGAACCTTGAGTTCTTGCCCAAGTCCGTTTACTTGTACTTATGAAGCATGCTCAAATCGTTATTATAAATCCGGCTGTCAGTCTGGTTATGATTGGAACGCCTCGTCACAAACCTGCACCCCACAATGTGCAAATAAAGGAACATTAACTTCTTGTCCTTCAACATTTACTTGTACTTATGAAGCATGCTCTGGAAAATACTACAAATCCGGTTGTCAATCCGGTTATGATTGGAATGCCTCAGCTCAAACTTGCACATCGCAATGTGCAAGTACTTATCAATACACCTGCACCGGCTCAAATCAAACCGGAGGAAGTGGTACAGCTTGTGGCGGAAAATATACTTCTTGCAAATGTAAAAGTCCTTACACGTGGAGCTATAGTAGTTGTTCTTGTCCCACTGATTATAAATATACTTGTACTGGAGCAAACGAAACTGGCGGCAAAGGTACGGCATGTGGCGAAAAATATACTGCTTGTAATTGTTCAAGTGGTTATTTTTGGAGCGGTAAATCTTGTGCCGCTAATAATGCCTGCATGAAAGGCTCAGAAATTGGTTACATACTTAACAGTGATATGACAGTCACTTCAACCACACAAAGCGGAAAGACACCAATAGGAGTTGTTGTCTGTTCTTATGCCGGTGGCGGCGGACAAGCGATTGCCTTAAAAAAGCTAAATTATGTTCAATGGGCTTCGGAGGAAATCGATGTGTCAGGATTAACAAATCACGCAAATAGTAAGGCAGCTTATAAAGAAACTTCAAGTTGTTCCAATAGTCAAAAAATAATGGACGCTGGAGATGCTAGCAAATTTCCTGCGGTATGGACAGCATATAATTATAGTACTTCAGGAACCAACATTGGTGATTGGTGTTTACCGGCAGCCGGAACAATCACTTCAATTTTTGCAAATATGGATTTGTTGAATAATAGCATAAAAAAAGTTGGCGGAGAGCAATTTTCGAGTTCATTTTGGTCATCATCAGAATCTATTCTTTCCAGAGCTTGGTATTTTATATCGTATGTTAATTATGGTTTATCCAATTACTCAAGTTCTGCTACAAGCAAAAAAGGTAGATCATATGTTCGTCCCGTCCTTGAGTTTTAGCAACAAAAAAAGCGGAGCTTCAAAACTCCGCTTTTACTTTATCTCTAAAAATTTTCTCTGGCATAAATGTCTTTAACAAACCAGCGAGAATTTTTGTTTGCCAATACAAAGATGATGTTGCCCTGACACAGACCAAACCACTTTCCGTCACAGGTTGAGGTGGTATAAATCTCCATTTCACCCGAGGCGAGAGGCTTAACCTTAACAATCTCAAACTTCTGCCATGTCGGACGCTCCAGGCTTTCATCATTCATAAACACAAAACTCGGCAAAAAGTCTTTTGCTTCCGCGCATTTTGCCAAACTTGGGTTTATTGAGCAAGAGATGTAATCTTCAACGGCGCAAACTGTTTCGCTGTTAAGGCCGCAAGGATTTCCAGCTGTTGCCGCACTGACTTCGAAAGTCTTGCCGCTAAAATCAGAGATAACCGATTCGTCAACCACGGAAGCCGCAGCTGTTTTATCAGACTCTTTATCCGAGCAAGCCGCCAACGCCAAAACGCCGCAAAGCGCTAAAACAAAATTTTTCATGCTTTTCTTCCTTTAGAAGGTATAACGCAAACCTGCAGAATATTCCCACATATGGTCAATGTCTTTAACTTCGTCCAGCTTAACATAGCGAGCAACTGCACGAACGGCCCAGTCTTTGTTTAAAGAATAAAACATACCGGCGCCCAAACGATAACCATAACCTTGGTCATTTCCGTCTTTAACGTAGGGGTTAGAATATTTTTTGCGGAAGTCATAGATGCCGACACCGGCTGTTCCGATAAGGGCTAAATCTCTGTCGCAAAGTAACGGCAGATAGCCATAAACGTCAAGGCCTCCGGCTTGGAAAGAGGTTTTTACCTTGCCGTTTATGCTGCTGTTTTTCTTTGATGTGTCCGAAAACTGATAAAACAACTCGGTGCTGAAAAAGCGATTGTAGTCAGAACCGATGTTAATTGCGGCAG
The DNA here is from genome assembly GCA_944391315.1 of uncultured Alphaproteobacteria bacterium. Taxonomy (GTDB): domain Bacteria; phylum Pseudomonadota; class Alphaproteobacteria; order RF32; family CAG-239; genus HGM16780. The sequence goes on along the minus strand of CALXTD010000018.1, from coordinate 24,078 downwards.
AATTAAGATTCGGTCTTAAGTTTTTAGCGTTTACGTTAGAATAAACATAATCCAGACCAACATAAGGAACATAGTTCAAATTTGAGCCATTATTAGCCTTTGCGGAAGCAATGTTTGTAACAAAAGCGACAGCAGCCAATGGCAAAAGAACTTTTTTCATCATAAAACCTCATAAAAAATTAAAAATCTGCAAATAATATAACCAATATTAAATAAAATAAAAGTAAAAAAATAAATATAAATATTGAGAAACAAGATAGAAAATGTTATAAATAAAAAATATAGATTATAAAACAATGCGGAAAAGATTATGAAAAGAAGAGCAGATAGCGGCTATACATTTGTTGAAGTGCTGGGTGTTTTAGGTATCATCGGCATGGTTGCGGCAAGTTCTGGGATGTTGGTTGGAAGCATAATGGATAGGTATCGCAAAAACCGCGTTCAAGATGATATTCTGACTTTGCAAAAAGTTGTGAGCCAACGCTATGTTGCCGACGGAAACTATTTGAAAGTTTCGGAGCAAACGCTCATTGATGAAAATCTTATACCGCGCTATATGACAAACGGCGAAAATATTGTTCAACCTTACGGCAATGTAGTTCTAAGCTCGGCTGGTATGACCTATAAAATAAGGTTTGATGGTCTTCCCATGGCAGTATGCGTTGCGCTGGGGCTAATGAATTGGGTTTATACGGATAGTTCTGACTTAGTATCCATAAAAATCAATGATAAGACCTATGAGTGGCCGATAAACAAGAGACATAATGCGACAGATGCCTTGCCTCTGAACACCACACAAGCCGCCGCCATTTGCAAACGAGAAAACAATGAAATCACTTGGGAATTTCAATAAGGAAAAAAACAAATGATTCAAGTCGGTGATATCAGTAAAAGCAATGAGATAAAAAGTGGGGCTAAAACTAAAAAAGTCTCGACCGGCAGCAGCTTTTCTTCATATCTTGAACAAACAATGGCAACAGAAGAAAACGCACCGGTCCAAACCACCAGCAGCCTAAGCGGAACCGAGGTTTTGCTCGCAGCGCAAATGGTAGACGCCGATGAAGAAAAAGAGCGCCGCCGTCAAACTGTTGTACGCGGAAAAAGCTTAATCGAAAAACTTGAAGAAATCAGAGACGGTCTTTTGATTGGAGCTATCTCCAAAGACCGAATGATTGAGATTGCACGCTTTGTCAGAGAACGCAGAGGAACCAGCGGCGATGAGCGCCTTGATGAAATAATGGCAGAAATAGAACTCAGAATAGAGGTAGAGCTGGCAAAATTAATGAAATAACTGTGATAAGCAAACTTTTTTTGTTGCGGAACATAAGAGAAAAGATTAACCTAAAAAATAATAGATAATTGTGATAAACAAGAAGGAGCTAAAGATATGGAAGCATCAATAATTCTCCCGCCAGACTATAAACCAAGTGAAGATGAAGAATACATGAACGACTATCAGGTCGAATACTTTCGCCAAAAGCTGTTAAACTGGAAAAAAGAACTGATAGGCCAGTCAAAAGATACATTAGATGATTTGCGTCAAGGTGGATTAAACCAGCCGGATGATATTGACCGCGCCTCTATGGAAACAGATAAAGCAATTGACTTGCGCACCAAAGACAGAATCAGAAAATTGATTGGCAAAATTGATGAAGCTCTCCAACGCATTGAAGACAAAGAATATGGCTATTGCGAAGAAACCGGTGAGCCGATAGGTATCGCCAGACTTGAGGCTCGTCCGATTGCTACTTTGTCGGTTGAAGCTCAGGAGCGCCATGAGCGTATGGAAAAAACCTATGATGATGACGCCATTTAAGGGCATAAAATCTTGGTGAAAAATTTTATCTTAGCCTCGTCATCGCCGCAAAGAAGACTTTTGCTGGAACAGATAGGTTATACACCGAAAGAAATTTGTCCGGCAGATATTGATGAGACCGAAAAAAAAGACGAGAAGCCGAGCGCTTATGTCAAAAGAATGGCTCGAGAAAAAGCATTAAAGGTTTCTTCCCTTCATGAGGGAGAAGTTATCTTGGCCTGTGATACAATTGTTGTATGCGGGCGCCGCTTGTTGCATAAAGCCAAAAATGACGAAGAACAAACTCAGGTGATGAAAGCTCTTTCCGGTCATGCTCATCATGTATTAAGCGCCGTCTGTGTTGTTGATGCCAATGGCAAAATCTCCGAGCGCTTGGTCGATACACGGATTCTTATGAAGCAATTAACCGAAGAAGAAATCAAAAATTATGTAGCCTCCAAAGAGTGGGTCGGCTGCAGCGGATATAAAATAGAAGGCAGAATGGAAGCTTATGTACGCAAGATTATTGGCTCATACAGCGGCATCGTCGGTCTGCCTTTATATGAAACAAAAAATCTCTTGAATGGAGCAGGAATAAAATGACAGTAGACACAATTGTATATGAAAAAGGCAACGCCTATACCACTATCGCATTAATGAATGAAGGGCGCGTAAAAGAGATTGAAATAATTGATAATGCAAAAGCAGCGGAAGGAAATATCTATCTTGGAAAAATCACGCGCAAGATGGACTTGGCTAACGGCCGTCATGGCTATATGGTAGACATCAAAGACGGCAAAGACGCCTTTTTTAACGCTGATGAATATGGCATGGGCGATACTGAATACAATGAAGGTCAAAGCATAGTTGTTCAGGTTACACAAGAGCGTCGCGCTGAAAAAGGAGCAAAGGTCGTTCGTTCATTACAATTTGTCGGAACTTATTTGGTATATTGTCCGTTCCGTATGAATATTGACGCTTCATCACGCATCGGCAGCTTTGAAAAAATCAAGGAGCTAAAAACTTTGGTTCAAAATAATGTTCAAGGCCAAGAAGGTTGGGTAATTCGTACTGCTGCCGCCGATGCTGCTCCTGACGAACTGGCTGAAGAAATGGTAGAGCTTCGCAAAATTTATGATGTTGTCAGAGCCAAAGCCCGTTCAGAAACAGCTCCTTGCTTGCTTTATGCAAAAGGCAGTCCGCTGTTTGAATATATGAGCAACAATGCTTTGACTTTGAATAAAGTTGTAGTTAATACGCGTAATATGGAAGAAGCCATCAAAAACGAGTTTGACGGAGATTTTGAGGTTGAGGTTAAAAACAGCCCGCTTAAAGAAATGGGTGTTGATGAGGCCATTGGTGAAGCTATGGAAAAAGAAGTCCGCTTAAAATGCGGCGGCCGTGTTTTCATTGAAGAAACAAAAGCTTTTGTTGCCATAGATGTTGATACCGGAGACGATCACGGCGCCGGCTCAATCTCTCATGTTAATGAAGAAGCCGCGGTTGAAATAGCCAGACAAATAAGATTAAGAAATTTGTCAGGTAAAATCATTATCGACTTTGCCGGTTCTTCCGAATATCGCTATATGAAACCTGTCTTAGAGATACTGGACAGAGAGCTGGCTAAAGATTCGACCAGAGCTCATGTTATTGGTTTGTCTCGAGGCGGAAATGTTGAGGTTGTTCGCGTTCGTCGTCGCCCGTCATTGTCAGATATTTTGAGTGTAGAATGCCCGACTTGCCACGGAACCGGACGTGTTGAGGCCTAACTCATGAGCGAAGTCATTAAAACTTATCGCTGTCCAATATGCAAAAAGCTTGTGACCGAAGATAACAAATATCGTCCCTTTTGCTCCAAACATTGTGCAGACATAGACTTGGGCAATTGGTTTAACGAGGCTTATAAAGTTCCTGTTGTTGACTTAGATGAGCAAGAGCTTGAAGAGCTGGAAAAATCACTGGATGAGCAGTTGGATAAAGAATAAAAAAAATCGGTTCGTAAAGAACCGATTTTTTTTAACGAAGACGCTTGGCTCTTTTCCATTTTTCAAAATAAACAAGAGCAAAAGCAAAAAATTCAAAAATTCCGGCAACTGCCACCAGCAGCAAAAGCCCTGCCAAAAAACTAAGCGCTGTATTTGGCTCAGTATCACACAAGCTTGAGTGCGCTAAAAAATAGTGTCCGACAAGAATAATCAAGGACACAATGCAAAACAACAAGCATAGTACCGCTGATGCCAAAAAAAGCAAAACTTTCTCAATAGAAAGAAAAAATGTACTCAAGCCAAGAAAGATAGCGCCAAAGGCGACAGACCATGCAATAGATATATTCCATATATCAAAATAAGACAAACAAACCATAGCGGCCGTTAGTAGAATGGTAAGAAAGATAATAACCTTAAGCAAGGTTCCTTCCGGATCAAGACGAGCAATAGTAACCATAATGATAAAGATTTAAAATTAATAATAAAAAAGTATCAAGAACATAAAAGAAAAGAATAAACTTGTCAAGCGGTTATCCAAACGGCATTATCGTTCAAATGATGCTTCGATAATACGATTCTTGCGCATTTCATCAAGATCATAATTAGCCTTCAGGTTCAGCTGAGGGGCAATCGCCGTAATAATTTTTCCTCCGGTCGGAACAGCATTCCATCCGGAAGTCACAAATCCCCAAGTTTCTTTGGTAGCTTTAGGTTCGTCAAGCATAACAAAGAGGGCATATTTGGGGTTTGACGCCGGAAAAGTTCCTAAAAACGTAGACATAACTTTTTTATCAATATATTTTCCGTTTACGAGCTTGTTGGCAGTTCCGGTTTTTCCGGCCACTTCATAACCAAGGACATTAGCGCGTTTACCGGATCCTTCAACCACAACACCGCGTAGAAGTTTGCGCATTTTTTTAGATGTATTTTCCGACACCACGCGGTGCGTTTCGCGCTGACTGTTATCGGCAATCAGGGTAGGGGCTTTATAAATACCACCGTTAACGATTGATGAAAAAGCCGTAATAACATGAAGCGGTGTAACCGAAACACCATAGCCATAAGCCACGGTTGCCGTGGTTGCTTCACCCCAGCGTCTAGGCAAGATGGGCGCAGCTTTTTCCGTAACTTCAAAATTAGAAATTGGATCAAACAAGCCCAAAGAACTTAGAAATTCACGCTGCTTTTCCTGCCCGATTTTAAGAGCGATTTGTGCAGAGCCAATGTTTGAAGAGTAGATAAGAATTTCTTGTAAGTCGAGCCAGCGATTCTCACCGCGATAATCTTTAATTGTGTTGTAACGAAGCTTAATCGGCTTTGTCGCATCAAAACGATCAGTTAGTTTAACATTTCCTTTTTCCAACCCAAGAGCAGCGTTAAAAACTTTTAAGACAGACCCCGGTTCATACAACCCTTTTGTAGCAAAGTTAAACAAAGCGCGGTCAGAGACGTTATACATCCGATTCGGGTCATAGTCCGGCAAAGAAACCATAGAAATAACCTCTGCTGTATTCACATCCATAAGAATGGCAACGCCGCCAAGCGCACTAAATTTTTCAATTCCTTCGGCCAGTCCTCTGCGAATGGTGTCTTGCAAACCGACATCAATTGTCAGCTTAAGCGGGATATCAGACTCTCTCAAACGTTTATCAAATTCTTTTTCCATACCGGAGATACCGAGATTGTCGATATTAGTTGTACCGATAAGCTGAGCAAATAGATTTTTGTGCGGATAGATTCGCTTTTCCCCATTTTCAAAATCAAGACCGGGGATTCCGAGATAGTTAATCTGATATTGTTGCGAAGGAGAAAGGTTACGCTTAATATAAACAAAGGAGCTTTTGCGGTTGAGTTTTTCCAAGATGTCTTCATAGCGAATATCAGGCAGAATAGCCGCCAGTTTCTGAGCCGCTTTTTTAGGATTAATAATTTTAGAAGGCACGGCATAGAGATTAACCGTTGGCAAAGAAGTCGCGATAATCGTGCCGTTTCTATCAAGAATATCGGCGCGTTTAATCGGATTTTCGGGCAAAGCATAGAAACTGTCATTATCCGCAACAATAGTTTCTTTAACACTGCCATAACCGCTCAAACAAACAAAAAACAACCGCAGCGCAATAACCGAAAACACGAGCAAAAACATCAGCATTGCAAAAATCATACGGTTTTTGCACATGGCAAGAGGATCACTCTCGCAAGAATATCTGCTAAAAGAAAAACTTTTATCTAGTTTAATTTCCTGCCCCGGAAGATAAAAGTTTTTGCGACTTTTGGAAAAGAAATTTCCTATCATAATAAGCTTCTGCCCCGCGATTATCGCTGAGCACGAGCCATTTTCTTCAGCCTGTTCTGCTCAGCCTTGTTAGAAATACTTTTTTGAGCGGCGATTCTGCGATTCGATTCGTCACTTTCATAATCAAATGGTAACGCAGAATAGTTAATAATTTGTTCAGCCTGAACCGGATTTAATGCAATATGTTTTGCAGCCAGCTCACGCAAGCGCTCCGGCGAGTTAAGGTGGCTCCATTCAGCATTAAGCACATGAATGGTTTTAACATCATCTTTAATGTTTTCGTTGATTTGAGCGAGTTCTTTCTCAAGGGATTGCACCTTATTTTTCATCACAAACATACCAAAACCGACAAGGCAGGTCAGGCAAAACCAAAGAGTTAAAGTGGCTGTTCTTGTGCTTGACATAGTGAAATCCTTTCAATCAAATCTTAATTGCGAAACGCAATTTTGCGGAGCGGGAACGAGGGTTAGAGGCAATTTCATCATCTTGAGGAAGAATGGCTTTGGAGCAAGAGGAGATTCTTGCAGCCGTTTCTACCGCCACTTGCGGCATATAACGAGAAACAGCTTTAGGCTTTCCGAGGTTGTCATTAAAGAAAGACTTAACGATTCTATCTTCAAGAGAGTGGAAAGAAACAACAACAAGCCGCCCATTGGGGTTAAGGCGAGAGAGTGCGCCTTCAAGACCGGATTCAAGCTCGCCGAGCTCATTATTAACAGCAATGCGCAGAGCTTGAAAAGTACGGGTGGCAGGGTCGATGGGGGAAGCTGGTGACTTTTTAACAACTGAATGAATTATGTCAGCCAGCTCTGTGGTTGTGCTAATCTTTTTAGTTTTGCGAGCCGCGATGATTTTTGCGGCAATTTGACGTGATTTACGCTCTTCACCATATTTATAAATAATGTCTGCTAACTCTTTTTCGGAAAGAGAATTAACAAGGTCGGCGGCGGAAGTTCCTTCGCAAGACATACGCATATCAAGCGGCGCTTCTTTAGAGAACGAAAAGCCGCGTTCTTTATTGTCGAGCTGCATGGAAGAAACACCGATATCAAAAACCGCACCATCGATTCCTTCGGAAACCAAATCGGCAAAATCACCAAACTGACCTGCTCTGAACTCAAAGCGATTTCCATAAATTGATTTCAATTCTTCGGCGCGAGCCTTAACATTTGGGTCGCGGTCAAGTGCAATAACTTTGCAGTCTGCTGCTTCAAGAATGGCTTGGGTGTAACCGCCGTTGCCAAAAGTTGCATCAACATAAACTTTTCCGTCAGCGGGAGTCAAATTTTGCAAAACTTCACGAAGCATAACCGGAATATGTTTCTGAGTGCTGGACATTATTCAGCTCCTCCTTCCGGTTTTACTGAAAGCTGCGGACGTTTCTTCAAAACTTCGGCACGAATACGCGCTTCTTCTTTTTCCCAGTTTTGCGGATTCCAAATCTGAAACTTGCGGCCTTTACCGACAAAAACGGCTGCATCGGTGATTTGCGCATGCTTCAAAAGCTTTTCGGACAAGACAATACGTCCGGTTGAATCAAACGGAAAACGCTTTGCATCACCAAAAATAAGATTTGTTAAGTCATCTTGTTCTTGGGAAAAAAAGTCCATGGAACTTTCAATGTCTGTGGCAAGTTTATCCAAGAGCTCTTCGGTGCAGCCTTCGATACATGGGGCGCTAAGGCTGCGGTAGCAAACAATTTCCGTTGATAAATCTTTAAGAATTGCGCGGTAGTCTGAGGGAAGGGAGACGCGCCCTTTGGCGTCAACCTTATTTATTATTGTATCTAAGAAGAGAAAAGATTTTCTCACAATAGCCCCTCTAAAAAATAACTGCCCTCTGATTTATGGTATATCATGGGATTTTATGGGAATCAATGGGAATTTTTAGGATTTTGTTAACTGTTCTTCTTTTGTTCGGGGAGAAAATAATTTGCTATGCTCAAAGCCTTGCTGGATAAGGGTTTGCGAGGGGTGGAGAAAATCAAAAAAGAACAAATTTTTTTAATATTTTTTTTAATACTTGGTGATAACTGATAAGCCATAAGCGCGAATCGGAAAAATCCGACGCGCTTTATTGTTTTTTTAGCGTGGGCAAGAGTGATAAACCACTTGCAAAATAAAGGCAAAGAGTATAAGCTTTGCAAACAGGTAGCCGGATAGCTGCGCCGCAAGACTTGTTCAAGCGGTGAGGAAAGTCCGGGCTTCACGGAAACGGGGTACCAGATAACGTCTGGCTGGAGCAATCCAAGTGACAGTGCCGCAGAAAATTACCGCTTGAAAACAAGCGTTTTTGAGTAAGGTTGAAAAGGCGGGGTAAGAGCCCACCGCATGGGCAGCAATGTCCGTGGCAAGGTAAACCATGCCTGAAGCAAGACCAAATGAGGAGAGCATTTTTTCGGAAATGACTACACGGAGAGTTTCCGCTCCGCTCCAGAGGTAGGTCGCGATGAGCGAACAAGTGATTGTTCGCCAAGATGAATAGCTATCCCTTTGAGAGAATTCGCAAGAAGACAATCAAAGGACAGAACCCGGCTTATAGGCTGCCTGTTTTTTTTTATAAAAGCTAAGGAGATTAAATTTGCGCCAGCAAACACTCAAAAATAATGTCAGAATAGAAGGAGTAGGGCTCCATTCCGGCGTCCAAAGCATTTTGACCATCAAGCCGGCCGCCGAAAATAGCGGAATCATTTTTAAGCGGGTAGATCTGCCTAATCAACCGGAAATAAATGCGCTTTACTCAAACGTGGTCGATACAAGAAATTGCACTTGCTTGGGAGATGGCAAAGGCGCACTTGTTTCTACCATTGAACATATCATGTCGGCGCTTTATGTTTGCGGCATAGACAATGCTTTGATTGAAGTAAATAATACGGAAATCCCGATAATGGATGGCAGTGGCAAATGTTTTTATGAGGCTCTGAAAACGGCAGAACTTGTTGAGCAAAACGCACCGCGCCGTTGTCTAAAAGTCTTAAAACCGGTAAAATTTACGGATGACAAAGGCAATGAAACATCTCTTGAACCGGCAGAATACTTAGAAATTTGTATGGAAATCGACTTTCCTTCAAAAATCGTCGGTCACCAAATTTTCGATTCTAAAATAACACCGGCTGTTTATGAAAAAGAAATTGCCCCAAGCCGCACTTTTTGCGAAAAATATCAAATAGATTACCTTCGTTCATTGGGTTTGATAAAAGGCGGAAGCTTGGATAATGCCGTTGTCTTGGATGGTGAAACGATTATGAACCCCGAGGGCTTCCGCGTCAAAGATGAATGCGTCAAACACAAAGCTTTAGACGCCGTCGGCGATTTATACACCTCAGGTTATCGCATAAAAGGAAAATTCACGGGTAAAAAGAGTGGGCATTTCCACAATAACGAACTTTTGAAAAAACTTTTTGCAGACAGCACAAACTATACATTGGAGTAAAAACAGATGAAAAAGACGTCACTTTTGTTTTGCGTGTTAATGGCTCTGGCCGGTGTAAACGGTTGCGCCTCCACTGCCGATGAAGAAACTCCGTTAACGGCGGAAGAACAATATAATCAAGCCTATAAAGAAATGGAAGAAACGTCTTATAAAACGGCAGCCAAAAGCTTTGAAAAAGTTGAATTAGAGCACCCTTATTCCAAATGGGCGGTCAAGGCCAAAATCATGGGAGCTTATTCTTTTTACAAAGCCAAAGAATATGATGATGCCATCATGGCGCTGGACAGATTCATCAAGTTTCACCCCGGAAACAAAGACATCGCCTATGCTTATTACTTAAAAGCCTTGTGCTATTATGACCAAATCGAAAGTCCGGAAAATGATCAGGGTAATACCTCAAAAGCATTAGCCGCTTTGGAACAAGTTGTCTTGCGCTTCCCAAATAGCGAATACGCCAAAGACGCTGAACAAAAAATAATTCTGGCCAAGGACAGATTAGCCGGACAAGAAATGGTTATCGGTCGCTATTATTTGTCACAAAAAAATTATCTGTCGGCGCTGAACCGTTTTTCAGCTGTGGTCAATAATTATCAAACCACAACCCAGATTGAAGAAGCTTTGTATCGTCAGGTCGAAATTTATAAAATTCTTGGCTTAAGCAAAGAGGCCCAAACCGCTGCCCGTGTCCTGAAGTATAATTATCCCAAAAGTCCGTGGACACAAAAGGCTGAAAGCCTGATGGCCGCTTAATAAAAAAACGAGAACAGAGATGTTAAGCGCACTTTCGATAAGAAATGTTGTTTTGATTGACAAGCTGGACTTGGATTTCAAGTCCGGCTTAAGTGTGCTGACCGGAGAAACCGGCGCCGGTAAGTCAATCTTGCTTGATTCTCTGGGCTTGATTTTGGGTGGCCGCGCCGAAACCGGATTAATTCGGCAGGGTGCAGATAAATTAAGCGTCACCGCCACTTTTGAGATTGGCGCGGAGAATAAAGGACTGAACCCCCTGTTTGAAGAATATGATTTAGATTCGCCCGAAGACGGCACGCTTGAAATAAAGCGCAGCCTCACCAAAGAGGGCAAGGGTAAAATCTTTCTGAATGACCAGCCGATAAGCGCTAAGGTTTTGAAAGAAATCGGCAGTTTTTTGGTGGAAGTCCACGGCCAATATGACAATCAAGGTTTGCTTAATCCGGCTAATCATGGCGATATTTTAGATTCGTTCGGCGGTTATGAAAAAGAGTTGAAAGCTTATAAAGAAAGTTTTTGCGAATATAAACGGATTAAGAAAGAACGCGAAGATACCGAAAACAGCATAAATCATGCCAAGGCAGAGGAAGAAGAACTTCGCCATTGGGTTAAGGAGCTTGAGGAGATAAAGCCGCACAAAGGCGAGGAAGAAGAGCTAAGCCAAAAACGCTTGGAATTAATGAACGCCGAAAAAATCATTGAGAGCTTAAATCTGGCTTATGGCGCCCTGAATGGTGAACAAGATATTATCTCAGCTTTACGCCGCGCTCAGTCAGCGATAGAAAGGGCAGATAGAATTGTTTCCGGCAAATACGCAGGGATAAGCACACTCCTTGAACAAACGATGATTAACGCCGAAGAAGCGATTAATGAAATCGAGGACGCCAGCCGTAACGTCAGCTTGAATCAAAGCGAGCAGGAAGGAATTGAGGAACGGTTGTATAAGCTGCGCGGTTTAGCCCGCAAGCACCAGTGCTCCACAGATGAACTTGAAGACAAGCTAGGCGAAATGCGCCAAAAGCTTGAACAAATCGAGCATGGAGAAGAGGGGCTTGATAAGCTGAAAAAACAAGAAGCCGAACAGAAAAAGCTCTGCGCCCAAACGGCAGAGGAATTAAGCAAGGCACGCAAAGCCGCAGCGCAAAAATTAGACGCGCTGGTCATGAAGGAATTAGCTCCGCTTAAAATGGAAAAAGCCAAGTTTGAAACCAAGATAGAAGCTTTAGGCGAAGATAATTGGACCGAGAAGGGGCAAGACAAAGTTTATTTCACGGTATCAACCAACCCAAACTCACCGCAAGGCCCGTTGAATAAAATTGCCTCTGGCGGTGAACTGGCGCGCTTTATGCTGGCCTTAAAAGTAAATTTAGCCCAAAGCAGTGAAATCGGCACCATGATATTTGATGAAGTAGACGCTGGCGTCGGCGGTGCAACGGCGCGCGCGGTTGGTGAACGCTTGGCAAGATTAGGAAAGACGGTTCAGGTCTTGGTCGTAACCCATTCGCCCCAAGTCGCCGCCTGCGGCAATCAGCATTATAAAGTCTGGAAAGAAACGCAGGATAATATCACCACCACCAGCGTTAAAGAGCTATCATCAACCGAAAGACAGGAAGAAGTCGCGCGGATGTTGGCCGGCGAGCACGTTACCGATGAAGCCCGCGCCGCCGCCAAAGTCCTCATGAGCGCATAAAAAAACAGGCTGAATAAATCCATCAGCCCGTAAAAATGATATATTTTACATACATAGCTCACCCCAAAATATATCAGAGCAAATTAAATTACCTTGTTTGGCAATACATTCTTCTTCTGTAACCATTGCATTACTTCTTGCTATGCAAGGTAGTTTAACAACACTACCATCATCAGCTTTGTAAATCTTGTAAATAATACCGCTGCCGTAATAAAGTGAGTTCCACTCAGATTTACATGAAAAACTACCAACTTCTTCTCCAATAAGAGTGTAGTTTTTACAACATTTATAGCAAGTGTTTCCACAGCCATCTGATCCATTGCTTGTTGTATCCCAACCGGAAGGACAAGATAATGAGGCATAACTATTTTCACATCGATTATCACATTGTTTTGTGCAGGTTTTATTAGAAGCGTTCCAGTCATAGCCGGACTGGCAGCCGGATTTGTAATAACGGTTAGAGCATGCTTCATAAGTACAAGTGAACGGGCTTGGACAGCTCGAAAGTGTTCCCAAGTTGGGGCAAGGTTTGCAGTTATCATATTTTATTTGAGAGCCGGACATACAAGTTTTAGCGCCGGTATCGCCACCCATAACGCCGCAGTCTTGGAAGCCGTTACAAGGATTGATTTTGATTTTGTATTTGCTTGTTCCGTTGCAATCCACACATGCGGCACCGTCGGCAATATAACCTTCGGGGATTGAAGTATAATCATAGCCATTGCAAAGATTACAGCATTTTCCGAAAGTTTTATCATATTGACAGGCGTTATTGGGATCGACTTTCCAACCTGTTTGACATGTATCAGTAAATTCGGAATCTAGCTCTTTGCAGGCACGCTCGGTATCTTCTTCGCAAGATGCATATTTATCGCCGCAAGCTTGTCCGACGCCGTAATAAGGTGGCTCACAAGTTTTATAACCCGATGGGCATACGCAACGCGCAAAGTAAGCGCTGTTATAAATACAAAAGCCTTCCGGCGTTTCTCCCGCTGCACAAGAGGTCAGCCCATAACCTTCTTTGCGGCAACGTTCGGCGTCATTCAAATCATAATCAGGTACACCGCCAGAGCCACCATTTCCGCCACTGTTTTCAGTATTACCAAACTGCTCACCATTACAATTTTCGGTATCATTAATAAAGCATACGGCAGCCAACTTAACCAAATTTTCTTTGGAAGATGAGCTGCTGCGGCGTTTATCTAGGTGTGTGTGGTGTGTGTAGACTTGCGAGGATAAAACACCGCGACCAGACAAATAAATTTGTCCGGATTGAGCTTCTGTACCAATGAGCACAAAAGCCGAAACTGATATAAAAAACAGTAATTTTCTATTGTTCATCATAATATCACCTTCTATACAACTCATCTTCACGACTCTAATATATCATAATTTTCTCATGCTTTCAAGAGTATTTTTTATAAAAGGTAAAATTACCGCGAAAAATTTTTCCCCTGTTAATAAAATCAGCGGATTTAAATTATTTCTTGAAAAAAAAAGATTCAGTGGTAAATTACATTCGGATTAACAATGCCTGTGCGGGGTAGTCCGCATATAACTTTTTTTAGTAAAGGAAGGAAAATAATATGGCAATTCGCGTTGGTATCAACGGCTTTGGTCGTATCGGCCGCTTAGTTTTTCGTGCCGCTCAAGAAAATAATGATATCGAAATCGTCGGCATTAACGACCTTATTGATGTTGAATATATGGCATATATGCTACGCTATGATTCTATGCATGGCCAGTTCAAAGGTTCTATCGAAGTAAAAGACGGCAAGCTTGTTGTTAACGGTAAAGCTATCCGCGTTACTGCTGAAAAGAATCCGGCAGACCTCAAATGGGGTGAAATCGGAGCAGAATATGTTGTTGAATCAACAGGTTTGTTCTTGACCAAAGAAAAAGCTCAGGGCCACATTGATGCCGGTGCAAAATATGTTGTAATGTCAGCTCCTTCAAAAGATGACACTCCGATGTTTGTTTGTGGTGTTAACACCGATTCTTATGTTAAAGGCACCCAGTTTGTATCAAACGCTTCTTGCACCACAAACTGCTTGGCTCCTATTGCAAAAGTTTTGAATGACAAATTCGGCATTACCGATGGTTTGATGACCACTGTTCACTCAACCACCGCTACTCAGAAAACCGTTGACGGCCCGTCTATGAAGGACTGGAGAGGTGGTCGTGCTGCTTCTGGCAACATCATTCCGTCTTCAACCGGTGCTGCAAAGGCTGTTGGTAAGGTTATTCCGTCTTTGAACGGCAAATTGACCGGTATGTCATTCCGCGTTCCGACTTTGGATGTTTCTGTTGTTGACTTGACCGCTAACCTGGCCAAACCGGCAACTTATGAAGAAATCTGCAAAGCCATGAAAGAAGCTTCTGAAGGCGAATTGAAAGGTATTTTGGGTTACACCGAAGATGCCGTTGTATCTTCTGACTTCTTGGGCGATTCTCGCACATCAATCTTTGATGCCAAGGCTGGTATTCAGTTGACTCCGACTTTCGTTAAGGTTGTTAGCTGGTACGATAACGAATGGGGTTATTCTAACAAGGTATTAGACCTCATCCGCCACATGGCTAAAGTAAACGGATAATTTCGTTTTTTCCCGCCGCATAAGGATTCTTAAGCTCTGTTTTTTTAGGGGCGGAATCCGCGGCGGGTAATTTTTTTATTGAGATAGAAGGAAAACACAATGGAATATAAAACAATAGAAGATTTAGGCAACCTGCAGGGCAAAGTTGTTATGTTGCGTGCAGATTTGAACGTTCCTATGGATGAAAATTTTCATGTTACCAACGATGCGCGCATTGTTCGTACGGTTCCGACCATTAAATTGCTGAAAAGCAAAGGCGCAAAAGTTGTTGTCGTATCTCACTTTGGTCGTCCGGAAGGCAAGGGAGATATTAAAAACTCTTTGAGCCACATTGTAAAAGATTTAGAAAAAGCAGCCGGCTATAAGGTTGTCTTTGTAGATGATTGCATTGGCGAAAAAGTTGCCGCCGCTGTTAAATCTTTGCGTGATGACGAGATTTTGCTTTTGGAAAATCTGCGTTATTATAATGAAGAAAAGAAAGGCGATGAAGCTTTTGCCGCAGAGCTGGTAAAACCGGTTGATGTTTATGTTTCAGATGCTTTTTCAACCGCTCACCGCGCGCATGCATCTATGGTTGCCGCCGCAAAACTGCGTCCGGCAGCAATGGGCTTGCTGATGGCAGAAGAAGTTAATGCTTTGTCAAAAGGTTTGAATGACCCGAAACGCCCGTTAATGGCAATTGTCGGTGGTTCAAAAGTTTCCACCAAGCTTGACTTGTTGAACAATCTGGTCAAAAAAGTTGATAAGCTGGTCATCTCCGGCGGTATGGCTCACACCTTTATGAAAGCCAGCGGTATTGATACGGTTAATGAAGCAAACTCTTTGGTTCAAATGGATATGATTGACACCGCCAAAGAAATTATGAAAACCGCAAAAGCCAACAGCTGCGAGATTATCTTGCCGTTAGACGTTGTTGTTTCAAAAGAATTTAAGGCCGATGCTGAGCACAAGACTGTTAACTTAGAGCATATTCCGGCAGAAGGTTGGATTTTGATGGATGTTGGTGAAAAGACCATAGAAGCTATCAACCAAAAGCTTGAAGAATGCAAAACTTTGGTTTGGAACGGACCTTTGGGTGTATTCGAGCTCAAGCCGTTTGATAATGCAACCAACAAAGTTGCAGAAAAAGCAGCTATTTTGACTGGTGAAGGCCGCTTAATGACCGTTGCCGGTGGTGGTGATACAGTTTCCGCCATGGAAAATGCCGGTGTTGCCGACAAGTTTTCTTATGTTTCAACCGCTGGTGGCGCTTTCCTCGAATGGATGGAAGGCAAAGAGCTCCCAGGTGTTGTTGTTCTTAAAAAATAAGAAAAGATAAAAACAAAAAACAGGCTTCCTTCGGGAGGCTTGTTTTTTTGTCAAAAAGTGATTGTTTTTTTCGCAAATTGTGCTACAATAAAAACAATTAAATAGAACGGAGCAAAAAGATGGCACAAGAAAAAACAGATAATCTGACAATTACCTTTGATGATTTTGAAAAAATAAATGACAACACACGCTTAAAATCAGATTTATCTCCGGCTGATATAAAAAAGAAACTTGAGAAAGAATCTCAAGAGGCTGCTGCTATAATTGAGCGGAACAATATTGAGGCGCAAAGACTTTCCGAAGAACTAAAATCTTCTCCTGAAAAAAAATCTGAGATTATTGAAAAATTATCTGCCATCAAAAAGAATAATGCTCTCTTAAGCACCAAAATAAAAACCAAGAATAATGCTTTTGAGAAAAATCCCGAAGCTTATACAAATCTCTATAACTTAAGAGAAAGAATGTCCGCCCGTCAGAAAGACGATAAGATAAAAATGACAATTGATAAAAATAACGAGCTTTTGCTTGTTGTTGATAAAATGCAGCCATCACCATTTTCTTTTGTAATAAAAGACGGCAAGCTGACTTTCTCGAATAACGACATCAGCAAAGATCAGGTCAAAGAGCTGATGAACAGCTTAGAATTAGCGGGCATAAAAAATTTCAAACTTCCTGATGAGCTGGATGCCAAGTTAAAGGAAACGATTTCCGCTGCTCAGCAAGAAATCAATGCAGAAAAAGCCCAAAACGCACAACAACTTTCCGCGCCGCAAAATGTTATTTCTCCGGAATATAACTTGGACGATCATGATGTTGCCCCACTTCCGACTTTTCCTCAAATTAAGCTTGCACCTCGCAGGCCGGCACAAAAGCCTGCTCCGGCCAAAAAAACAAAAATCAGCTATGCAGAAGCTTGCCGCCGCATGAGAGAAGATATTTTGACTACCGGTATGGCCAAAAGAAGCGGCCTAAGCTTTTTTGAACAAGAAGTTGGCGGCTGGAATATTTGGGTCATTTTTGACAATGAAAATCCGAATAATATGGAGCAAGATGGTTCTATTGATGACAAAGGAAACATAAAGGTAAGCCATAGTGGTGTATTCTGCCTCAGAGAGACGGAAGACGGCGGTTATGAAGCCGGATATTCAATGCCGGGAAACAAAAAGGTTGATGATAATACGGCAGATCGTCTGGTTGGCTTGATGAAAGCTGCCGGATATACCCATATAAAATTTTCAGGCTTGTCGGATGCTGATAAAGGTGTTTTCCGCACCATGTGTGCTGCTTATGGCGTTATTCCGAGAGGAATTGGCTTTAACGAGCATCAAGCCGCAGATATGGTAAAAAAAGCGGAAGACAAATTATCAGAAGAAGATGCTCAGCTGTTCAAATGGCGTTTGGCACAACAAATGAGAAAAAATGCCGAAGGCGGAGATAAAGGTGCCGATATTTCTAAACACCGTACCTATGGTTATATTAAAGAGCTTGAAGGTAATTATAACTTCAAACCATTCCGCAATGCCTATGACGGCAGCTTTAAGCCTCTTATGGAAAAAGAAATCCGTGGCGGAAAAGCTGAAAATGTTATTGGTGCGGCTACGACCATTTCCCGCATATTTGATGCTTATCGCGGTGGCGAGGTTGATGACCCCGAAGTCAGAATGGACTATGTTATGAACCCGAAGAACAATTTCTTCAGCGAGGAAGAAGTTTCAGCCATCAGAGCAAAATTTGCAGAAAAAGGACTGGAGTTTAATCACGAAACACAGATGAGAAATCTTTCTGCCGCGCAGTTGACCGCCATTTATGAGGCTCTGTTGCCAAAAGAAATCAAAAAGGCCGGAGAAGCGGTTAAGGAAGAAATTTCAAGTCCGGATATGACAACCAAGGAACGAAAAGATACGGTAAATGACTTTGTCAGCAAAGCCTATAGCTCAATTCAAAATATCTGTGGCGATTTGGATGCTAAAGGAGTTAAAGGCACGCGCGTTCCGAACAGACAAGGAAAGTGCCAGCTCAGTGCAGAGTACTGGCCGCAAAAACCGGCACAAAACAACGATAACGAAAAAGACAATAATTCTGAAAATAACAACGGCAGAACGCCGCGCCCAAGCAGACCATCAAGAGGTGGGCGTTAATCAGAACGAATTTCTCTTTTTCAAAATTTGCTCAATCCGCTTTTCGATATCGCTGAGTTTGTTCTGCAATGCCGAAGGCGGGTTTAGCTTTTTGGCTTCACTGACTTGCTTTTGAGCCGTTTCAACTTCTCCGATAAAAAGACTAAACTCGGCAGAAGCATAATTAGCATAAGCCATATTGTCTTGCATACCGTAAGCCTGTGCCAACATCAGCCAGGCATAGGCGTTTTTGCTCTTAACCAAAGACTTGTTAAGCAATGAGATAATAGTTTCAATCTCTTTTGGTGAGGGTGAATCTTCGAGCATGGCTTGTGCCAGATTGAGCTGAAAAGCTGGCGAATTAGGCAAGAGGTCATGTGCTTTTTGATAAGCAAGACGCGCATTATGAATCTGCCCGCTTTCAAAATAAATTTGCCCTTTCAGCTCCCAGAAAAAAGGATTGTTCGGTTCTTTTTCGATTAATGCGTTAATATCACGGATGGCTGCCTCAATTTTAAATTCTCGAAGATTCAAAATAGCATGGGCATAAACCGCCGGCATGGAATTGTTGTTTGCCGGATAAAGCTGCTTTGCCGCTTCGGGTTTATATAAAAAAGCAATGAGTTTAGCCTTAATCATCTCAAAGCGGTGAGAAAGCGCTTGATTGGGAGAAAAAGGAGATTTTTTTGCCGCTTCGGTCAAAAAGGCCACACGTTCAGATGTAATCGGGTGCGTCCGAAAATAGGGTGTTTCTTCGATTCCGCTAAGCATGTTTTGCTGCTGAATTTTTTTCATAAAACCAAGCAAGCCTTCGGGAGATTTCTTGAGTTTTGTTAAAATAGATAAAGCCGCCTCATCGGCACTACGCTCTTCTTGCATTTGATAGCGGGTTATGTTGTGCAATGCAGAAGTCTGCGACCCGAGAACCACCGCCATTCCGACGTCAGCTCGACCACTGACAGCACCGGCAATACCGGCAGCAATCAGCGAAACCATGCTCACATTTTGCAGTTGCTTACTTTTAATTTTAAGGCGTAGAATATGCCCGCCTTGAATATGACCGGCTTCGTGAGCCAACACACCTTCAAGCTGATTATAATTATCAGCCGAAACAAGTGTTCCTGTATGAACAAACATATTATTACCGTCTCCCACAAAAGCATTAAGAGACGGATCTTGAACAATAAAAACTTTGTCACGATTAAACGGAATATTTTCTGTTTGATAAATAGGGCGCAAAATATCAGCTAAAAAAAGCTCAGTCTCTTCATCAGAAATCAGACGAAGGGTCTGAGCCTGCACAATCGAGCTCAAAAAGAGGCTTGATATAAAACACAGAGTAATAAACAGCCTCTTTTTGATAAAGGAGATTTTATTTAGCTTATAAGCTTGCGCCACCATGTTGATTTTTTACCTTCGTCTTTACCATCAGCATCTTCACCAGCTTCAACGGAAGAACTTTCGTGGCTGTTATAAAGAATAACGGGCTCCGACGATTCGTTTGCCTCCGAAGCTCCATTTTCAGAAGCCTCGTCATTAAAAGAGCGGCGTCCGCGATTCCGACGACGATCTCTTCTGTCAAAGCGATTTCTGCGATCACGTTTGCCACGCCCCTTACGGAAAGCTTCATTTTCTTCCGCCTGCGGTGCGTTGTCAGCCTCTGCTGCTTCAGAAACTTCATTCATTTCATTAGTATCGGTTTCTTCCTGAGCAGCATCTTGAGCTTCAGAATAAATATCATCAAAACCTTTAACCGTTTCAGCTGCCGGACGTTCGTCTTTAGCAGACAACTTAGGTGTTTTAATTCGTTCTATTCTAAAGTCCTCAACACACTTCATGGCATTATCTGCGCTGATAAAAATATTCAAATTATAGCGCTTTTCAAGAGCAATAAGAGCATCACGTTTTTGGTTAAGAATATAGATTGCCACATCTGCCGGCACAAAAACATTAAGACCTGTCGCACGGCTCTTAATTCCTTCTTCTTCAATTGTTCTCAAGATAAGTGTGCAGCTAGACTCAATCGTGCGAACAAGACCTTTTCCGTGGCAGAACGGACAAACTTTATAGTTGCTTTCAAAGAATGAAGAATGCATTCTCTGACGAGAAATTTCGAGCAAACCAAAGCAGCTCATTTTAGCAATCTGCACGCGAGAACGGTCATCTTTCATGGCTTCTTTCATACGCTTTTCGATTGCCAGATTGTTTTTCGGGTCTTCCATATCAATAAAGTCAACAACAATCAGACCGGCCAAATCACGCATACGGAGTTGACGAGCAATCTCATCTGCCGCCTCAAGATTTGTTTTGAGCGCTGTCTCTTCAAGGTCTTTTTCTTTTGTTGCTCGACCGGAGTTCACATCAATAGAAACCAGAGCCTCGGTTGGATTAATAACAAGATAACCGCCGGATTCGAGTTGAACATTGGTATCATGAAGCTTGTCCAGCTGAGATTCTACCTGAAAACGCTGGAACAACGGCAGGTCATTTTTGCGGTTGCTTTTAATTTTGCGCATATTTTGCGGCGCCAGCATTTTAATAAAATCACGAGCCGTGCGATAAGCATTATCACCGTCAACAATAACTTCGGCCATGTCACGAGTAAACATATCGCGCAAAGCACGCTTAATCAAATTTCCTTCTTCGTGGATGAGGATAGGCGTTTTTGACTTTAATGCCGCAACACGAATGTTATTCCATGTGCGAATAAGATAGTTATAGTCGCGCACAATATCGGCTTTTGATTTTTCTTCACCGGCAGTGCGAACAATCATAGACATATCCATGGTCAAAGGCAGCTCTTTAACAATGTCTTTCAAACGCTTACGGTCAGTAGCATTTGTAATTTTGCGTGAGACACCGCCGCTTTTAATTCTGTTCGGCATCAAAACGCAATAACGTCCGGCCAAAGAAATATAAGTAGTCAGGGCCGCACCTTTATTGCCGCGCTCTTCTTTAACTACTTGAACTAACAAAATCTGCCCTTCTTTGATAACATCTTGAATGGTGCTTCTGTGATAAAGTTTTCTAACTTTAAGCAACTTGCGCTGGAGCTCAAAGTCAACTTCCATATCGTCATCATCATCGTCATCATCAGCCACCTCGGCAGAAGCATCGGTTGAATCGGCAATGCTTTTGTTTACAGCGTCGTCTTTTTGAGGATCATTGCAAGGAGCAGTATCAATCTGATTGGTGACAACCTCGTCGTTATCTTCATGGTCAGCTTCACCAGAAACAGATTCGCCCCCATCTGCAGTATCTTTGCTCAAAACTTTGAGCTCTTCTTTAGGTGCAGAAAATTTTCTGCGGCGAAAACGTTTTTTGCCATGATGAGGGTGCTTTGATTTATTTTCACCATCACTATTTTCAGTAGTTGCGGCAACCTCTGTGGAAGCATCTTCAGATTCTGCAATCTCGGTATTTTCAGAAGATGTGTCATTAGAAACAATTTCTTCTGTTTTGACATGATTATCAGCGGCTTCAGCAGAAATTGTCTCATTTTCAAAAGAAACTTCTTCAACCTCAATTGGGGTTTGAACCTCAAGAGAAACTTGATTCTCCATTTCGGGAACAACGCTTTCGACAGACATAGAAACTTCTTCTGAAGCAGCCACCTCTTCACCGGCGGAATTTTCTTCTGCCTGAGCAGCTGCGGCAGCAGCTTCAGCCTCAGCCTTAAGACGTTCTTCACGACGACGCGCTTTTTCGGCGCGGATTCGCTCTCTTTCAGCTTCTTTATCTTTAAGATATTGTCTTTTAGCTTCAATAATATCATCAACTTCTTTATCGACTTCGGCAATAATCTCGTCAGAGACATTATAATAATCGGGATGAATTTCTCCAAAAGCCAAAAATCCGTGGCGATTCCCGCCATAATCAACAAAAGCAGCCTGAAGCGAAGGCTCAATTCTCATAACTTTTGCGAGATAAATATTTCCTTTAATTTGTTTGCGATTGGTTGATTCGAACTCAACATCTTCAATTTTATTTCCGTCAACGACGACCACTCTTGTTTCTTCGGGTTGGGTATCGTCGATGAGCATTCTTTTAACCATAATAAACTCCCAATAAAACAGCACGCGCAAAGGCGGCAGATTATAAACACTGAGGGCAGGCCAAAAAAGAATTGATAAAACACACGTCGTCCATAGCGCCATAAGCATAAAAAACGACAATAGCGAAGGAATCTTCGCAAAAACCTCGATTCTGCCATCAAAACAAAACAGAGGCTACCAAAAATCTTTTTTTTCCGAACAGCGCTGAATTATTCTTGCTTATTTATGTCGCTTTCGGAGCAAACCCTATAAAAAACTTTTCACATTGTTATGATTGTTTTCAAAAAGCATAGAGGCGTCAAAAATATTTGAAACTATACACAAAGAAGAACGCCGAGTAACACAAAGAAAACTCATAACAAACAACAGAATATACGAATTGTTAAAAAAAACAACAAATTTTTGCAAAAAAGCAATATATTTTTTATTAACGCAATGGTAAGAACTATGAGATAGAATAAAAAGAAGAAAATGGCAAAGAACGATGATTGAAAAATTAAGACATATGGGAATAATTGGCGGGAAGTGGCTAAAAACCATTTTGCCGTTATTTTTGCTTATGTTTGCCTTGCTGCTCAGTCATTCAGCCAAAGCAGATGAAATCAGCTCATTGAGAATAGGCCAAGGTGTCGGAACAGTCCGCATAGTCCTAGATTCGGACAGCAAATTTGAATATAAGGCCTTTTTACTGGGCACACCGTCAAGATTGGTTATTGATACTTATGGAATAGATATCAATCCGGATATAGAACATCAAATCACCAAAAATAATTTAATCAAGTCAGGGCGCATCGGAACCATAGAAAGTGATGGCCGCCGCATTGTGTTTGACTTAGCCAAACCTGCCGTCATTAAAAAGGCTTTTATGTTGGCACCGCAAAGCAATTTTGGCTGGCGATTTGTGCTTGATGTGGAGTTGGTTTCGCAAAGAGAGTTTAATTCAAAAATCGGCACCAGCCACGCTTATACCAGCCAGGACAATCCCAAAAGCTATGCCGAAAGAAAAACACAAAAAAGCAGTGAGCCCAAAAACAGTGAGAGCACCAAAAAAGTGATTGTGCTTGACCCAGGCCACGGTGGCAAAGACCCCGGAGCAATTGGCTATTCGGGCATGTATGAAAAAAACATCACGCTGGCCATGGGTAAAGAGCTTAAAACCATGCTTGATAAAACCGGAAAATATAAGGTTTACCTAACCCGCAGCACCGACAAATTTATTCCTTTGCGCGACAGAGTAAAAATCGCCAGAAAATATAAGGCAGATTTGTTTATTTCTCTGCATGCTGATAGTACCAAAAATCGCAGCGCCAAAGGTCTCTCGGTTTATACCTTGTCCGAAACCGCATCAGATAAAGAAGCCGCTGCTTTGGCTGAACGCGAAAATAAAGCCGATGTTATTGCCGGTCTTAACCTAGTGGAGCATTCAAAAGAAGTGTCTGACATTTTAATAAATCTTGCACAAAGAGAAACAATGAACCGCTCATCAGAATTTGCAACTTTTATGGTGCAGGAAATGAGAGACGAAGCAAAGCTTGTAAATGACACCCATCGATTTGCCGGTTTTGCGGTGCTAAAAGCGCCGGATGTTCCGTCTGTTTTGCTCGAGATGGGATATTTGTCAAACCGCGTTGAAGAGAGGTTGCTCAAACAACAAAGCTATCGCAAAAAACTTGCGGCAGCCACCACCAGAGCCATAAACCGCTATTTTGAAAATATGAAACACGCTTCATTATTTTAGTTTTTAAATAAAAAAACGCAGCTCTCAATCAATACGAGAGCTTTTTTTTCACTACCCTCCCATCTCAAAATAAAAATTGTATTGAAAACTTTACGAAATTATGATATATTAGAGTCGTGAAGGCAAACGAGATAGGAGAAGTATTATGTTTATCTCACGACAAAAGGCGGTTCTGACCGCGGCGCTAAGTTTGGCGGTAGGAATTTTGCCGACCGGCGCGAGAGCTGATAATTCTGTTATCATCAGTGACGAACAGCTTGTCTACACACTTCACACACACCTTTATGCTTCGTCACCAAGTTTGCCTTCTTCTGATGAATT
>CALXTD010000017.1 GCA_944391315.1 uncultured Alphaproteobacteria bacterium | reverse complement strand
CGCGGTCAAAACCGCCTTTTGTCGTGAGATAAACATAATACTTCTCCTATCTCGTTTGCCTTCACGACTCGATTATAACATAATTTCGGTTTACTTTCAAGCTTGTTTTTATCTTAAGATGGGAGAGTGGTGAAAAAAAGAGGAATAACTTTTTTCGTTATTCCTCTTTTTTTCTTTTAGCCCTCAATTACAGGGCGAATTTTTTTTCGCATATAATTGCTGCCTATGTTCGTATAAGACCGCTCATTATCTGCGTAATAGAAAAATGAGTCGGCCGTATGGCGCGGCGTTGATGTGTGACAAAAGCCCTCAATCCTCTTGCCGCCAAGTTTTTCTATAAAAACGTTCAGCTTTTGTAATTCCGGCACGCCTTGCTTAGCAACACTATCCCAAAAGTTCTTAGAGCCGCAGGTTGCGACTTTATGGGCAATATCCTGCTGAAACACTTTTGCCTCGGCAAAAGGAACCATGATATCGGTCTCTTTGAGCGATATTATGCCATTTCCGAAGAAGACACCCCAAGGCTTTTTATTTTCTTGCGGAACCCATGAGCGGCTGCCATCTTCATAAAAAACCTCAAATGGATATTCAAGTTGCAAAAGCTGTTTGATTTTTTTAATAAATTTTTCCATAATTGTATTTTTTAATTATTAATAATATAGTTGTCTTTTTGTTTTTTATGCTTATTTTTGTCTTTTGTAAAGTTTTTTATTTTATTTTGGTGTTTTCATAAAGCCAAAATTTAAAATCTTCCACATCTTTAACTTCCGGTATCCAGTTCAAATCTTCCGGCAAATCGGTCGTAAATTCACAGCGCATTCTGATAGGATGAGCGCCGACATTTATCGCTGCGTACTGATTATATATTCTATCATCTACCAAGACAGTTTCTTCCGCCTTCAATCCATATTTTTCAAAGCAAGCCTTTAGCATATCCTCCTTAGCCGAATCGTGCATAAATTTGCCATGCTGAACACATTCAATCGTCAAAAAGTCTTTTACATCCGCAAGCAAGCTATTCAGAAGTTTTTTCTTGGCCTCAACGTCAAAAGTTGCCGACATGGTAAACTGGCGATAGCCTTTTTCATTGAGTTCCTTTAGCGTTTCTATCACCTTTGGATAAAGCGGGCGATTGCAAAAAAACTCCGGCGAATGGCAAAAATCATAATCAAGTTCTGTCCCTTTATCGGGCTCGGTTTTTAATTCCAACGCGCCATATTTTGGCTCAATCGGCAAAGCCTTGGGCAAGTCTTCCCACTTTAAGTCTTTGTATTCTGCCGCGTATTTAGGATGCTTAGTCAGAAAATTGTAATAGGCGTAGTTCAAATTTGCCAGAACGCCGTCGACATCCCAAAATATATTTTTGATTATTGGCTTTTCAGTCATAAATTTTTGTTTCCTTATTAAAAATTTTGCGTTATCTTGTTGTTCAAGTTACCATATCCTTATTTTTTTTGAGGGCTTATGCAAAATTATACACAAGATTATCTGTTGGATAAAAAAGTTAAAATCTTTCAACCTGTTGATGGTTATCGCGCCTCAACCGATGCTGTTTTACTCTCAGCCATGCCGGCAGCCATAAAAGCAGGAGACAAAATTCTTGATGTTGGGTCCGGCACGGGGGCGATTTCTCTTTGTTTGGCCGAACGCGTTAAAAAGCTCAACGCCTCTATTCTGGGGCTTGATATTCAGCCTGAGCTTGTTGAACTTGCTAATCTTAGCGCCAAAGAAAACGGCTTTGACTTTTTGCATTTTGAAAATATTGACATTCGTCACAAAATGCCGGAGCATATTCCCTATTGTTCGTTTAGTCATGTGTTTTCGAACCCACCTTATTCTCTAAACGATATGCCCTCGCCTAACAAAAGCAAGGCAACTGCGCATAACCTCTCTTGTTTTACCCTTGGTGAGTGGATTAAATTTTGTATTAAAATGGCGGCGCCAAAAGGTTTTATCTATCTCGTTAACCGCGCTGAAGCGATTGATGAAATGTTGGCCACGCTTTATGGGAAAGCAGGAAACATTCAGGTATTTCCGCTTTTTTCAAAAAAAGGGCAAACGGCAAAGCGTGTGCTTATCTCTGCGCAAAAAGACTCAAAAGCGCCGACGGTTATTCATGCCGGTCTTATTATCCATGATGAAGACGGGGCTTATTCCCCTCAAGCAAATGCTATTTTGCGGCTTGGGAAAATGCTGAAATTTTAAAATTTATTCACCGAAAATGACTGTTCGCTGACCACCGTCTTTTAGAGCCTTTTTAACAGAGAGTTCGGCCTGCTCGAACAGCTTTTTGGCTGAGGTTGCCGGCTCCGGATAAACACTTACGCCAAAGCTGTTTTTTACGTGATAGGCCGTAAATTCTTCTTCTATCGGGGCATCAAACAGCCCTTTTAAGTGTTCTACTTCCGTCACAAGTTTTTTATAACTTTCAATTTCGGGAATAAACAACCAATATTGATTGTTATTCTTTCCGCAAGCAAAACTATACTGCTTGTCTATGCTGGTTAGTATTCTCTCCAGCAATCTTTTGAAGATTTGTTCTGCGTTGCCAATTCTGGTAAAGCTTTCGGCATTTTCTATCTCAATACAAATTAAGGCGGCAAGAGCTTTGCCGAGACTTATATTTTGCTTCATAGATTTACTGTTAATAGCTATATTTACTCTATCTTCAAGCAGATAATAATTCGGCAATCCGGTTGCTTCATCATAAAGGCCGCTGATGATTTTGGTTTTGGGTTCAATCGGGACGCCGACTAAAATAAAGCTAAATGTATGTTCATCAGGGATATATACGGCGTCGACGTTAATTCTTTCAACCTGTCCGGTTGCTGTTTTTATCCCAACCGGAAGGGTTTGGTTACTGCTTAAAATTTCACCTATTCCCTGAGAAAGCGAATCCCAATATTCGGGAGAAACAAACTCCCAAAAATTTCTTCCCATAACCTCATAGGCTGATTCTTTTCCGAGGATTTTCAAAAAAGAGGGATTTGTGTAAGCAATTTTATCATCACTAATTATGACAACAGGACGTAGTGCCCGTCGAAAAATTTTTCTCATCATATCCTTCAGCGGAATATAGACTTCTTCAATTTTTAGCTCAAGATTTTCATTTTCTTGGGTTGTTTGGATATCTGTATTAGCTGACATTATCTCTTCTTGTTCTTCTTGGATATAACGCGTATCGTTTATTCCTTCAAGAAAAGGACTTATGCTTTCAAGCTCATCAAGATTTATATGATATTGCGCAGCCTCTGCTAAATCTGCTTTATCTGATCTTAGTGTTTCTCCGGACAGGCTTTCCAAGTCTTCAGCGCCGGTGCTTTTCTTCAGTCCTTTTTTAGCCATTGGTTATTCCTTTTTTATTTCTTTTTATAATTTTATCCTAAACCTGATTTTTTAAAAAGATATTAAATCTTTGCGCTTTGTTAATAAATATGTTTTATTCTAGCTATCAAGTTAGAAAGTTTTTGTCTGGATGACCTTATGACTACCGATGAAGAAATTGTCGCTAATAAGCCGGAGGCAGAGACACAACAATCATCGTCTCAGCCTAAGCTTGACAACCAAAAGTTTTTATTAAAAGAGCGTTTTGAAATTGATTTTTCGCGCCCTCTTTCTTGGCTTGATAATAACGGTGCCAAGGCCTTTGCCGTATCTGACAGAATTGATACTTCAAGAAGAATTTTCGCACTTATTTGCTGTGCTGAAACTCCGCCCAGACTCTCTATTTTACCTTATCTTAAGTCTATTGAAAATTCTGCACTGATGAAATTGGTAGAATATGGCGTTGTGACTTTTTCTCCCGAAAATACTCAGAAAATGGCTCTTATTTATGAAGAGCCCTTGGGGGGTAAAGTTTTTGACAACGGAATTTGCTCTATGCAAATAAAAGAAACTTCCGAAAAGTTCAGAACTTTGGCTTTGAATTTTATGGGGGTTATTGATTCATTCAAAAATATGAATATTACGCACAGGGCCATTCGTACAGACAATCTTTATTTCAAAGATGCCAATAAAAACGAAATTGTTATCGGAGACTGTGCGGCAGCTTATCCGGCATATTTTCAGCAGCCTGCATTTGAGGCCATCGAAAGCCTTTATGCAGATAAAATTGCTCGCGGTAACGGGTCTGATAAAAACGATATTTATTCCGCTGCCGTTACCCTCGCTTGTATTGTTTTAGGGCATGATATTTTTCAAAACCTTTCAGCGCCGGAAGTATTGCACCAGAAAATAAAAAAAGGTTCTTTAGCCCTGATTAACAGTGTTGAGAAAATTCCGGCGGCCTTTAGCAATGCGCTCAGAGGAATGATGAACGACACACCTTCTTTGAGGTGGAATTATTCTCAACTGTTTAGCTTTTTTGAAGGAAAACAAGTTAGCTATGGGCCAACGTCGGCTTCTGAACGGCCTAAACGTGCCCTTAATATAAATGGGGAAAAGGTTTATATGCCGCATGATGTGGTTTATATGCTTCATTCAAATATCGACGAAGCTTATAATTTAATCCTCAGCGGTAAAATTTCAGATTGGACCAAGAACGGACTTGAAAATGATGTTCTCACTGCTAAAATTGACACTCTTGTAAGGCAAGAAAAAAGTGCTGCAGGAAATAAAAACCTTATGGTTGCACGAGTGGCATGCCTAATTGATCCTATTCTTCCGATAAAGTTTAAGGATATGACATTTTTCCCTGATGGTATTGCCAAAGCTACTTTTGTGGCTTTGAAGGAAAAAAAGAACCTTAAACCTTTTGTGGAGATTTTTGATTCTGATCTGATAAAAATGTGGTATCAAGAGCAAGAGTCTCTTCGTTCTCCCGGAAATATCACCGAGTTCAGAGTTTATATCGTACGTCAAGAAATCGGCTATGGAATTGAACGTATTATTTATGACTTTGATAATGACTTACCTTGCATTAGTCCATTATTTAGTGATGAAATTGTTATCGGGGCTCCGCAAGTGTTGCGTGCGCTTAATGCGGCCTTCAAAAAGGAAAACATTTCTTTGCCGCCTTATGATAGAACAATTATTGCTTTCTTGCGCTGCAAGATTGGTAAAAAAATTGATTCTATTATCTCAGACTTAAACTCCTCGCGCGAAGAAAATCGTGTGGCTGCGATACTGCATCTTTATGCAATGTTACAAAATAAATTTGGCCCCGCAGAGCTGCCGAATTTGGCTCGATGGTTAGTGAACTTTTCTAAACCGTTGGTACGCATTTATCATAATAAAAAATATCAGAGATATCTTGAAAAAGAGCTGCTGAAATCTAATTCCGGCAAACTTTATGAAATTGTGGAGCTGCTGGAAAATGAAAGCGCGCTTGAAAAAGATCGTGCCGATTATGCCGCTGTGTTAAACGAAGCTAATTATCTTGCTCTTGAAAAAAACAGAATCGAAAACGGAGGACCAAAGCTTGATGAGGAAGCCAGAGCCTCTGCGCTTAAGCTGGTTTCTGTTTTATCCATCATTGCCATGACGGCTTCCTTTGCTTATAATCTTATTTCTTGGGTGTTAAAGTAAATGAAAAATAAAAATACTAAAGAGTTTGATTCATCTCCTCAATTCGGAAAATCATTTCGGAAGCTTAACCTTTTTCAGAAGGCTGCGCTCATTATTCTTTTTATTTTGATTTGCATCATTTCTTTTCCCATTGTGCTTATCTTGATTTTTGGGCTATTGCCAACCCTGACAATTCTTTTTGTTGACAAGAAAAATTATGACAAGCAACTTATTGTCGGTTGTTTTAATATTGCCGGTGTATTTTTCTATCTCTTCGGGGTGCTGAACAAGTTTAGCGTCGGGCAACAAAATGATATTGCCGATAATATCTTTATGACCATCCTCATGTTAGGCTCTGCTGCTCTCGGTCTTGTTCTTTACAATGAACTGCCTAATTTTTATGCTTATTTATACAAGATTATTTCTACAAGAAAAATTGATAAGATTAATACAAGACTGGAAAAGCTTAAAGAAGACTGGGGCGAAGAAATTGTGCCGAACATTCCTTCTTCAAAATAGTTTTAAAATCCTGCTAAAAACTTTGTATCTTTAGTTGACTCTCCTTGGCGCTGTTGTATCGTTAGTTTATAGAGTATACTTTTTTACAAGGCGCTGACATGGTTAAAAAAATTGATGGATTGGTTTCTGTCGTTTCAAAGTTTGTTTCTCCGGCAATTTCAAAAGTATTGCCGTTTTATAAGAAAAAGATTTTACCAAAACAAAAGATTTGGTCCTCTGCTTTTATGCAAAAGCTTTCTCCTTTTTTGAAGCTATCAGTCAGTGACAGAAAAAAGATATTTGAACAGAATTTTGTTGCAAAATTTAGAACTGCTGCAATCACCATCTGCCTCTTTCAGGCCTTGTTTTCTGCCGTTATTTCTTATTCTTCCGCTGTGATATTTGGTGCCGTTTTTCTTTCGTATTTGATATTTAGAGGTTATCGCGTTTCTTATATCCTTGCTGCTTTTTTCATTGCGGTTAGTGTTTTTTCTTTATTGGGGGGTGAAGCCGTTAATTCGCTTTTGCTTATCTTGTGGCTGGTTCTGGGGCTTGTTACTTTTGCGTTTGCCTTTAAGTATGAAAATGCTCGTATCGGTCTTGAAAACAGCTTTGAGTTAAAGCGTTCTCAGTACTCATTGCAGACAGATGTTATTTCTGCCGTGATTTATGCATTTGCTTTATGGTTAGTGGCTTTTATCATCATTCTTTTTGTATCTTTATTTGCCACTCAAAATAATGATATTACCGAAAATTCTGAGGAGCTTAATGCCGTTGCCGGTATTGCTGCCAGACATATTTATGGTTATGCTGATTATTGCAAATCGCAAGGTTATGAGTTGAAACGTTATCCTGAAGTTTTTGCAAAAAAATTTGAGCCGGCAGTTATGAAAATACAATCACAATTAACAGCTCGTGAGTCCAGTCTTTCTGAATTTTATGATCATGCCAAAAGAGCTTTCGGAAAGCGTTTGTTTGACAGCTTGGCTGCAGATATTGATGAAGTCAGAAAGCAAGCAATCATTGAGGCAATTGCTTTGAAAAACAATATTTCAGCATCTCAGGTTGTTTGGTCTGATGAATATAATAAAGAAATTTCGCCGGAAGAAGGTTGTGTTATCTTTGATGAAATGGCGGATTCTATTGTTTCTTCCTCTTCTGCTGATCTTCAAAAGTTGAAAAATTACTGATGTTAAATTTTATCTGGGCCGGATTTTTTATTGTTGGTTTTATTTGTGCCGCTTACCAAAGCTTGATTGGCGGTGATTTATCTGTTTGGCAAAATTTATCAACCTCTTTATTTGGCACGGCAAAGACCGCTTTTTTGATTTCAATCAACTTAACCGGTTTGCTATGTTTATGGCTCGGCATGCTCAAAATTGCAGAAAAATCCGGACTTACGGGCCTGTTGGCAAAGGCTTTGGCGCCATTATTTGGAAAAATTATGCCCGATGTGCCGCAAAATCATCCGGCGCTTGGGTCTATCATTATGAACATGGCGGCCAATATGCTTGGCCTTGACAATGCGGCAACACCGATGGGGTTAAAAGCAATGGAACAACTTCAAGAGCTTAACCCCAAAAAAGACACCGCTTCTCCGGCGCAAGTTCTTTTTATGGTTTTAAACGCTTCGGCCGTGACTTTGATTCCGATTACAATTTTAATGTATCGGGCGGAGCTTGGATCAGCTAATCCCAGCGCAGTCTTTATTCCGATTTTATTTGCGACATCGGCTTCTACTTTGGTTGGATTTTTAGCCGTGGCTTATGTGCAGAAGCTTAATATTTTTAATCGGACGGTATTGGCTTATTTACTGCTTTTTGTTGCAATTGTCGGTGGTGCGGCTTTTTATTTTTTGTCTTTGCCGCCGGCCCAGCGCTTTGCCTCATCTTCGGCACTCAGCAATTTTTTGCTTATGTTTTTTATTTTAATCTTTCTTCTGGCCGGTCTTTATAAAAAAATAAATGTTTATGAGACATTTATATCCGGCGCAAAAGAAGGGTTTGATGTGGCAGTAAAGATTATTCCCTATTTGGTTGCCATGCTTTGTGCGATTGCTCTCTTTCGCTCCTCAGGTGCCTTAGATTTGCTGGTATCTGCTTTTCAGGTTGTATTTTCTTTCTTTGGAATAAATACTGATTTTGTTGCGGCGCTGCCGACCGCTTTTATGAAGCCTTTATCCGGCAGTGGGGCTCGGGCCATGATGATTGAAACGATGCAAGCTTATGGCGCGGACAGTTTTCCGGCCTTTGTATCTTGTATTATACAAGGTTCAACCGAAACGACATTTTATGTCTTGGCGGTTTATTTCGGAGCTGTCAAAATTTCTAAAACAGGCGCAGCCCTGCCCTGTGCTTTGCTTGCGGACTTTGCCGGAATTATAACCGCCATTCTATGCGGCTATGCCTTTTATTCCCCACTATAGCCATTTCAGGCGTTTCATTACAGCGATTACTGCTATGGTTATCAGAACCAATATCAGACAGACGAACGCAAAAGCATATTCATTCTCAGCATAAGGAATTCCCCTTACGTTAATGCCCAGAAGGCCGGTCAATAATGTCAGAGGCGTAAATACGACCGTGACAATTGATATCAGGTACATTATTCTGGTCATGCTGATGCTGACCTTACTTTGCAGCTCTTCATGAAAGACAGACATCTGATCACGGCAGTAATCCAGGTCTTCAACCGCCTTGGTGATATCGTTATAAATCTCTCGGATACCACTGCGGTCATCATCGCTCAGAGCCTCCCATTTGTCGGTTTGAAGGCTCATAAAAATTTCTTTTTGCGGTGCGGTATAACGGCGAATCGAAATAATGTTGCGGCGCATGTCACTGATTGTGTCACGCAGTGTAAAATCGCTCAAGGCATCGGGATTAAGCACGCGCTCTTCTAAATCTGCGGTTGCTTCAATCAAATCAATCACGGCATCATTAATTCCGTCGGCCAAATTTTGAGCCAGACTTAAAAATAACTGCATTGGTCCGTTGGGATGAAACTCGGCAGTCGGCACCATTTCAAACATATTTTTTACAGCTTTTAACGGATTGTGTGACAGTGTAATTATTTTTTTATGATCGACCCAAACCCGCAAAGACACCATATCTTCCGGATTTGCTTCACTATTGTAATTTATGCCTCTCATAATCAGCACGATACCATCATTTTTATTGCGAAAATATCTCGGGCGGGTGCTTTCATCGCACATTGCTTCAGCGATATCTTTGGGAATGCCGCAATTTTTCACCAACATTTTTCGAG
This sequence comes from uncultured Alphaproteobacteria bacterium, assembly GCA_944391315.1. Taxonomy (GTDB): domain Bacteria; phylum Pseudomonadota; class Alphaproteobacteria; order RF32; family CAG-239; genus HGM16780. Next base: position 20,369 of record CALXTD010000017.1, on the reverse strand, counting down.
CATCGGGATTTTTATAATCCATATGTCGCCAGATATAGCGCGTGTTTTCAATGTCTGTTATCGGCTTGATGCCCATTGTTACACGTGGCGGCTGCTCTTCATAAAACTCTACGGCAAAAGACGGTGTAACATTTTCTTTTTTATTCTTTTCCATGGTGATTTATTCCTTTAACCTTTTTATTCGGCATTTTTGCCTCAATAAATCATTTTGTTCTAAATGTTCGGTTCCGTGAGCAATAATTTCAATCACTCGTTCATCATTATCATACTCTGTATGTGCGACAACCGGATTAACAACGCCTACGCCAAATGCGGATATAACATCGGCTATATTTATTTCAACATTGGTTACCGACGGGCAAATACGAGAATCGATATAGTCATCAACAAACTCTTGCGGAATGCCATAGCTCAGCAGATCATTAGGATCTGAAAACGCTATTATTTTAACTTCTTTAAACACGCGTTGCTGATATTTTTTTCCTTTTTTGTTGCAATAACTTTTTATCTCATTTGTTACATTTGGTTTTGGACGACCGATTTGCAGCAGCGGCAACTGATTGGCCAACATGAAGACGGTTATTTCTTTTTGTTTGAGCATTTTTATGATTTGCTCGGCTTCTTCGGCATTAGGAGAATCGGGATTAACCTTCAAATTTGATATTTCGTCAGCAACGTCAATCACGCTATCGAGCAAAATGCGGCTTCCCAGAGAATGGGTGATATAGACAATATTTTCGCGGCTTAAATCTTTTATTTGATTATATGATGACACTCGGCAGACATCTTTTTCCTCATCCTTCAAGCTATCCCAATTTGAGCTAAGCATCCAACAGGTTGCCTCCTTGGCGGCATTTAATATCTGTTGTTTGTCATCCACCAGATATATCATCGGATCCGGAACAGTATCATTCAAAAAGCTTTTCATCGAGCGGTTAAACACGGCCCTTTTATAGCCGTATTCATCAGAATCGTCATATTCTAATATTTTTTTCTCGCGAGCGGTAATGCTTGACCAGGTCAGCTCATAAAACATGACTGTTTTTTTCAAATCTTCGCTTTGCATACGAGTAACGCGCAGATTTCCTATCTCGTCTTTTTTATTCTGCGGATTTATCAGGGTTATGTTTTTATCTGTTTTTGACCAAACCGTTAAGTTAAGCGCTTTTGATAAATTATCTTTCATGCGGGCGGCGTAGCCTTCTTTATGCGTGCCGACCCCATGTATCATCATTACTTTTACAACATCTCCTTGAGCTAAATAATCATCTAGGCCGGGGAAGTCTTCCCCAGTAATTTCACAGCGCCTTGTGTCTGCATTATTTTCTTTATCTATCAAAGCGCTGGCAACGCCTTTACCAAATGATTCACATCCGCCTAAAGCAAGGATTATCCCCAATATGCTCAATATCTTTTTCATTTTTTTCTTTCCTTGTTTTCTTATTTTGATATATTATGTTATCTGTATTTAACTTGCAACTCTTATTATCAATCGGAGTTTTTTTATGAAGGCTTTGGTTCAACGCGTTTTACAAGCTTCCGTTACGGTTGACGGGGAAGTTGTTTCTCAAATCGGGAAAGGTTTTTTGGTGCTGCTCGGCGTAGAAAAAGATGATACGACCAAGCAGGCTGATTTTTTGGCCCATAAGATTTCGGCACTACGTATTTTTGAAGATAGTCAAGGAAAAATGAACCTCAATCTTTCTGATGTGGGCGGCAGTGTTTTGTTAGTTTCTCAGTTTACGTTGGCTGCAGATACGTCTCGGGGAAATCGTCCGGGGTTTGAAACAGCTGCCCGTCCGAATAAAGCTAATGAGCTCTATCTTTATATGATTGAAAAACTAAAGTCTTATAATCTTGAGGTAAAGACCGGAATTTTTCAAGCTGATATGAAGGTGGCCTTGATTAATGACGGGCCGGCGACTTTTATACTTGAGAAAAAAGGAGAAAGCGAAAATGGCTGATTTTGAAGATGATAATAATCTTGAAGAAGAGGTGATTGACTCTTATGAACCTCCGGTATCTCCGCTTGATGTTTCGGTTCTGTGGCTAAGGCTTATTGAGCTTAATTTTTCTGATGCGGATGCCATTACTGCTTTGGAACAAGATGTTTATTCGGCGATGAAATCTTCAGAAGACAACAGCGCTTATTTGATTATGCTGACGCAGCTTCAGTTTATGCAAGGAAATATTGAGCGCGCGCGTTCTTTGGCTTATCAGATTTGGGAAGAAGGCGGCGATATTCCGCCCCAAATTCAGCTTTTGTATCTGCAACATCTGATTGCTTTGAATTTGCCCGAGATGGCGACTGAAATTGTGAATGCATTTATGGAAGATGTTGATAGTTTGCCTTTTGCTTTTTACATTCCGTTACTGAATTTTTCGTTTGCATTTCAAGATGTTGACACTCTAGAAATTTTGGCAGCAAGAATCGAAGAAGAAGGAGATGGTCCCTTCTATGACTTTATTGATTTTTGCGAACAAAACGGACACTGGGAGACAATTGCTTCTCTTAACAAAATTATTTTTCAAAATGCAGCGCTTTCATTGGCGGATTACCGCATATCGTTTGAAACAGAACAAGAAGATTCCGGCTTGGACATTATTCTGTCTGTTGCAAAAGATGCTGATGGATTGACCCAAATTATCAATCGTCAAATTGAAAACTTTTGCCAAAGGAATGACATTGATTTGCAAGGGCGCATTCGGGTTTTGGTTGAGCCTATGGCTAATCACCCACAGTTGGATACTGTATTTTTGCCGGTGTAATTATCGGTGGCAGTGCCTGCGGTGATGTGGACTTCGGGGCTTTTGCTTCAACGTATTTTTCCATGCCGGTAATAAGTTCTTCGCAAGATTTTTCAAGCAGCTGCTTCATCAATCTGTAAGCAACATCTTGTTCTCCTTCATCGTTTCCATAAACAACAAAGCGGTTTTGATGTTCGGTATAGCTTTTACCACTGGCGGCATAAACAAGCTCAAGCGCCGTTACCATTTGCAAGCGGTTGCTCTCTTCATTAACGGTTTCAACCTTGGCACGCAATATTTTCGGGCGCAAGATGAAATCTGCCAACTTGCTGTCTGAGGTTATTAAAAATCCCTTTTTATCGGCAAACCAATTTTTGATGATGGCAGAATAATAGTCTGAGCTTGTTTGATTAAAAAATTCTGTCGGCGCAACAAAGATTAGACCTTCTTGGCGAATCGCTTTTTCTTCTGCCAAAGGCTGGGGCTGTTCCGGCTTAACTTCTGTTTGAGGCTCAATTTTTTGTTCTAGTGCAACAGGCGGCGGTGGGGTTATGATTGCTTTTTCTTCCGGCTTGTCTTCGTATACAATTTCTTTTTCTTCCAGCATTTTTTCTTGCTGCTGTTCAAATCTATCGGTGGCTTTATTGAGTTCTTCCGTCACGGCTGCAGATAAGTCTGCCGCATTTTCAGCCGTTTCATCAACGAGTTCTGTTTCTTGGGTTTGGCGGTTAAAGCTCTCGTCTATTCCCTGTTCAACATGGCTTTGGCTGACATAACCACTCACCTCAATGCAGATTTTTTCCTCATTTTGCTCTTGCGTGCTGACGTTAAGATCCTCAAGGTAATTATCAACAATATTATAGACCATAACATTAAAGTCATGCGAATCGAGTTCTTCTTTATATTGTTTTAAGGAATCAAGTTTGCTTACCGCATTAAATGAGGCGGCATCGGTTGCTCTGACCCTTGCCGTTGACAAAGTTTCTCCCCGCTTTAGGTTTTCGCAGGCAGAGCCTTGCACCTTAATCGACGTTAAGTCTTCTGCCGCCGCGTTTTCTGTTTTTATCGCGGCAACCATCAAAAGGCCATATAGCAAGTTGGCATATTTGTTCTTTAGTCTCATCATGGTTGATATTATATTTATTTTTTTTATTCTTCTCATTATTTTTTTTAGTTATTCACTCATTGCATTTTTTTTATTCTATGTTAAATTAGTGTGTCTTTTTTTAGGAGAGAAGATTTTATGGTTTTAACTTTTTCGGCCATATTGGCGGCTATGCTCTTTTTATTTAGGCCATTGCAACGCAATCGTTTTTTTGTGCTGCATGCGGTTTTGGTTATCGGTAGCGCCTATTTTGTGGAGATGCATTTTTTTAAGGTTACGCCTTTTGTGCCAAAAACTTTTTTGCTGTTTTTAGTTTTTCAACTTATCTCTATTAATCTGGTGACGATTTTAGCTTATGGGGTAGATAAGCGGGCTGCAATTAGCGGCGAATGGCGCGTGCCGGAAGCTCAGCTCCACACGCTTGAGTTATTAGGAGGCTGGTGCGGTGCTTTTATTGCGCAAAAGCTTTTTAGGCATAAAACAAAAAAGAAAAGTTTTCGCGCCGTGTTTTGGCTGATGCTCTTTTTCCAGATTTTTTTGATTTGGGCTATTCTCTCTTATCTCAGATTGTTGTAAATTTTTAAGGATTATCTTATGTCTTATGATTTTTCGGCAGAAGCTCCTAAGCTCAAATTCTCTGAACATTATAAAAAAATGTGGCCTTATGTGAAGCCTTATTGGTTTAGAGCTTTGCTGGCAGTATTGGTTAGCATTCCTATCGGTGCGCTTGATTCCGTTGTAGCTTTGGCGCTCAAGCCTTATATGGACATTGTTCTTGTTGACAAGTCTGCGCAATCTCCGGCGTATATTCCGCTTTTGATTGTGGCATTTACATCCGTGCAAGGTTTTTTGAATTATTTTGCTACCTATCTTAATACTTGGGTCGGAACCAAAATCGACCAAAATATCAAGCGTGACTTGTTTAAAAAACTTCTCTCTCTCGAATCGGCGTTTTTTGATCAACATAACTCAGGCTTTGTACTCCAGCGCTTTAGCACTGATGCTACAACTGCTTGTACCGGACTGTTGGAAAATTTGAAAGTTTTTGTATCTCGCTTTTTCTCGTCTCTTTCTCTTGTGGCCGTGCTTATTTATAATTCTTGGCAGTTATCAATTATTGCCATTGCTATCTTGTTCGGTGCATTATTGCCTTTGGCTTCGGTTCGGCGCAAGATTAAAGACTTGGTCAGAAAAAATGTTGAAGAAAATTCGCGCATTTTTATGAATTATAATGAAGTTTATACCGGCAATAAAACAATTGCTGCATATAATTTGCAACAAAAAGAATTTTCAAATTTTGAGTCAATTCTTCAGAAAATGTTTAAGCTTGCCATAAAAATGGTGCAAAAAGTCGGCTGGATGACACCGGCCATGCATGTTATTGTTTCTATCGGTATTGGTGCCGTTATCGGTTACGGAAGTTTTTTAATCGTGAGCGGAGATATCACCAGCGGAAACTTTGTATCGTTTATTACGGCACTGGTTTTACTCTACACGCCAATTAAGTCTATGGGAAAAAATTATCAGGCATTGCAACTTTCTTTCCTCGCAATAGAGCGTGTTGCCGAAATTCTGGATATTGAACCAACAATTTATGATGCTCCAGATGCGAAAAAGTTAACCACCATTTCTAAAACAATTTCATTTGAACATGTGGACTTTTCTTATGTTCCTGAAAAGCCTGTTTTGAAAGATATTAACTTTGAAGTAAAAACCGGTAAGACGATTGCCTTTGTCGGAAACTCCGGCGGCGGAAAAAGCACGTTAGTCAGCTTGCTGCCAAGATTTTATGATGTTTGCGGCGGCGCGATTAAGTTTGACGGTGAAGATATTCGCAAGTTTACACTTGAATCTTTGCGCGACAATATTGCGGTTGTGTTTCAAGATAATTTTGTTTTTGCCGGCACTATTCGTGATAACATCTTGGTCGGAAATGCAAATGCCTCAGAAGCAGAAATTAAAAAGGCTCTGGAAATGGCGCATCTTGATGAATTTGTTAATGGGCTTGAAAAAGGGCTAGATACTGATGTCGGAGAAAACGGAACGCTTCTTTCCGGTGGACAGAGACAAAGACTTGCCATTGCGCGCGCCTTTTTGAAAAACTCAAAAATCGTTGTGCTTGATGAGGCAACTTCCGCCCTTGATAACAAGTCTGAAGCTATGGTGCAAAAAGCCATTGACAACCTCATGAAAGACCGCACAGTTTTTGTTATTGCGCACCGACTTTCAACCATTCAGAATGCCGACATGATTATGGTTGTTAATGACGGGCAGATTGTTGAGGCCGGAAAGCATGATGATTTGCTCAAGATTGAAGACGGAGCTTATCGTGCGCTCTTCAATGCTCAATTTAAAAATAAAAAATAAGAATTTTGATTTTTCAAAACTCTTATTTTATCGGGAAAGCTTGTGGCTTTCTTAGCGGAAAGCCAACTCGCCTACTGCCTTTTGAAGTTTGCGGATTGAGTTTAGTTCAATTTGTCTTACACGTTCTTTTGAGATTTTGTAAGCGCGACTTAAATCATCAAGTGTTAAAGCTTTTTCATTTAAGCGCCGCTTATATAATATATCTCTTTCGCGTTCATTGAGGCAGCCCAAAGCTTGTGTGAACAATTTTTTGCGGTACTGATAAGTTTCGTTATAGCTCAGGGTTTCTTCTTGATTGGGCTTTTTATCCGCAATAAAATCCAGCCACTCACTGCCACTGTCTGATGAAGAATCTATCACCGTATTTAAGGAGCCGTCATGACTCGACATACGATTATTCATGTCTGCAACTTCTTTGAAGTTAACATCTAAAGATTTGGCGATGTCTTCCATTATCTCGCTGCTCATCTCTCGATCTTCAACCAAACGCAAGCTGTTTTTTATTTTTCTTAAATTAAAAAATAACTTCTTTTGCGCGGCTGTTGTACCGATTTTTACCAATGACCATGAATTCAGAATATATTTTTGGATTGAAGCCTTTATCCACCATAAGGCATAAGTCGAAAAACGAAAGCCTTTATCCGGATCAAACTTTTCAACAGCATAGAGCAGGCCTATATTGCCTTCGGATATCATCTCGCTAAGCGGCAAGCCATAGCCTTTATATTTGGATACGACTTTGACCACCAAGCGCAAATGCGGCGTGATGAGTTTATATGCGACTTTTTCGTCTTTTGTTTCTTTGTAGGTTTTCGCCAGTTGATATTCTTCTTCAGAAGTGAGGATAGGATACTTGCGAATGCTTTGTAAATATCTCGCCATGTTAAGCTCAGGCGAAAAGTCAAGTCCAATAGGAGTTTCCGTCATTTTCTATAATCTCCTTGAAATGAACTGTGTCAACCTTATCGTGTATTAGATTTTTCTACAATCTATACTTTAGTTGTATGGGGCTTGTTTTTTCTACTTCCAATCATTTAGCCTTTTTTGGAGCTCTTGCATATCTTCAGGCAAAGCGGAATTAAACTCCAAATATTTTTTGCTTATGGGGTGAACAAAACCTAAAGTTGCAGCGTGAAGTGCCTGTCGGCCAAATGAATTGACATAAGACTTTGTCTCATCAGGAAAAGGCAACGATGTTTTATGATTTTTTACATAAACCTTGTCGCCTATCAGGTTCCACCCTTTTGAAGATAAATGAACTCTGATTTGATGCGTGCGGCCGGTTTCCAGTTTGCAGCGCACCATTGACGCCGCATTGTGATATACTTCCGTCGTTTCATAATTTGTGGCAGCAAACTTACCGCCGCGGGAAACGATTGCCATCTTTTTGCGATCATAGGGGCTGCGTCCAATGTTTCCCTCTATTCTGCCAGATAAGGGCTGCGGCACACCATATACAATAGCATAATAAGTGCGCTCTATGCTGTGTTCTGCAAACTGAGCACTCAAGCCGCGATGGGCAATATCATTTTTTGCTACCACCAGTAATCCGCTGGTTTCTTTATCTATTCGGTGGACAATTCCGGGGCGTTTGACTCCCCCTATTCCCGATAAATTTCCCTGACAATGGTAAAGCAGAGCATTAACCAAAGTTCCGTTCCAAGCACCGGCTGCCGGATGCACGGTCATACCGGCAGGCTTATTAACCACCAACAGAGCTTCGTCCTCATAAACAATGTCCAGAGCAATATTTTCCGGAGTTGGATCGGCTTCTTCGGCTTCGGGAATATATATTGTATAACTCTCTCCGGCTTTGACCTTATATGCGGCATCGCCCAAGATAATATCATCAACACTAACATTGCCTTCTTTAATCAGCCGTTGTATTTGTGAGCGAGACTGTGATGCCATGTGGTTTGCGAGATATTTATCGAGCCGTGTTCCCTGCTCTGAAACCTCAACCTCGGGGCTTTGGAATGTTTGAGAATCGTTTTCCATTTACTTTTTCCTAATTTTCTTGTATTATGAAAGATACAGAATATTCTGATTTTTGCAAGGAAAATGATATGGATAAACTTAAACTGGTAAAGGCTGTTGTGGCATTATTAACTTTTTTGCTCGTTTTTGGCATTTTGATGGCGGCAACGCTCGTTTATAAAAACATCAAATCATCTCAGCCTTCTGCCGAAGTTAGCTCTTTATCCCTTGGAGAACCTAACGGTAGTCGCATTAACTCTATGTTAGAATATAACGGGTATCTTTATCTGGTAATTAAAGATGGGGGTGAAGCTGATCGGATTATTATTCTTAATCCCGAAAATATGCAAAAAATAGCAAGAATCACCCTCAACTGATGAGAAAGGTTTGGTAAAATGGCAGAAGAAACTGATGATGAAGCTTTTGAACAACTCTTAAACGAGTTTATTTCTTCGCAGTTAGATGATGTTGATATTTCTGATTCCCTTTCTGCGTCAAAGGCAGAATCTGCTCCCAATAAAGACATTTTACAAGAAAAAGATGATTTTTCGGATGTTAAAGCAACCAAACAGCCCGAAGAAAATGATGATGATCCTGATATGGCGCAGCTTCGGCCTGAAGAAAAGGCTCTCGCACGCGCTTATAGAAATTTTTCTGATGCTATTACCATTATTGCCGATGAGAAAAATTTGCCATTGCATGACTTTCAGATTACGCCTCAGACTCTTTATCCTAATTATAAACCTTCTCTCGGGCAAAAAATTGTTGGTGACGTAATTGCCGGATGGGATATTCTGATGAAAGCTTTTCCTGACATTACATCAAAAATTTCTCCCGATATGAGTGATGAAAAGCTATTGGAATTTGCTGAAAAATGTGAACACGAAACCTTGCAATTTGCTATCATCTCTTATATTGAGGTATTGATTGAGATGGAAGGCTGCGAAATCAGTTATAAAGATCGTAAGCTGCGAAAAGAAAAACGAAAGCTTGAGCGCGAAATTTATGAAGAACACCAGCGCAGAGTTGACCGTGCAAGAGCTTATATTAACGCAATTGAGCAAAAAGAATTTCCGATAAATGCCGAACGTCTGGTTAAAAACTTTTTCAAGACTTCATCCAAAGACCCTCAAGGTGCTTACCAGATTCTGACTGAAAATCCGGCGGTTTTCTCGCCTATCGAGTTTAATAAGATTAAGCCGCGCTTTTTTGGGCTGCTTAAAGTGGGGCCGCAAGACGGTATCCGTATGAACCGGATTATCGGAAGCTTTTTAAAGCGTTTAAAAATCTAAAATATTTTAGAGAAAATTATAGACAAAACATATTTTTAGTGCTATGATAAGTTAATAAGTAAAAAAAACACTCTTTATTTGACGAGGAAAAAATGGCTGACGAAGATAAAAAAGTTATTGTTGAAGAGGAAAACGATACTCCTAAAACGACTACCGTCAATCAGGAAGTTAAGTCAACTACGGTTAATCAAGCGCAAAAACAGACTACCATAAATGAAAAAAATAATGGTGAGACCAAAGTTAATCAAGAAAACGCTCAGCCGACTGATGGTGAATCTCCTGAAAAAGCCGAAGATGACGAAAATGAAGGCGATATCTCGTCGAATAATTATACTCCCGACATTAATCCCAAAAGAAAAAAGATAGAGCCTTTCAAGGAAGGTGATGTTATTGATTATATGTTCAAAAACTGGTTGCTTGCCGGCATTAACTGGCTGTGTGAAGAAACGGTTTATCAATTTGATAAAGGTTATTACAAGCGCAAATATGCCAATGAACTAAAAAAAGCAAATCGCAAAGAAGAGAAAAAGCTTGAAAGTTATGATACTTATAAAAAGATGATGGATCTTGGCAAAAAGTCTACTGATAATATAAACAACACAGAAGACTATTTTCACGAAAACACAGCATTAATTGAATTAGGTGCAAAATTGAGAGAAGGCGACTTCAGCGGTGTTTCCGAAGATACTGCTTTTATGCTAAAGAGCCTCCCAAGAGAGAAATTTGATGCTTTGTTTGCCGAGGATAGAATGTCTCGGTTGCAGAAAAATTATAATAATAATATGATTGCGCTGAGTCAATTTGCTAATAATTTTGCCCGAGTATCATTAGTCGAAGCCAAAATGAAAGATGCATCTTCTCCTACTGACGAAAAAGCTTTTGAAAATGCAAAAAAAGAAGGAACAGAAATATTTCTTAGACTTATAGGAAGCAAAAAGCAGCAAGGCATGAGTCATGATGAACTGTTTAATTATTCAAAAAATTTAATGTTGAATATGGATCGTGCAGCAGATCAAATGCGTGAAAATTTGGTCAAAGGACATTTTGACGGGTATACAAAAACTAATTGGTTAGGAAGAACAAAGAAAGGATCTTATAAGAAAAATTCTGCATTTGAAAATATTCTCGCTGAAGCTAGTTCTTTGGGACAAGCTAACGGAACTCAAGGTATTTATGAAGAAATTATGCAGCAGCAGAATTTTGATAAAAACAACCGAGATAAAATTATCAGCTTTACAACCGCGCGAGAGATGACTAACAATCAGTTGCAATCCCTTGAAGCTCGGCGTAAGAGATTTTTGGAAGCCAGAGAGCGTATTTATAGCGACCCGCAGAAAAAAGCCAATCGCGAAAAGGCTGAAAAAATTCGTGAACAAAAACGTCAACAGAGAATCGCTAACCTTAGGAGTCCGCAATATGTTATGAAAAACATTGAGGGAAAAGATGACCCTGCTTTGACTGCAGCAATGCGTAAATATTATCAAGACAGATTTTTGATGAAATAGCCATGAAAAAATTTATTCGTTTTCTTTTTATCGGAACTCTTTGGACAGCCCTGTTTCTTTTGGTCTGTCTTTACTTTTTTGTTTGGGTTTGGAATTTTAACTTTCTGTCGGCAAGCGACAGAGCATTCTTAACGGCATTTTGGAACAACGGCGGCGTAATAAAGTCTTATCAAGATTATTTGTTTGTATTTTCTTTTGTGGCTTGCTTGTTTATTTGGATATTTGGGTTCAGAAAAGCGCTGCGGACTGATTATGTTGCCTTAGTTCGCAAGCCTTTTGAGTTCTTTAGCCAATGGGAAATGCGCAAATATCAGCCTTCTTCTCATATTGTGTTGAGAAATATCGGAACTTCGGTTGAGGCTAAAAGCGATGATAAGGCTCTTGTTGAGAAAAAACTTAAGTCTCTTGAAAAAGAATTAGATAACAACAAAAAAACCGAAGAAATTCGTGAAATTATGAAATCTAAGTTCTCCGGCCCTAAAAGCTAAGCTATTATTAACTTTGTTTTGCTATACTTGCCATAATTTATAAAGGATAATGTGCATTGAAACCTTTGATTGTTCTTACAAGAATCATGTGTGTCGGCCTCTTTTGGAGTTTGTTCTTCATTGAGGGCGTTCGCGTGATTATGCTCAGAAACTGGCATTTTGACATGTTTCAGACATCTCACTGGAATCATGCTTGGAATTTATGGCTATCGGGTTGGGTTATTAACACTCCCAAAGAATGGGCTTTTGTTCTTATTATTCTTACCTTTATTCCGTTATGGCTTTCCGGTTGGGCGGCTCTGAGCCTGATTAAATGGGAAAAAATTGTTATTAAAATTGCTGATTTTCCGGTTAAGCTCTTTCGCAGAATTTTCTATAAACCGGTTAAAATTATTGCTAATTCAAGTGCGACTAAAAATGTTAAGAAAAAGAAGTCTTACAAAGAAATTCGCCCCAGAAGTTTGAGACTGCCTTTAGACGATCGGCCCGAACCGGAAAATGCTTCAAAACTTATCAGCTCTTCGCCAAAGGCTAAGCCGCTTACTCCGGCTCTGGAAGCATCTCCGGCTCCGTTGATGAAAAATTCTACCATAAATAAGCCTGCTGAGCCTAAAGAGTTCAGCCATTCACTCTTTGAGATGGAAACAACTGATGCGGCTGATGACTTTGATTTTAATATTGATGATTTTGATATTGAAAAAGCTTCTGCTCCCAGTGAAAAAAGTGAAGAGCCGGCTCCTAAACCTTCTCTTCCTCAGAAAAAAGAAAATTTTAATAATGAACGAGGCGGAAACCGTGACAGAGACTCTCAACGCGGTAAAAAGAATCGGGATGCCAACCTTCCCTCTCAGCCAAGAAATAACCAACCGGCCCCCAAAGGCAGCGGTAATTCTGTTTTAGATGTGATTAAACAACACGGATTTGAGACGCTTAACGGCATTACCATCAAAAATAATCTTATTGACTTTTTAGCCGTAGCGCAAAACCAAATCGTCCTTTGCTTGATTGACAAAGAAACAGGTGACTGGTTGGCTGATGAAGAGCGATTTAATGATGAAGAGCCTTTGTGGTTTTCGGAAAGTTCTCACAGAATTTCTCCCGTAAGAAAGGTTGACATCGCTCGCAAAGTTTTGGAAGAGGCTCTGTCTGCGCAAAAGCTCAAATTCTCGGTCAAAGCTTTTGTTATTGTTTCAATCGGAAACATTATTAATGCCGAAGATATGGTTGACATTTGGGAAGACCTTAAAGTTTCTGTTACTCGTATTGACAGAGGTACGCCTAAAGAGATTCCGCTCTTTGCGCGGACAATGCCTGATGCCGGTGCTCCCGTAGCTAAAAATGATTTTGAAAAAATTAAAAAACTTGTTCGTAATATCGCTTAGTTTAAGAGGTTAGTTTATGGCTGAAAAAAAAGGTGAAGAATGGGAAGAATATAATAACGCCGTGCAATGGACGGCTGTTACTGTTCTGGTCTCCCTGATTGTTTCTATTTTCTTGGCTATCTTTTCTTTACCGCTCGGATATCTGATCGGTACAGGTGTTTCGCAAGAAAGTTTGGACATTGCCGGACGCTTTATAAAAACCATATTTAATAATCCGTCTTATCTTACTGCAAGATATATTAGCTGGTTTAAGCAACTTTCAAATTATCACGGGCCTTTTTCGTTTAGTTTGTGGTTACCTATTTTGCCATTCATCACTTTGCCGGTCGGATTGACTGTCGGTCTGTTGTCTAACCCATATCGCTTTCAATCTAACATTCACGGTTCTGCTCGTATTGCAACCGAAAAAGACATTAAAAAAATGCCGTTGCTCGGATTTGACGGGTTTTGCCAAGTGGTCGGAAAGTTTAACGGCAAGCTCTTAATGCTTAAAGAAACGCTCGCTACTCTTTGCTGCGCTCCTCCGGGTACCGGTAAAACTGCCGGTGTGGTTATTCCAACGATTTTTAACTCTCATGGTCTTAGTATTATCGTTAACGACCCGAAGCCGGAACTTTGCTTTAGCACAACCGGTGCTCGTGCAAAAGACGGTCCGGTGTTTGTTATTAACTGGGGTGCCGAAGATAATCCGGCAGAAGGTATTTATTATCCAAGTTGGAACCCGCTTTCGCAAAATGCTATGCCGGCCCCTGGTCCTGACCGCGATATGTATGTTGACTCTATGTGCAACATCTTGGTTGAAGACCCGAAAGGTAATGCGGACCCGCACTGGTCTAAAACAGGTCGTGCCGCACTTACCGGCTTTATTCACTTTGTGTCTTTCAAATGTGAAAAAGCCCGTGCTAACGACTATTTTATAGCCCGTATTTATGAAGGTAAGCTTGATGATGAAGACCGCCGTGTGCTCGAAGGTTATTATCTGGAAATGCGTGACCCGATGGCTGCTAAGGCTATTCAAGATTTGAGAACAGGTAATTTGACTATTGATAATTATTTGCCTATCGGTTCGTGGGCTTTGCTCCCTGAAAAGTGGATTGGTCATGAAGCCTGCCTTGCTATGATTCTTGAATGGATTACCGAGGCTCAAATCAAGCAATCAGAAGAAATTAAGCGTCGTCTTGAAGAAGGCGATCAGATGGCGGCAATGGCTGACCCGATGCGCAACATGCTTGAAGAAGCGATTGAAGAAGCGCGCCGCTTTGGTTATTCACAACGTTGTATTGTCGAGCTTAGCCAGCTTAGTGCGATGCCGGATAAAGAGCGTGGTTCTGTGCTCTCAACCGGTTTGTCCGGTATTGGTATCTTTAAGAACGCTGCGGTGGTTTCTCGTACAAGTTTCTCTGACTTGCAATTCAAAGATTTGCGCGGTATGAAAGACCCTGTTACCGGTGAGTGGAAGCCTATTTCGGTTTATCTGTCCGTTAACCAAGTTGATGCACGCGCCTTGAATATTATTTCAGGTACGTTTATTGAGCTTATGTCATCTTATTTGATTGCGAATCCACCGAAATTCCACAACAAAACCGATGGTGTAATGGGACCATTCCCAGCCCTGTTCATCCTCGACGAGTTTCCGCAAATGCCTAAGCTTAAAGCAATTATTGATGGGCCGGCTGTCGGTCGTGGTCAAAAAGTTTCGTACCTGTTGATTGGACAAGATTTGGGCCAAATCTCCGGAAAGTACGGTAAAGATGATCTTGAGACCGTTATTTCTACAACGGCGTGCAAAGTTATTCTTTCTCAAAACAACGAAGTGACCGCCCAGCGCTTTTCTAAGATGATTGGTAACAAAACCGTTCAGACAACCTCTTTCTCAAAAAGCGAAGGTTTTGGTAAAGGCAACAACCCATTTAACAAAAATGTTTCTTATCAGCTGCAGGGAACTTCCGTTATCAGTACGACTCAGCTGTTGAGCTTGCCTATGCTCAAACAAGTTGTCTTAATGCAAGGTTCTATTGACCGTCCGATTATGGCTGATTCTCCTCGTTGGTATTTGGACAAGAAGATGAAGGCTTTGGCTGCACTGCCGCCGGCGCCGAATGTTCCGGACTGGATTGTGGCTCAGCGTGAGGATATTAATGCCGATATGTTAGCAAAACTCGGCGTTGAATATAATCCAGAAGAGGATCCTGATGCTGATTCTTTGGAAGAAGACGAAGAAGGTGCATAGCTTTTCTTATTAATCTTTTATCCCGAAGGGTGTTTCCTTCGGGATTTTTTTATATCAAAAAAACAGGTCTGACTTCTGTCAAACCTGTTGGTAAACTTTAGGGATTTATAATTATACTCTTAATTCTTAATTTGACTTATTAATCCCTGCCTTAAGACATACGGGTTAATTCATCAAGCATTTCATCTGCTGTTGTAATAATCTTAGTTGCAGCAGAGTAAGCTCTTTGGGTTACAATCATGTTTGAGAACTCTGTTGCCAGATCAACGGTTGATTGTTCCAAAGCACTGCTTGAGATTTCTCCGGCACCATTGGTTCCGGCTCTTTGCAGCAAAGCTTGTCCAGAGGCATCGGTTTCAATCCATGCGTTACCGGTCAAAGCTTCCATACCATTCGGGTTGGCAAAGGTTGCCAATGGCAAGATAGCAATCGGACGGGTCTCACCGTTATCGAACAAAGCTGTTACGACACCGCTTTCATCAATCATAACGCCGGAATAGCTACCGAATTTTGCACCGTCTTGGTTGATATAGTCGGTGGTGAAGTCACCAGACAAGCTGGTCAAACCATCGTTGGTTCCGGTGTTGCCCATGAACAACTGAATTCTTGTTCCGTTATTCGGGGTTCCATCCATGTTTTCGGCACCGTTTGCCCATTGAATAGAGAGCTCATCAACGTTAAAGTATTTCGGTGTACCATCGGCATTGAAGCGAACAGCAGGAGCTTTTGAACCAACTTCGATTTCGTTTTCACCGACTGAAAATTCATTGCTCAAGGTACCATCATAGTTGTTTGCAGGTACCCAACCAGAAGCCTCATCTCTGACAACGCCGCTGACAGCTGCACCTAAGCCTTGGGTGTTAATTGCCATATCGCCACCGGTTTCACTCGGCAAAATCTCTAAGCTGGTTCCGGTTGCATTAAAGCGGCTCGGCTCGGTTGCATTTGCTTGAAGAGTGCTTCCTAAAATGCTGACTAATTGTGCAACATCAACATTTGTACCGCCGCTGATTGCTGAAGAGATATCAACTTTTACAGCAGGAGGATCGACCCGAGTTCCAGCTTCTCCAAAGGTATAAGTTACACCATCGAGAACAAGGCTTTTTCCGATGTAGTCTGTGCTTGTGGTCGAGGTAAAGTCAATACGGGCACCGTTTTTGATGTCGTTATCAATTTGCGGAATAACGAACTGACCTGTCGGAATACCGGTATTAAAGTTCGGGTTAGCTGAGTGTTGAACGCAAGCTAGAGTCTTGCTGGCATCTATAGTCAGCTCGCCACTCATGGTGGATTGAACGATGTTAATTCTATCCGTTCCGGCGGTAAAGCGGTCGCCTGAAGACAATGTATTTTGCAATGCGGTTGCAAATTTTTTAGTAAAGTCACTCAAGCTGACGACGCCTGTTGATAAGTCAACCGCAACTTGGTTTGGTCCAACAACTCCGGCCGGATTGTTGGTGAAGACGAAGGTATAAGTTTTACCAGTTGCTCCGTCGGTAATTGCAATGCTTGAGCCGTTTTCCGGAATAGAGGTGAACTCTAATTGTCCGGCAGCCGAAAAGACATCTGATGTTCCGTCAATCGTATTACTATTTCCATACAAAATCGAGGTTGCCGCACCATCTGGAACGGTTGCTGTCATATTCCATCCGGTTGAGCTGGTCTTTTGGAAATCAAGACTTAAGTTACTAGCGTTTCCTAAGCTATCATAAATCAAAGCCGAAATTTTTTGTGTTGTTCCGATTTTATCATTACTTGGCAAGTTTGCACCAAAGTTAATTTGTTGGGTCGGGGTTGCGGTACCACCGATGTTATTTAAATTAATCGGCTTTAAGTTGCGATTATCAACAATATTATCATTAATTAAAGTTAGGCTTCCGTCGCTTTCATAATAAGCCTTCATATAGGTAATACCATTGATTTCGACTGTTGAAGCTTGGGTATTTCCGTTCCATGGAAGTAAGGTCCAACCCTGAGCATAAAATCCACCGGTATTTACCAAATAACCATTGTTATCAACGTCAAAACTTCCGGCTCTGGTATAAGCCCACAAGTCACCTTCTCCCGGATTAGCTGCCTGATTAACGACGAAGTAGCCGTTACCGCTAATAGCAATATCTGTTGAAGACGAGGTAGATGCCAATAAACCTTGTGCATTAATTTGCTGTTTGCTTACCGGCTGAACACCACCCGGAGAATAACGACTGGTAAAGGTTTGTTTGGTTACCAAAGTTTGAAATGCCGTATTATTGTTTTTGTAACCAATTGTATTAATGTTTACAATATTGTCCGAGATGGCTCCCATGGCCGTTGATTGGGCCGCCAAGCCTGATATACCGGACTGCATTGCGCCAAATATACTCATTGTTTTTACTCCCTAAAGTTTTTTATAATATTCCATAAACTGCGGCGCCGGCTGCTTTTGCTGCTGCTGATGCCACGCTAGCGACTCCACTAACGACTTCTTCGACAATAGAGCCATCTTCTCCTGTTCCGGTGTCACCGTCTCCATCAATGTTGCCGTCTCCTTCATCTGAGCCGTCACCATCTGTAGAGCCGTCTTCGCCAGTAACTTTGTCTTTATCAAAATAATCATCATTACGAATGGTCAAGATATCACCTAAGTTAGCCGTTACGGCATCGCCCAAGCCAATGTAAACACCATTACTGTCACTGGCCACACCGGTAACACGTCCGAATATCGTGGTTGTGACATTTGCGGCAGCTTCGCCATTGGCAACTTCTGCGCGAACAACAATCTGATAAGCACCGTCTTCAAGCTGATTGCCGTTTGAGTCTTTTCCATCCCATGTGAATTCATGTGTGCCGGCAGTTGTTTCACCACCACCGGAATATACGATATTGCCGCTCATGTCCTTTACGACAACTGATACACTCTTGACGTCTTTGTCTAAGGTATATGCGGCTTTTGCCATGCCGTTTTCAAGCGGCATAACATCACCCAAAACCTGTGCGACTTTGCCGATGTATGATACGGCCTGAGCGCCCAAGTTTGAAACTGTCATGCTGATTAAAGAATCGAGCTTGCTGTTTGTTTGAATGGCTTGTTCTACGCTTGAGTACTGAACCAACTGGTTAGTAAATTCGGCTGTATCCATCGGATCAAGCGGGTCTTGGTATTTTAACTGGGTTGTTAAGAGCGTCAAAAAAGTGTTCATATCCGCAGACAAAGTCTGTGATGCGGAATTCGTTGTTGACGTTCCAGTCTGGGTATAACCATTTATTGCATTTACATCTGTCATGGCTTTACTCCTTTTTCAAACTATACTCTGATATTCAGAGCTGATTTTCCGTCCCAGCTGTCATAGCCGGAAAGCTCCGCCATTTGGTTATTTTCATTGCCGGCTTCTTGTTCAAATACATTACTCAAAAACTGGCGAAGCTCGTTGTTTTCACGGTTGCCGGCTTGATTATCTCTAAAGCTGAAACTCAGGCTACCGTTGTCTAGTGAAAATCCGGCATCTGCAAAAGCTTTTTCCAAAGTCGGAAGTTCTTTTTGCAGCATGTCCATCGTTTCGGCACGGCTTGAAATAATATGTGCCTGTAATTTTCCGTCTTTTGAGATTTGCATTTTAACTTCAATATGCCCGAGTTCTTCCGGCTTTAATTTTATTTCGATACTGTCAACGCCTTTAACGGCAGATTTAGTAATATTTACTTTAACTTGCTCTGCAACTTCACGGCTCATGCCTTTGTAAACATCGCGGAAGGTGGTTTTGTTATCACCTTGAACCGAACCTTCGGCCTTTAGATTATGAGCAGCAGTTTCAGTGCCGGCAAGATTTGCCAGATTAGCGGTATTGCTCTGGGTCAATCCTTCGCTAACGCCTTTAATTCCGGCGCTCAAGCTGCTTGTGTTTGCAGTATTCAGAGCAGCATTTTGCGGTTGTACTTCAGCAGCAACAAGAGGTTGAACAAGATTGTTATTAATCGTTGTCGGCTGTGCCTTTACCTCAGTTGCAGAAGCTGCTGTGGTCTTGATAGAAGCCGTATCAAATTTGATATTTTCGGCTTTTTCTTCCCCTTTAACATTTACACGAGCTTTGTCATAGGCAAAATTTTCCTCTTTGACATCTACTTTGATATCAAGTTTTTTATCTTCGCCAACAAGCTTGGAAATTTGTTCTTCCTGCTCAGCAACCGGAGCAATAACTTCTGCTGCCGTTTCTGCCGGCTTTACGTTTTTGTTATTCTGATTTGCAGCAAATTGGATATCTGATTTTTTCTTTTCTTCCGGCTGGACTTGTGCTTCTTTAACCGCAGCAACAAAAGTTTCTTCCGGAACGGTCTCCATTCCCTCAACAAGCTCTACTTGTCCCTTGTCAGAAACAAGGCTGACTTGCTGATTTGCTTGAGGCTGCTGCAAATTTACCAAAGTGATATCAGACTGGCCGTTTTGGCTCATAAAAGCACCGATTTCAGTGCCGTAGTTTTCGATTTGAGCAACAAGCTCTGCTCCGGTCATCACGCTATAAGTTCCATCAACGGCATTATAAACCGTGACGGCATTCATGGCGCTTAAATTTTCGAGCGGAATCATTTGTTCTGCAACAAAAACCTGCTCTTTTATGGTTTTATTCTGCTGCGGCTTTTCAGAGGCAATATTTTCCCCTTCAGCAGAAACAGAATCGGCATCTTCAACGGTTTCAGCGGATGTATCTTCTTTTGCATTTTCAGTTTTTTCGACAGATTGCTCAGGTTTTGTATCTTGTTCAACTGTTTCTTTATCCGTCTTATTTTCAACCTTTTCTTCCGGCTGAGTTTTTTTATCCTCAACAGGAGATTTGTCTTCATTTTTGGTTGAAGGAGCGTCTTCTTTTTTATCCGCCTTTTCTGCAGCTGGTCTTTCTGTTTTTCTATCTTTAGATGAAGAATCTGCAACTTTTACTTCTTTTTCAACAGGCTGAGCGGTTACATCATCACCGGTATCGACACCGGCAAAGCTCATAAAGCCACCTTCAGCGACAATTTTTTTGAAGTCTTGAACAGCCGTAGACGCGCTGTTTGTGCTTTGCGCCGAAGTGGAATTTAACTTATTCAGTATCATTCCGGTTAGGCTGTTTACATCTCTAATTCCCATTGTCAGAATCCTCAAATAAATTTCATCTACGAATATTTAATGCAAATATCGTGCCAAAAAAAATGCACCCATAAAAAATCGGAGTTTAAAACTCCGTTTTGTAGAACCAGTTGTTGCATTACTCGTAAAAAAAAGGAGCAACTAATTGCTCCTTATACAATATCTTATTTTTTT
>CALXTD010000016.1 GCA_944391315.1 uncultured Alphaproteobacteria bacterium | reverse complement strand
AGATTCGAACTCTGGGAGGGCTCGCACCCTCGACGGTTTTCAAGACCGCTGCATTAAACCACTCTGCCACCTCTCCAAAAAGCAACATTCATCATGCGTGGTACGAAGAGATATTTACTCAAATTTATCAAAAGGTCAAGAACTTTTTTTTAATGTTTTCAACTTTTTTTATAAAAAAATAAATATCATCGCAAAGATTATGAAACTTTTTTCAAATTTGCTGCAATTTTACGCCCTCTATCATCTTGAATTTCATAAACAAGATGGTCATTTTCCTTCAAGCTGCTAAATCCAGCTTTTGTAACAGCCGTAATATGCACAAACACATCAGCCCCGCCCGCATCCGGCTGAATAAATCCATAACCTTTTTTATTATTAAACCATTTTACTTTTCCGGTAGTCATTTTTATCGTCCTAATATTAACAGAAATCCACGAGCACTAACACACTCATGGCTAGAGATAATATCAAAACGACAAATAACAAGAGATAAATCTAAAAAAAAATCAGCGTTCAAACAATTTTTCTATATTTTTAAGCTTTAGTTCAACATAAGTCGGACGCCCATGATTGCATTGACCGGAATGTTCGGTATGCTCCATTTCTCGCAGCAAATGATTCATCTCATCAATATTAAGCCGCCGCCCTGCCCGTACAGACCCATGACAAGCAATCGTCGCACAAGCCAAATGCATCTTCTGAGTAAGAGAATATTCTTTGCCCCATTCTGCCATTTCTTCAGCTAAATCTGCAATCATCTTTTTAACATCGGCATTTTTCAACAATGCCGGAATCTCACGAACAATCACAGCGGTTGTACCAAATTCTTCAATCACAAGCCCAAGCTTTTTAAGCTCTTCGGCAGCCTCCAAAACGCGTGTCTTATCACTCATGCTCAAATCCACAATTTCCGGAATCAGCAAAATCTGAGTTGCCACATGCGCTTCATTCATCAGACTCTGCTTGAGTTTTTCCATCACAATGCGCTCATGTGCGGCATGCTGATCCACAATAATCAAACTATCTTCAGTTTGAGAAATAATATAAGTATCAGCCACCTGCGCCTTTGCCAAACCAAGATGCCCGATAGATTCGATATTTTGCACATTTTCTTGAGAAACGGGAGTATCATCAACTTTCACCGAATAAGCACGCTCCAGTTCAGGCAAAACAACCTGTCGCCGTGGCGCCGATTTCGGCATAAGGCTCTGATAAAAATTAACCGGACGCGGCTTTTCCTGCAAGACCGATGATTCAAACACACCGCTTTGAGAAAGAACCTCATTCGGCAAAGAATTATCTTCAGTCACTAACGCATCAACCGAAATCTCACCGGCAGACCTGTCCGCTCCTTGGCTCAAAGCATAACGCACGGCACTCACTAACAATCCACGCACCAAAGCATTATCATAAAAGCGCACTTCTGCCTTTGCCGGATGCACATTAACATCAACATAAGCCGGATTAATGTCAAAAAACAAAGCACACATCGGATAGCGATTAGAAGCCAACACATCTTGATAAGCCCCTTTAAGCGCTCCAAGCAAAAGCTTGTCACGTACCGGTCGATTATTCACAAACAAATATTGCGAAAGAGAATTTGCCTTATTCAGCGTCGGCAAAGACACAAAGCCCGAAATTTTAAGCCCGTCTTTTTCAGCATCAATAAGCAATGAATTATCAGCAAACTCGCGTCCCATAACTTCGGACAAGCGATTAAGCCGCGCATCAAAGAGCTCTCCCTGACAAGCATTAAGTGAGATTTTTTTCTTATCATCGGCGCGCAAATAAAACGAGATATGCGGATTAGCCATCGCAATACGATTAAGCATATCAACACACAATCCTGTTTCTGATTGTGACGACTTCAAAAACTTTAACCGTGCCGGCGTTGAAAAAAACAAATCACGAACCTCGATTCTCGTTCCTCTCGGATAAGCAGCCGGAACGACCTCTGACTTTACACCGCCAAAGACCTCGATTTTCCATGCATTTTCAGACTCTTTTGCTCGAGAAGTGATTGTCAACCGCGCCACTGACGCAATAGACGGAAGCGCCTCGCCACGAAAGCCTAAAAAACAAATATGAAACAGATCATCATCAGGCAGCTTTGACGTAGCATGCCGTTCCACCGCCAAAGATAACTCATCTTTATCCATTCCCTTGCCGTTATCAACAACGGCAATCAAGCCTTTTCCGCCATCAACCAAAGTTACCTCAATCGAGGTCGCACCGGCATCAATCGCATTTTCAACCAGTTCTTTCACCACCGAAGCCGGACGTTCAATCACCTCACCGGCGGCAATTTGGTTAACCAAGGTTGATGGCAGAATTCGAATAGGCATGAACGTTACTTTCTAAAGTCGCGAATAAGCTTAATCAAAGCATTAGTTGAAGAATCATGCTTCAGTTCGGCAGATGCATTTTGCAACTCCGGCAAAATGTTTAAGGTCAACTTTTTTCCAAGCTCAACCCCCATCTGGTCAAAAGAATCAATATTCCAGATAATGCCTTGAACAAAAACCTTGTGTTCATACATTGCCACCAAAGCGCCCAAAGAATAAGGATCAACTTTTTTCAGCAAAATCATATTCGAAGGACGATTTCCTGCAAAACTTTTGAACTTTTTCAAAAATTCAACTTCTTCTTTTGACTTTCCGGCAGCTTTGAGCTCTTCAGCAGCTTCTTTAACGGTTTTACCTCTCATCAAAGCCTCACCTTGAGCCAAAACATTAGCCAACAAAATCTCATGATGATTACCAATCTCATTATGAGAAATCGCCGGCGCAATAAAATCACAAGGCACAATCTCTGTTCCCTGATGAATCAGCTGGAAGAAGGAATGTTGAACATTGGTTCCTGCCCCGCCAAATAATACCGGACCGGTAGCATAAGACACATAATCACCATTCACATCAACAAACTTGCCGTTTGACTCCATATCCAACTGCTGCAAATAAGACGGCAGATATTGCAAATATTGGTCATAAGGGATAACCGCATAGCGATGAATTCCCATAAAATTATTATACCAAATGCCAAGCAGCGCCAAAATCACCGGAATATTGTGCTCCAGTTCAGTTTCGGCAAAATGCTTATCCATGGCAAACGCCCCTTCAAGCATTTTTTCAAAATTATCCATTCCAACGGCAATAGCAAGGGACAATCCGATAGCCGACCACATAGAATAACGACCACCGACAAAATCCCAAAACTCAAACATATTATTGGTATCAATACCAAACTTAGCAACTTCCTCTGCATTGGTTGACAAAGCCACGAAATGCTTAGAAACAGCCGGTTCACCCAAAGCATCAACCAACCATTTGCGGCAGGTCTTGGCGTTCGTAAGCGTTTCAATAGTCGTAAATGTCTTAGAAGCAACAATAAAGAGCGTCGTTTCCGGATCAACTTTATTCAAAACCTCAGCACAAGCTGTCCCGTCAATATTCGAGATAAAATAGCAGTTAATCCCCTTCATCCAGTATTTACGCAAAGCTTCCGTTGCCATATAAGGCCCAAGATCCGACCCGCCGATTCCGATATTAACAATATTAACCAACTTTTTGCCCGTATAGCCTTTAAACTTGCCAAAGCGAACATCTTCACTAAACTGGCGCATTTTCTTGAGTACCGCATTAATATCCGGCATCACGTCTTTACCATTAACCTCTATCGGACGATTTTCACGGTTACGCAAAGCAATATGCAACACGGCACGGTTTTCGGTAATATTGATTTTATCACCACGAAACATGGCTTTAATTTTTTCTTCCAAATGCCGAGAATGAGCCAAATCCATAAGGCAAGACATTGTTTTGTCAGTAATTCTGTTTTTAGAATAATCAAGAATAATTGTATCATCGAGAGATTCCGTAAATTTCTGTGCACGTTTTGAATCTTTCTCAAACAAATCACGCATCAACACCTTACGCATTGACTTACAATGGCTTTCCAACCTTTTCCATGCTTTTGACTTGTTAATACGACTGTCAAACATCTATACACACTCCTTAGTTTTGTTTCGTACTGTTAAAATTAACCCAAATCAAGCGATTAGCATCAAAATACTTGCGTGCCGCATTATTCACTTGTTCCAGCGTCACATCTTGAATATATTGATTACGTTTGATTAAAAAATCACTTCCAAGATTTTCTTCCTGCATTGCCACAAGCGTCTCGGCAATGTTGGGCAAAGAGGCAAAACGCAAGTTATAGGAGGAAATAAGATAACTCTTAGCTTGTTCCAATTCCTCTTCAGAAACACCTTCTTTTCCCATCTTAACCCACTCGCCGATTAAAAGCGCCTTTGCTTCATCGAAATTGTCCGCCGTAGAAGAAAATCCGCCTTTGATAAGCTGAGCCTTATCTTGAATGCTCAAATAAGCATAAACGCCATAAGTTAAGCCTCTGTCCTCACGCAATGCTTTTGACAATCGAGAAGTCAGCCCCTGCCCCACAAAAATCTCGTTTGCAATATAAAGCGGATAAAAATCAGCATCGCTGCGTTTGACACCTGGAGCCGTAAAAGTCGCAATACTCTGAGCCATCGGTCGATTAAGATTAAACTCACGAGCCGTCCAGTTTATTGCGGCATTATCAACAAAAGACTGTGTACCGCTTTCAGGCAAAGCCCCAAAAATCTGATCAATCAGTTTTTTTGCATCATCTTCCGACAAATCACCGGCAATTCCGACAATCAAATTTTTACGCACCAAATGATTTTTAACAAAGGCGGATAACTCCTCAGAGCCGATATTTCGAATATCGTCATCATCACCAACCGGATTACGCCCATAAGGATGAGAACCATAAATCTCTTTTCCCCATGCCAAAGAAAGAGCACTGTCCGGAAATTCTTTTTGCTGTTTAAGCAAGGTCAACAACTGCTCTCTAACCGCCCGAATTTGATCATCATCAAAGCGCGGCTCAGTCAAGGCCAATTTCAAAAGCCGAGCTGCTGTTTTCTGATTTTGTTTAAGCGTCAGCATAGCCCCCGAAAAATCATCAACGCCGGCATCAAAAGAGATAGAAATCGCTTTTTCATCAAGAATATCCTTAAAACGACGGCTAGAATAACTTCCGGCTCCTTCGGTCAGCAAAGCCGCAGCTATCTGCGAAATTCCATACTCTCCTTTTTCATCAAAAGCCGAGCCTGAATTTTTGAACCGAAAAGACAACGCAATAATCGGATTCGTCTTATCTTCAAAATAATAGGCTTTTATCCCGCTGCGCGAAACAATCTCTTTAACATCGGCATGAAAAGTATTTTCTTTAAGAATCGAGTTTTCGACCAAACGCTGTGGATTAAACTTAAAACTCTTGTATAAAGAGCGCCCGCCATAAACGACTAGTGCAACTAATGCCACAAAGCTTAAAAACTTAAATAACTTTGGAGAAAAAGAACTTTTTTTATGATAAATACGACGTGCCATAGATTAAGCTCCTTTCTGCGGAAGCAAAAAGCCTTGAACATTAACCGCCTTGCGTAAAAGTTTTACGGCATTATTAATGTCCTGAAGCTTAACCGCTTCAATATTTTGATCATAATTTTCAATATCTTCTACCGAAATACCGACTGAAGCTAATGAGCCAACAATTTCAGCCGCATCGCTGGGATTGTCTTTCAGATAAACAAGTCCGGCCAAAACCTTGTTTTTAACCTTATGGAGTTCTTCCCAGTTCAGACGACGAATAGAATCTTCCAGAGCCTCATTGAGCTTTTCTTCAAAAGTTTCAACCGAAACACCTTGTACCGGTAATGCGGAAATTGAAAAAGTTCCATAACTGCGCGCCGAAAAATCATAAGCTGTGCTAACCGCAACGGCAACTTCCTCATCTTCGACCAAGCGGCGATAAAGCTGCGACGTATCACCTTCGCCCAAATAAGCCGACAACAAAACAAAGGCATAAGCTAAGGACTTATCCTGCCCCAAAGACGGAACAACAAAACTCTTCACAAAACGAGATGTTTCAATCTGCGGTGCTTTACTTAATACTTTACTTGAAGTTACGTTTTTAATATTTTGAAATTCTGTATTATTTTCATAATCTGTTTTTTCGATTTTACCAAAATATTTTTCAGCTAAGGTCTGAGCCGTAACCGCATCAATATCACCGGACAAAACCAAAACAGCATTATTCGGAACATAATGGGTCTTATAAAAATTTTGAGCATCTTCAAGGGTTAAAGACATAATTTCATTTGGAAAACCGCTAACCGGACGAGCATAAGGATGTTCCTGCCACAATGTCCGCCGCATCATCTCACCAAAAGCCGCTGTCGGATTATTTTCGACCATCTGCATTCTCTCTTGAAAAACAATTTTTCTTTCTTTTTCAAAAGCTTCCGGCGTAATGTTAAGATTTTTCATACGGTCTGCTTCCAAAAACATCATCAGCTCCAACCGCGTAATATCTACAAACTCATGATAAGCCGTTACATCACGCGATGTAAAAGCATTCATCACCCCACCGTTATCGCTGACAATTTGGTTAAAAGCACCGTCTTCAACATCTTCGGTTCCGCGAAACATCAAATGCTCCAGCAAATGAGCTAATCCGCCCTTTCCTGCCGGCTCATCAACGCTTCCGACCTTATACCAAACCATTTGCTTAACAATCGGGGCTTTATGATTAGGAATAACAATAACTTGCAAGCCATTATCAAGTGTAAACTCTTCTATATCAAACAGTTTTGCCTGCGCAGAAGAAAGCGGCAAAACAAAGCTCAATGTTACCGCTGTGACTATTGTCTTAAAAAATTTTATCATTCAGAAACTTTCATCTCATTGTCTAATTCGGCACGGATATTATCATTGTTACTTTCCGCTCCGATTTGTTTCATAAAGGCTTTCTCACCGCTGGATAAACCACTAAACTTAGCCTTAAGAGCAGCTTGCTTTTGCTGAGAAGACAAAGGCGTTGTAACCGGACGATTATCATATTCCGGCGGCAAAGACAAAGGCGCTCTGGACATTACCATAAACTCATCCGGAGACTGCTGAGCCCAAGACATTTTATCAACCGTAGCACATGCACCGACCGACATTGCCATTACTGCAAGCATAACAATTTTTTTCATCACCTAAACCTCCTTAGCTTTCTTAGAAAATATACTGTCAAAAATAATGATGGCAGCACCGATACATATAAAACTGTCAGCAGCGTTAAACGCCGGCCAATGATGCGCCCCATAATGAAAATCCAAAAAGTCAAAAACCGCACCAAGACAAATCCGGTCAACAACATTACCGACAGCTCCACCAACAATAAAACCAAGAGCCACCAGCAATAAAGGACTGCTTTCGTGCTTCATCCACCATAATAAATATCCGACAATAACAAGTGCCAACAAGGATAACCCGATAATTCCCCAAACACCATAATTATCAAACATAGAAAAGCTAACGCCGGTATTCCAAGCCGTAACCACATTAAAATAGTCCGTTACCATAATAACGCCGCGCCCACTTAACAAATCTGTTCTGACCCAATACTTTGTCAGCTGATCAAAAACAAAGACAACAAAAGCAACAATAAGCCCCAGTCGCAAATTTTTTCTCCTAAGTATAAAAAACTGACAACAGTATAACTTCTGTTTTAAGAATGATAAAGCCAGAAAAACAAGATATACGCAATTTATCTGCTAAAAGAGCAAAAGCTTTGCAAGTCCGAGAAAGATAAAATATCCGCCGGAATCGGTTAAAGCAATCAAAAACACACCCGAAGATACCGCTGGATCAACTTTTAGCTTGTTTAACACCAGCGGAATAAGTATGCCTGCCAGACTCGCAATACACAAATTACACAACATAGCAATCGCAATAACCAAGCTAAGCTTTTGAAAATCAGGAAACAACAACCATGTAATAAGGGCAATAAGTCCGGCAAATAAAAATCCGTTCATAAACCCAACCATAAATTCCTTAAATATCATGCGCAGCGTATTGCGTGAGGTCAGCTCCTTCGTTGCCAAAGCTCGCACCACAACGGCCAAAGTCTGGTTTCCGGTTGTTCCACCCATTGAGGCCACAATCGGCATCAAAACCGCCAATACCGAAATCTGAGCAATAATGCTTTCAAATCCCCTAACCACGGAAGACGCCAACAAAGTCGCAATCAAATTTGTAATCAACCACGGAATACGAGATTTCCAAATACTGTTTACCGACTTATAAACATCACCCTCTTCCGCACCGGAAAGATGCATAATATCCTCAGAAGCCTCTTCGTGAACAATATCAACCACATCATCAAGATTGATAACACCGACCAAATGCCCTTTTCCGTCGACAACCTCTGCCGCACGCCACCCATATTCACGAAACATATGCGCAACTTCTTCCTGATCGGTATAAACATCAATCGGTACTATCTCGCCATCCATAATTGCGGCTAATTTCTCAGAAGCCTTAGCACGCAAAAGCTTATCCAGAGCAATTTCCCCAGTCGGACGCATTTTTTCATCAGTCAAAAAGATTGTAAAAAACTCATCTGGTAAATTTTCATCGGTCAACAAAAAGTTTTTAGCCTCTTTAACGGTCCAACTGTCCGGCATTGCCACAAAATCACGCGACATAATACGACCGGCTGAATCTTCCGGATAATGCAAAGAAGAACTGACCTGATATTTTAATTCCGGAGATAATTGACTAAGGATTGACTTCTGTTCATCATCATCCATATGTTCCAGAATTTCAACAGCTTCATCAGAATCAAGTTCATTAACAATATTAACAATCTGATCTTCATCAAGAGTCTCAATGACTTGCTCTTGAACAACTTCGTTTAATTCCGGAAAAACGCTTGGATCAATATGATCGCCCAAAATCTCAATTAACTTTTTACGCTCATCAACATCAAGAGATTCGATAAGGCGCGCCAAATCATATTCATCAAGACCTTCAACGATTTTTCTAACATGAGAGGCATCATTTTCTTCCAACCCGATAAGGACGGAATTAACCATCTTGGTTCCCAGACCAAGCACCTGATTTTTATGCAAAGCTTGTTTTTTAGAACGCTTCAGCCGAGAAGACTTCAGAACGGGCTTACGTGATTTTATGCTTTTTTTCATAATCCCTCCTTTATGGCTGATGCTTGAAACAAAATCTGCCTCTTTTTTTACATTCTTTAAATAACGAACAAAAGAGCAAAATAAACATACACACAAAAAAATTCCTCTTCATCAGAGGAATTTTGGTGCGGCCAAGAAGACTTGAACTTCCACGGGCTTAGCCCATAACGACCTCAACGTTACGCGTCTACCAGTTCCGCCATGGCCGCACAAGAAAAACGAACAAGAATGTTAATAATCCACTTCAAAAAATAAATCAAGCATTTTTTTTCAAAAGACTGGAAAAAAATTTATCTTTTAAATGGTCATCTGAATAATTTCACGATAGGCCTTGATTGCCGAATCACGCAAAGCCACAACAGTATCAAGGGTTTGCTCAGCATTAGAGATTGCCAAAACCACATCTTGCACATCAGCTTTTCCTGCGATTCCCTGCATAGACATTTTCTCAGCATTCTTAACGGTTCCGACAGCTTCATCCATAACTGAAGACAACACCTGCCCAAAATCAGAAGAAGATTTTGTTTCCTCAGCCGCAACCGAGGACTTAGCCGGTGTCATACCGCTAAGACGGCCTAAAGCTTGTTGATAAGCATTTAATGCACTAGAAACATCATTAATCACAATCATTCTCCCCTAATTATTTCAAAACATCCAAAATACGAGAATTCAAATCTCTTGAAGTTTGCATCACGCTTAAATTAGCCTCATAAGAGCGCTGAGCTTCTTTCAAATCCATCATTTCAATCAACGGATTAACATTCGGCATTTTAACATAACCCTGCTCGTCTGCCGCCGGATGAGACGGATCATATTTCAACACAAAAGGCGATTCGTCATGAATAACTTTGTCCACCTTAACCATATCGGCACCGGTTTCTTGGTCGATATATTGCTTAAAAGTCACCACCTGACGGCGATAAGGATCACCACCTTTTGTAGCAGACACAGATTCGGCATTAGCCATATTCTCAGAAATAATGCGCAAACGTTGAGCCTGAGCTTTCATTCCGGAAACAGCGATATCGGCACTGACTGATAAATCTCCGTTCATCTACCCCTCCGCTTAGGCCGTAATCTTAGTATTAGCCGTTTTCAGCATATCACGAAAAGAGGTATAAATCGTCACCATGCGATTATAATCACCTTTGTTTTTGCTGATTTCGTTAAGTTGATCTTCAATCACAACCCCGTTTCCATCAAGAGAAAGCGGATTCTGAGGCTTGGGTGTATAAACCCGAAATTCAGATTTTGATGGTTTTTGATAAGGAAAGTCAAGATGATTAGGATTCGTTTTTGCCAGCTCTAACTTTTTCTCACTAACCTGACCAAGTTCATAAGAAAAATCAGGTTTTTCAATATCTTTTGGCAAATAATTAGGCGTATTAGCATTGGCCACATTTGTTGCCAACACTTTTTGCCGCTCGCTCAAATAAGAGCGCTGTTTATCTACCATTCTAAAAAGAGCCAGATTATTAAGATCCATGAGCTCACTCCTCCCCCAAAAACGCAGTATCATATTCCCCAACGCGACAATCTGCATGCAAATTTTGTGCCAAGTAAAAACCATTGCCAAACTCTAAAAAAAAGCATAATATAAATAGTATGGCAAAAGATTAAAGGCACAAAATATGTCTGATTCGGATAATAACAAATCAAAAGAGAAAAACAAGAACGGCAAAGAGTTTTCCCCAGCTTATGCTGTTGCCTTAGGATATGATAAAGAAAAAGACAACGCCCCAAAAGTTTTAGCCAAAGGTCAAGACCACGTTGCCGAAAAAATTATCCAAATTGCCTTATCAGAAGGAATAGAAATCCGCCAAGACGCCGACTTAATCGAAATCCTCAAGGCGGTTGATATTGATGAAGAAATCCCGACCGAAGCCTTTGCTGCTGTGGCCGAAATTTTATCTTACATCTATAAAATGAATGCACAAAAAAGCCGAGACTAAGCTCGGCTCAAATTTTAGATTTTAGATTTTGGAAAAAACAACACATCATCCGGTGCGGCAATCTTAAAGTTCAGATCCGCATAATGAACGTCACCGCTTCTCAGAGCAACAGCCACAAGCTTTGAATCTTGATAGCCGACAATCCAGGCAGGAACACGCTCTTCTTTTTTGACTTCATAAATCGGAATCAAATGCCCATAGAACTTAATCCCCGAAAACTGCTTAACAATATCATCAAAATAAGAACGCGTCTCATCCTTTGTCAGAACACCGCCTTGCCGAACGACAAATCGACTTCCGGTAAAATAATAGATTTTTCCTGAAGCCAATGCCAACAAACAAGGAGAAGAAAGCATAGTCAATGCCTCAATCTGTAAAGAAAGCTCCTCGCATTTTTCATGAACGACATAGGTTCTGGTTTTCTTCTGACTGGCAAAACGATAGAGATAACCACAATCCGATGCCGAGTGATAAGGAATCATCTTTTTATTCGGAACAAAGGCTTCTCTTTGCAGCTCCTCATCTGATGAAAAAAGCAACCGAGCATTCAGCCGAGCCCGTGCATCATCAACATCTACCGGCATTCCGCAAAAACCGCGCCATTCTTGAAAATATTCACCATGCCGTAAACAAAACTTCACATACTTGCTGTAAAATTCTTTCTTATTAGAATATGTATTCTCAGAAAGAATGGCTGAAGTTTCCAACGCGGTTTCATTAGCAATCGGATAATACAGCAACTGCAATTGAGACTGCGGATCATCCTTGCCAGCAAAAATAACGGCAACAGCAAACACATAACGTTCTGGTTGTTTTCCAAGCAGACCGACACGATACAAAGCCGCATCCTTCACCATCTCAAACCCAACGAGTTTATCGGCATAAACTGAACACAGATAACGAGAGATTTTCTCCAAATCTAATTTTTTGGTTGTTTCCATAATAGTATAAAATTAAATTAATAAATAAGTTAATAATAAATAATGTGGGCTAACTTTATCATTTTCCCGTCAAATGTCAAGAAAAAAGACGGACAAATTTGTCCGTCTTTTTTTCTTCATCAGGCATTATCATCAAAAATAAAACGAGAATTATTAGGCAAAGCAGGAAAAGACACATCCAGTGTTTCGTCCAACACTTCTGTTTTTCCTGAAAAAACATCAATACCTAAATAAATATTTTCTCGTTCTGTAGGAACAACGCCAACTAACCAAACATAAGAATAAGGAATTGGATGCGGCCAAAATATAGCTTGTGGATACCTCTGTTTTATAGCGCTATAATAAGACTTAGCCTCTTTCTCAGTAACATACGTTCCCCGACGCGAATTAAAAACTTCACCATCAAAATAAAAATATTTTCCATCACTTTGTTGATAGAGTTTTCTTTCAGGAAAAGTAAGATTTTGCTTATCTACAACATAAAAACAAGAATCTGGATCCCTATTTTCCAAGCTAAGAAAAAAATCATTAACTTCAGAAATCTCTAAATCTTTGATGATTAAAGCTTTTTCGTCATTCAAAAAATAAGCATAAGTTACAAAAGAATTCCAAATAACCGGTTTGGGTAACTCTGCCGTAGAAACAGCATCAATTAAAAGCTTATCCTCTGACCAAAGAGCATAAAGTTCCATAAGAGCCTTAAGTTCGTTCAAACAATTACAATACCAAAATCGTGGTACGCAAACATCAAAAGAACAAAACTCTTCGCAAAACGACAACTCACCAAAAATGAATGTTCCGCTTACCCGTAGCTTCGTTCCCTCCGCAAATGTAAAACGAGGAAAGTCACCTTCCCTTATGTCATAGGCCATATCCGCGGGAGAGAAAATAAAGCAGGCAAGCTGCCCTGTTTCCCTATGACGCAAAGAAAATCCAACAACAAAAACATAAGATTTAGAACTTTCAGAAACCAGCTTTCCCATTTCAAATTTCAAAATTTGATAAGCGGAAAGTTCATTCTCATAGCGTTTTTTCAAATACTCAGGAAAAAGACCGCTTCCATCTCGATTAAAATTAAGTTTCATAATAATCATAACAATCGATATTTTATAGTTACACAATAATAAATTTTGAACTCATATAACGATAAAAACATAGTAAAGTCAAGCATTAAATCTTTTGTAAAACACAAATGAAGAACCCATCTGTCTGCGTCACAAGAGGAGAAAACTGAGCATATTGAACAGAAGCAAAAGGATATCTCCCGCCGATTTTCTCTTGCCAAAGCGCCGACAAATCTACTGGCTTAATATCTTCATGTCTTTTCAAAAAAGCCTGTATCTGATTTTGATTTTCATCAGCTAAAATAGAACAAGTCATATAAACAATTCGCCCACCTTTTACCGTGTGCTCATAAGCTGTTTCCAAAATATCAGCTTGTGTTTTAACCAGATTATCCAAAGTCTCAGGCGTTAACCTGAATTTTGCATCAGGGGCCCGCCGCCAAGTTCCCGTCCCCGAACAAGGCGCATCAACCACAAATAAATCATAATCTTGATTATCCAACTCAGAAACAATTTCATAATTAGAATAACCAAGACGAAGGCCCCGCTCCTTCATCGCCGACAATCGAGATTGATAAGCATCATGAACAAAGATTTTTCCTTTTCCGTGCATCAGATACAAAAGTGTAAAAGTTTTACCGCCGGCACCCGCACAATAATCAATAATTTTCAAATTTGACTGAGGATTACAAAGGATTGCCGCCAGCTGAGAAGATTCATCTTGAACATCAATCTCCCCATTCTGATAGGCCACACAGTTATTAAGGTTAACTCTTTCATCTGCACAAATTCCAATAAGAGAATATGGCGTTTTCCGCAAAAACAACCCTTCTTTTTGAAGTTTTGCAAGCGTCTTTTCTCTGTCACCAGAATTAATGCGCATATCGGCCCGTGCTGAAGAATTTAAAGATTTTAATAACGCCAAGTCATTTACTTTATCAAACAACCACTTAGGACATTCTACTTCCACATCAGCAGGATAAACAATACTATCATCAAGAGCTTTAAGCCACAACCTCTCTTCTTTGCTGACTTCTGGCAAGGCATAAGCATCTGCCCCAAAGATGAGATCCAAATCTTCATCTTTAAGATAAATCAGCAACATTTTTCGAACATCAAGATCTCCGGCTTCAAATGACAAACGTCGCCGATGACGAATAACATCCCAAACTTTTTCAACAATAAAACGCCGATCTTTAGAGCCGATATATTTTCTTTCTCGCAAATAAGACGCAACAATATTGTCCGCCGGATTTTTATCCTTAAAAACTTCTTGCAAAATCTCAAAAACAGCCCGATACCTTGCGCCAAGCTGCATTATTCTTCTCCTCTAAAGCCAATAGCAACCAAATATTCTTCAGGAGAACCTGCCCGACTGGCATCAGGCTTTGCATGAACAACTTTTGCAAAATTTTTCTTAACATCTGCCAACAGAGTGTTTTCCATCCCGCCTTTAAAAACCTTAGTAATAAAAATTCCGCCCTGCTCTAATACCTCTTTAGCAAACTCATAGGCAATTTCAACTAAGGCAATTGTACGAAGATGATCTGTTTGTTGATGTCCTGTTGTATTGGCCGCCATATCGCTCATCACGATATCAGCCTTACCGTTCAAAAGACTTTTGAGCTTTTCGGCAGCTTCCGGCTGAGAAAAATCTTGTTGAATAAGCATCGCACCTTCAATAGGCTTTGTCTCCAAAATATCTATACCGACAACCTTGCCTGCTCCTTTATTTCTCATAACGGCAACCTGCGTCCAACCACCTGGAGCACAGCCTAAATCCACAATTCTTTTACCTTTTCCGAGAAAATGAAATTTTTCATCAAGCTGAATAAGCTTAAACGCCGCACGAGAACGATACCCCAAACGTTGAGCCTCTGCAACATAAGGGTCATTGAGCTGTCTAGCCAGCCACTTTGCCGAAGACTTACTACGTGACTTTGCTGTCTTAACCCGAACGGTTAAAGTTTTACGGCCACGAACTTCTTTGGCTGATTTAGTGAGTTTTGCCATTTTTAGCCTTACCTTCTAAAGATATCTCTTGTTGCAAACGTGCTTTAACTTTGTCATTCTGAATAAGCTCTTCAATAATACCGTCTTTTGCACTCCGCAAAGAGGCCACCACTTTTTCTGCTCCAAGCTCATTGAATATCTGACCTAACATAATCACACCAGACAAAAAGATGGGCGCACGCTGAAAACCAATGTTCGGATTTTTAGCCATATCCTCAACACTAGCAGTTTTTAAATCTTCCAAAACCTTAAAAACATCTTTTGTCTTAATTTGCAAACCATCACATTTATCACGATCATAACGATCACATTTGCGAATTAAAGAAGCCAATCTCAAAGGTGTGCTCGAAGTTGCAACAAAACTTACATTTTCTTTAATAGAATCAAAATTGCTACTGTGCTTAAACCCGTCAACCCAGCGTTTAATTTCTTGACCCAAACGAGCAGCATTCAGCTTATCATAAGTTTCAAGCTGAAAAGCATCAGCCGCTGTGCGAGATCCCCAAGGGATAGAAACAGCACTCAGCATTGAAGGATTATCCCCATTCTGAGCCAACACAATCTCTGTAGAGCCACCACCTTGATCAACTACAATAGCATATTCAGACTTATTACGCACATGAGAAATTGCACCTTTCAAATTAAGTCTTGCCTCTTCAGCTGGTGTAACAACTTCAATATGAATACCAGTCTTATTATAAACTTTACGAATAAAATCACCGGCGTTTTTTGCCCCTCTGCATGCAGCCGTTCCAATAGCACGATAAGCCACAATATTAGTCTCTTTCATCACATTATGAAATTGCTCAAAACAATCAAGTCCACGTGCAATAGCCTCATCCGTAAGCATAGACGTTGCTTGCATCCCCTCACCTAGACGCGTAGACATTGAATCTTGATAAACCGGACGTCCTTTACTGTCAGCAATCAGCAAACGACAAGAATTTGTGCCTAAGTCTATTGCAGCATAAAATTTCTCAACCATGGTTAGTTCCTATTTTTTAGAGTTAAAAGGTTTCTTATGATTTGGCTTATAAGCTTTACCAAAAGGGAAACGACGCTTTGGACGTTTTTGATATTTATTCGGAAATTTCTGGTTTTGATGCATTAAATCCAACAAAATTCCTTCACGAATTCCTCTATCTGCAACCGTAATCTCAGCAATAGGCCAAAAAGAACATAACGCTTCGATAATAGCACAACCGGCCATTGTCAAATCCGCCTTTTGCGCACCGATACAAGGATGCTTGCGACGCCCTTCATCCCCCATCATTTTAATTTTTGAAATTGCACGAAAAATATCACGCTTAGAAATCGAAATTCCATCAACGGCCGAACGATTATAACGTGTCAAATTAAGATGAACGGCCCCCAAAACCGTTACTGTTCCTGAAGTACCGATAACCTGTATTTCCTGATTTTTGATTGCATCATAAATATGATATTTATCATCAAACTCTTGAAGAATTTTATGCGTCCGTTCAATAATCGTATTATAGGCTAAATCCGTCATATCTTTTGAAGGAAACGCCTCTGAGATTGTTACAACTCCGTAAGGTAAAGAAACAAATCCCTCAACAAAGGTCTTTCCGCTGTTTGTAATACGAGCCAATGAAATTTCCGTAGACCCACCACCAATATCAAAAACCAACGTCCGTTTAATGCACCGATTCAGTAATGGGATACACCCAACCACGGCCAATCTGGCCTCTTCCTTTGATGAAATTGTCTCAATCGATAGGCCTGTCTCTCTTTTAACGGCATCCATAAATTCTTGGCAGTTTTTCGCGCGACGACAAGCCGCTGTTGCCACAAAACGTGAACGAAAAATCGGCGCATATTCATTAATAACACCGGAACAAACTTTAAGCGCAGCAATTGTTCTGCGAA
Source organism: uncultured Alphaproteobacteria bacterium (assembly GCA_944391315.1). Lineage (GTDB taxonomy): Bacteria > Pseudomonadota > Alphaproteobacteria > RF32 > CAG-239 > HGM16780. The sequence goes on along the minus strand of CALXTD010000016.1, from coordinate 12,719 downwards.
TTGCATGTTTAGTTAAAACATTATCTTGAATAATTCCTTCGCCCAACCGCGTCACTTTAGAAAAAGTTTCAATAATCTGAAAAGATGTCGGAGTTGGAGAAGCAATAACCAAACGACAAGATGTAGTTCCCAAATCAATCGCAGCATATACAGGGCGAGCTTGCTCATCATCTTGACGAGCAAGCCCTGTATAATTATCTTGGTTTTGGTTTTTCCACTTATTATTCATTGCCCTTACATAAAACCATCCGATTAACTGTCAGGATAAAGCTCTCCTCTAACAATTTGGCGCAGTTCATCAATACAAACCAAGCCACGTTTTTTGTCTTCAAAATACCAATAAACCCACCCGTTGCAAGCCGGAGCATTTTGCGCAGCCGCACCAACCTGATGAATTGAACCTTCCAACTTTTCACTTTTAATAGTACCATCAGAACGAACCGCGGCACAGTGCTTTTTAGTAATATCATAAAGAATATCGCCAGGATTCAACAAACCTCTTTCAACAACGGCACCAAACGGAATTCGCGGCTGACGCTTTTTAGAACTAAATTCTAAACAAAGCTCATTCTCAACTGGTTCAACAGCATCAATGCGCTTCTGAGCTCCCTTAACATAATGAGCATCTTTTTCAATACCGATAAAATTACGCCCAATCTTTTTTGCGACGGCACCGGTTGTCCCTGTTCCAAAGAAAGGATCAAGCACAACATCTCCAACTTTTGTTGAAGAAAGAATAACCCGATAAAGCAATGCCTCAGGTTTTTGTGTCGGATGAAGTTTTTCACCATTTTTATCTTTAAGACGCTCTTTTCCGGTACAAAGCGAGATATTCCAGTCGCTACGCATCTGCATATCTTCATTAAGGGCCTTCATTGCCTCATAATTAAACGTATACTTAGACTTTTGGTTTTTAGCAGCCCAAATAAGTGTTTCATGAGCGTTCGTAAAACGCGTTCCCTTAAAATTCGGCATTGGATTGGTCTTGTTCCAAATAATATCATTCAAGATCCAAAAGCCTAAATCTTGCAAGATATATCCGACCCGAAAGATATTATGATAAGAACCGATGACCCAAATTGCACCATCTTCTTTCAAAACACGTCGAGCGGCAGACATCCAAGCACGAGTATACTCATCATAAGACGCCATACTTTCAAAGCTGTCCCACTCCTCATAAACACCGTTCACATGAGTATTGTCAGGGCGAGTTAACGCCTCGCCGAGTTGAAGATTATACGGAGGATCAGCAAAAATAAGATCGACGGAATTAGGCTCCATCTGCTTCATAATTTTAATACAATCATCATTAATAATAGTATTTAAAATTTTTTTTGTTTGGATACTGCTCATTAGCGAACCGCTTTCCTGCTATTAATTTCTTTAACGCTCATAGTATGTAAGAATAAGGTTATAATTTTATTAACGCAAGAAAAAAATTAAAACAAAAGCCGAATCGAGCAAGGAATCTCTTGATAAAACACAATTATTTTTTTGCAAAATTCGGAACTGGATTAAAAGAGAAACGATGCACTCTCTCAATCGCGCCATAAGACTTAAGCCCCTCAAGATGAGCTTTGGTCCCATAACCGGCATTTTTTTCAAATCCAAAATAAGGATATTTTTTAGCCAATTCAGCCATATACCTATCACGAGTAACTTTTGCGATAATAGATGCTGCAGCGATTGAATAAGACAAAGAGTCGCCTTTAATAACAGTCTGAGTCAGAACCGGAAAATCCTTTGGATGTTGATTGCCATCAACCAAAGCCGCCGCCGGCTTTTCAGACAAAGCCATAAAAGCGCGCTTCATAGCAAGAAAAGTCGCCTGTAAAATATTAATATCATCAATCTCTTGAGCAGATGCTTCCCCCACACCGATAAGCAAATTTCCTAAGTTTTGCTGTTCATACAATAAGTTATAAAGTTTTTCTCTCTTAGCAGGTGAAAGTTTTTTTGAATCATCAAGCGAAAGCAACAACTCTTGAGGGAGATTCTTATTAAGAACAACCACCGCTCCGGCAACAACCGGGCCCGCCAATGGCCCTCTTCCGGCTTCATCGATTCCTGCAACTGGATAGGAATATTTATTTTCAAATGAAAAATCAGGCATCTAGCTCAACTCCACAAATAATTACTTTAATTTCGTGGCTTGCAACCACAATAAGTTTGATTATAGAGCTTCAAATCTTTTATCAACTGAGACCGACGCTCTTGCATACCGCCTTTTCTCCCCTCAATTTGAACATAGGGAACCCCTGTTTCGGTTGAGGCAATATCTGCGGCTTGATTAACTTGTTCCAAATTTTTATAGCGAGACACGCCAAGAACCGAAGCCACACCGTCAAATCCATTAGCCTTGGCATATTCCATCACTTTTTTCAAACGCATATAAAAGCAAACAGAACAACGCTTTCCGCGTTCCGGCTCATTTTCCAGACCTTTTGTTAAAGCGCACCAGTTTTCATTATCATATTCCAGCTCAATAAAAGGCACATGATATAAGTTGCACAAACGTTTGTTTTCTTCACAACGTTTTTGATATTCTGCTAAAGGCCGAATGTTTGGATTATAAAACACAACGCTAAAATCTTGTTTTTCTTGTGCCATTTTTTCAATCACAGCACAAGAACACGGCGCACAACAAGATAGCAACAATATCCCTTTACTCATCTGAAAACCTTTCATAAATCACAGAGAGTATAAAACTCAAAAATATTTTTTCAACTGATTTTTAATGCCTTAGCCCATAATTCTAATTTTTTATCATAAGCTATGGACGCATTTGCCGGACTGGTTGACGGCAATAAAATAAGCTCAATAGAATTTTTCTCTGCCCATAAAAGATTAGGGCTTTTCACAAAAGATTGATAAGCTTTTTTGCCGTTAAACACAAGCCGAGACAAAGCCGGTGCCATATTTAATAAATCCGAAAAATCATTAGGCTCGGCTTGGCGAATGGCACTATCCATACTGCCGTTGCGTTCACAGTGTTTTAGCGCATCCCAAAGCCCAACACGATTTTTCAAAAGCTTAGCCACCCTAACCTCATAATCTTGATTAAGATTAATTTCAGGAAAAAGCCTACTCATAAACTTCCAAAAATTATTTTGCGGATGAGCATAATATTGTTGCCGTTGCAAAGAAATCTCCCCAGGCATAGAACCGATAACCATAATTTTTGTGTCTTGCGCAATCCGCGGCAACATACACTGCTTCAACATACATCCCTCTTGATAGAAAAACAGCTTGAAAAACCAAAGTCTTTCAAGCTGAAAAAAAATATATTATGGAAAACACCCAAAATGACAAACATACAAAAAACTGCCTGCCATTTTGCATTTTATTCAGAAACTTTTAGAAAGCACCATAATTGCCTTGTTTCTTTTTACGGGCTTGTGCAGCGGCTCTTTCACGTTGATACTCTGTCTGAGCGGTTGCAGACTTTTTAAAAGCACCCTTTTCCTTTTTTTGATTCTTTGAAAAATCTTTTTTATTTGCCATAATAAAAAAATTAAATGATTAATAATATAAAAAATAAATAACTAACACAGAAAAGGCTTATAGCACTTTTAAAAATTTTGTCAACAACAAAAATTAAAAAATTTTATTTTTATATTATACGGGAATAAATATGTTTTGAGCTTGACTTTATAGAGCAAATAAAGCCTATACTAGAGCATCAACAAGAAACAAATAAAAAGACACCATGAGCAATAAAAAACAATATTTAACACCGGCACAATTTAAGGCCGAAATAGAAAAATGCCTAGGCTGCCCCAACAAGCCTTGCATGAAGGCCTGTCCGGTTGGCTGCTCACCGCAAGAATTCATTGGATTTGCCAAAGAAAAAAAATATAAAGAAGCCATAGAAGCGATTCTTAACCGCAATCCGATGGGCGAAACCTGCGGATTGATATGCCCTGACAAATTCTGCATGAGTGCCTGCACCCGCAAAAACCTAGATTTTGCCATAAACATTCCAAAGGTTCAGGCCACTCTGATGAAAAACTATCGGAGCTTCGCGGAAAAGAAAAGACCGGAATCTCAAGTCACCAAAGACAAGATTGCCGTAATCGGAGCAGGCCCCGCAGGCTTGGCCGCAGCTAAAGAATTGGCCGAAAACGGATATATAACATATATATTCGAGGCAAAAGACCACATTGGCGGCGCCTTAAAATATATTCCGGAAGAAAGATTACCACACGAAGCATTAAGTGCAGATTGCGACGGAATACTATCATCACCGCTCATAAATTTAAAACTAAACCATAAAATAGAAAATCCTCAAGAATTACTCAAACAAGAATACAACGGGGTGATTATCGCTTACGGCGAGCAAAACGCAATAAAACTGAATATTCAGGGAGAAGAGCATACAACCTGCTATAAAGATTATTTGTCTCAACCGGAAAAATACAAAGCCGCTCAAAACATTGCCATCATCGGAGGAGGAAATGTTGCTGTTGACTGTGCCTTAACGGCTAAAAGCAACGGCGCTCAAAATATCGAAATTTTTGTTCGCAGACGTTTAACTGATATGAAAATATCCCGACAAGAATTCCAAGAACTTTTTGAAAAAGAGATTAACATAACAGCACTGACCAGTCCCGAAAAAATCGAAAAAAATGAAAAATTGTCACTTTTCATCCACCGCAACCACATCGTCGAAAACAAAGCTGTCGCCCTGTCCGACACCACGATTGAATTAAAAGGCTTTGATTTGATTATCACCGCCATCGGCAGCCGTGCGGATAAACTAACGGAAGATATAAACATTATCATGGCCGGAGACTGTAAGGAAGGATCTTCAACTTTAGTTGAAGCTTTGGCTTCAGGGCAAAAAGCTGCTCAAAAACTGATATACAATATCGAAAAAAAGGACAATTAATTATGCAAGAAAATTCTCAAAAACCGCTGCTAGTCCACTTACATTTATATTATACCGATATGTGGCCCGAATTTGCCGGATATTTATCAAATCTATCAGACTATAATTATGACTTATATGTAACCGGCGTGGAAATCAGCCCCGAAATTCGGCAAGAAATTCTTTCTTTCAAAAAAGATGCAAAGATTCTGATTACCGAAAACAGAGGCCACGATGTCTGGCCGTTTTTAAGTGTTTTAAATCAAGTTGATTTAGATAACTACAGTTATATAATTAAAATACATACAAAAAACACCTCATCAGATGTTCCTATAAAAACTAATAAAAGAATTTTCACAAGAGTTTGGATGAAAAAGCTCCTAATAGAAGCGCTTATCGGCTCACCACAAATAATAAAACAAAATCTTGAAAATTTTTCAAAAGACCCCAAATTAGGAATAATCGGTTCAAAATATTTAATAACTTCACAACCAAGAAAACTGCTTGATGTAATTGATAAAATTGACCCCATCGCGCAAAAAATAGGAATTAAAGACACTTCCGATAAAACTTTTGTTGAAGGAACTATGTTTATGGCAAAAGCTGATTTAATGAAAATATTTCAGAATAAATTTACGGCTCAAGACTTTACTCCCTCAGAAAAAACAGGAAGCGGCGGAGCTCTATCTCATGTTATGGAAAGAGTTTTTTGCATTGGAATAACCGCTGCCGGATATAAGATTAAAGGGTTCGATAAAAGAATAGACCTTGAAATAGCCTCTATAATATTAAGAATAAAACGCTTTTTCTTCTTAAAAAAAGTATCACAAACCGGTAAAAAAACAATAAAAATTTGCAAAATTCCTGTCTACTCAAAACACATAAACAAGGAGTAACACAATGATTCCTAAAACAATACATTACTGCTGGTTTGGTAATGGAGAAAAAAGTGAACTGGCAAAAAAATGCATTGCAACTTGGAAAGAAGTTCTGCCTGATTATGAATTAAGGGAATGGTCCGAAAAAGATTTACCTCTATTAAAAGACAACATCTTCGTTCAAGAGGCTTATGAAAGCAAAAAATGGGCCTTTGTTTCTGATGTCTTCAGACTTTACGCCTTGTATCACGAAGGCGGTATCTATTTCGACACAGATGTTGAGGTCAGACGCAGTTTTGACGAATTTTTAAAACACAAATTTTTCATCGGCTCTGAGCGCTCCGGACATTTCAAAAGTATTGGAACCGGCATTATCGGCGCACAAAAAGGCAACCCAATAATAAAACGCTTGCTGGAATATTATGACACAGCTCGTTTTATTAAACCCAATGGAAAGCCTGATTTAGTCGGTAATACCAAAAAACTTATTCCAGTGTTTAAGTCTATGGGCATAAAAAAAGTATACACCCACGAGAAACCAATAATAATAGATGAAGATTCAATAATATACCCTGACACATATTTTTGTTGCGACAATCCTGATTGCTATTCTGTACATCATTTTGAGGGTTCATGGGGCGATGCCTGGAGTATAAGATTTAAGATATCCATTCCTTATGCTCCTCATAAAAAAATAAGCCTAAGAAGATATAAGAGAATGCGCGATGAAGCTTTCACTTACCCCAAAGAAATGATAAAAAAACTTTTTGAATTTGATTGCAAAAAAAACATCAAAAAGAGCAGAAAATGGCTATTATCCATTGATAAAAGATAAAGGAAAAAACAATGAAAATAATGATGGTCAGAGATCGCAACGTTCTAAACACCAACTGGGTTGTTTATCTTGCAAATTTATTTATCAGCCGCGGACACGAGGTGGTTATCGCTTGCGATACTTACTCAAAGTTAGGCAAAACCGGTGTTGGCTATGATATTGACCCCAAAGTCAGAATTTGCAACCTGAGCGCTAAAACCAACAATAAAATAAAAAACATTTTCATTGCCGTCAGAAACAAGATTATTCCTCCCTATTTCCGCTTTAATAAGCTTATTGAAGCAGAACAACCGGACATTTTGCTCTCATACTTTCCGACGGACTTATACAACATTACGCGCTTTCAGAACCATAAAGCGCCGATTATTCAAATGGTGCACAACTACCCACCCGTCCTTTTAAGAAAAGTCATAAGAAAAAACATTCTCAGTCGCTATTTTTGCAAACAAAGCTTCAAAAAAGTAAATACTTTCCAAGTATTGATGAATTCTTACAAAGATAAAGTAGATCCGTTTTTTGAAGCCAAAAACATTGTCAGAATAGCCAATCCGGTTAAACAATATAAAGAAGACGAACTTGTTGACTTATCTAAAGAAAAGAAAAAAATTATTTATGTCGCACGGGTCGAAAGAAAAATAAAACAACCTCACCTGCTGATAGAAGCCTTTGCCCAAATAGCAAAAGACTTTCCCGACTGGAAAGTAGAAATTTGGGGAACCGCCAAATATGAGGACTACAATCAAGAGATTGCAAACTTCATCAAAGAGCATCAGCTTGAAAACCAAGTATCACTCGCCGGTTATACAATGGATATTGAAGGCCTCTACCGCAGCGCTGACATTCACGCCTTTCCAAGCAATTGCGAAGGATTTAGCTTGGCCATTGCTGATGCCATGTCGATTGGCCTGCCTCATATCGGCTTTGACTATGCGCATTCTGTCAACGAAATTATCATCGACGGACACAATGGCTTTTTAGCCAAAGATGTTGATGACTTTGCAGATAAACTCAAAAAATTGATGTCTGACAAAGAATTAAGAATAAAATTTGGCAAAAACGCCCATGAGGATATGAAGGCCTACGCGCCAGAAATAATCCTCGACCAATGGGATGAGCTGTTCAAACAAATTACAAAGGATAAACAATAATGATACCAAAGATAATTCACTATGTATGGTTCGGCGGCAACGAGCTTGGTGAAAAAGAAAAAAAATGCATTGAAAGCTGGAAAAAGCTTCTTCCCGACTATAAGATTATGCGCTGGGATGACAGCAAAATATCAGAATTCAAAAATGAATACTTTGACCAAGCTTATAAAAACAAACAATACGCTTTTGCTTCAGACTATGCCAGATTAAAGGCCTTATATGAATACGGTGGCATTTACATGGATACGGACGAAGAAGTCTTACGGCCATTAGATGAGTTTTTAGGGCATGACTTTTTTATGGGGTGCCAATCTTGCGGTTCAGCCCGCACATTAAGTCCGGCCTTGATTGGAACAACCCCAAAAAATAAAATAATAAAAGACCTTTTGTCTGTATATGATGAAACAAAATTCATTAATCCGGACGGTAGTTTCAATCGCACAACCAATCCCGAATATTTTGTAAAAGTCTTAACCGAAAAATATAAATTAGAAAAGACCTACATTCGTGAAGGCCAAATTGAATTTTATCCAAATTCATACATCTATAATTGTTTTTATTTTGCCAAAGAAGGAAAAGATTCTTACGCCATACATCATTACACCGGCCACTGGAAACCCGATTGGAAAATAGAAGACAAACTAAAAATAAAGCTCTTTGGTCAAGAATATATTATCAGAAAATATAAAAAGAACCGACCAACAGCCATTTTAACCCCGCAAAAAGATGAAAAGATATTAATAAAACTAAAAACATCAAAAAAATCATCTTGGACTTTGGTAAAAAAATCAGCCTAATCAGGCTGATTTTTTTAGATTTAGGAAATATTCGAGGACAAAGAATAAATTATTATTGTTTTAATAAATTATCAGGCTAAAGTAAAATAAAAAACAAAATCAACGAGGAAAGCTATGGGCCTGAAAAAATTAAAACGCTTTTTTATAAATAAAATAAACAATTATCAGCTAGCTGATTTACCCAAAATAAAAGAATGGAAAATCAAACCGGATGATAAAATCTGTATTTTGGCACCTCATGCCGATGATGAATCAATCGGCTGCGGCGGATTATTGGCCAAATACGGAAAGCAATGCAGCGTCATTCTCTTAACCGACGGCGCTTATAATGCAACCAACAAAGAAAAAACGCAAAACATCAGAGAAGAAGAATTCAAACGCGTTATGAACTTTTTCGGCATAACAAATTATGAATTTATGCGCGCCAAAGACACAACTTTAATAGAAAGTTATGATAAATTTAAGAAGTTAAACCTAAAAGATTATGACTATATTATCATGCCTCACCCACTTGATCCGCATAAAGATCATGTTGTTCCTCAGGCTTTCTTCAAGCGCTTAAAAAAGGAACAAAAATTAAAAGCAAAAGCAGTTTACTATGAAGTATGGGGCGCCATGGCAACACCAACACATTATATAAACATAAGCGATATTGTAGAGCAAAAAAGAAAAGCCATAGATATGTATGTTTCTCAAAATAATATTAATTATGCCGACCGCATACTTGGCTTAAACAAATACCGAGGCATAAGACATAACATAGACTACGAAGAAGACTACCAAATAGTAGAATAGACAAAAGACCGTTCTTAACATTATAATAAGAACGGTCCTTTACTTGATTTCTTCAAATATCAGCTTTCAACAAATGCAAACAATAAGCAAGAAAGCAGATTAACATAAAAAATCAAGAAAAAACTTACCGATAGATATCATCTCCAACTGGTTCGAGCCAAGTTGATTGATTGTTTGGTAAGTTTGGTTCAATCGAAATATGCGTAAACCACTGGTCAGGAGCCGCTCCATGCCAATGCTCAACTTCGGGAGGAATTTTGACAACATCGCCTTTTTTTAGAATACGAATGTCGCCATTTCGCTCTTGATAGCGCCCTTCTCCGGCTAAGACCAACAAAATTTGCCCGCCGCTGTGCTTGTGCCAGTTTGTCCGCGCACCGGGCTCAAAGGTAACATTTCCGATAGATGAGTTAAACACCTCATCTTTCACAACCAGCATATTCAAATAAGTCTGACCGGTAAAAAACTTACCGTAAGGATTAGATTCACCTTGCTCAAAAACAGTATCAACTTGAGCTTTATTCATTTCTTGAGCCTCCGCAATAGAAATTAAAAAACAGCTAAAAAGAAGAGAAAGAAAAAAACGCATAATTACCCTCCCCTTTTTTATTTCAGATTTTCTTGAAAGAATTGTGTGATTTTATCAAACGGAATTTTTTCGAGATTATCATACAAATCAACATGATTAGCCCCAGGGATAATCATTAGCTCTTTATTATCGCCTTTAAGCTTTTTAAAAGCATCTTCACTAAAATAACGGCTATGCGCTTTTTCACCATGAATCATCAAAACCGGACTTTTAATTTCGGAACTATAAGACAGTAAAGGCATATTGATAAACGACAAAGATGAGGTCATATTCCAGTTTCCGTTAGAGTTAATTGAACGAGGATAAAATCCGCGAGACGTTTTGTAATACCCGTAATAATCCTTAACGAATTGCGGTTCATCACCGGATAATTTGTCAGGCAAACCGGAAGCTTTGGCATAAGAGTTATTTTTAAAATCTTGAGTTCTCTGAGCGTTAAGGTTTTGTTTTAACTCATAGCGCTCTTTTTCGCCCATAGCATCAAAATAACCATTGGCATTCACGCGGCTCATATCATACATAGTTGAGGTAACAACAGCTTTAATACGTGTGTCCATAGCTGCGGCATTCAAGCCCATACCACCAAAACCGCAAATTCCGAGAATTCCGATTTTTTCAGGATCAACATTTGATAGATTGCTCAAAAAGTCAACTGCAGCGCTAAAATCCTCAGTATTAATATCAGGAGAAGCCACATTTCTGGGTTCACCGCCGCTTTCGCCGGTATAAGACGGATCAAAGGCCAAAGCTGCAAAACCACGTTCAGCCATCGTCTGGGCATATAAACCGGACGCTTGCTCTTTAACCGCCCCAAACGGCCCGCTAACGGCAATCGCTGCCAGTTTTGCAGATTGAGGATTTTTCGGCAGATATAAATCGCCGACTAAGGAAATGCCATATCGATTCTTAAACGAAACTTTTTTAACAATCACCTTATCACTTTTAGGAAAAGTCTTATCCCACGACCGAGATAAATACACTTTCCAGCCAATCAAAACAGCCACCAATACAACCAAAGAAACAAGTATTTTCATAGAGTTACCTTTCAAAAAGAATTTTTTACATTAAAAGTCTAAAAGATAGAGCATACTCTAAGTCAAGTACTTTTTTACAAAAAAAGCACCCAAGCCTAAAACTTGAGTGCCATTCATAATTATTCTTTTTTCTTCAAAAGAGTTTCAACAAGTTGCTTTCCGGCATCAGTTGAAACGAAAGCTTCTAAAGCACCGGCAAGATTAAAGCCACCTTTTGGAGAAAAAACGCCTGTTGCATTGCCAAGACCAGAAGTTAAATCACCACCACCGGCAATGATTTTAATTTCAGCATTTTTAATATTTTCAGCCTGAGCCAAACCGACTTTTTCATTAGCCTCAACCCGACGAATTTCAACCAAATATTTTTGATATCCTTCGTTTTCACCGATTTCGGCAGCTAACTTCAACTGCGGCTCAACAGAAGCCATCTGCATTTTTTGTTCAGCATCGGCTCTAGCCTCACCTTCCAGCTTGATACCTTCGGCAGATTTCTGAGCAACAATCAAAGAACCTTCAGCTTGTTTTGTTGTTTGGAACAAATCAGCCTCAGCTTTGACTTCAACTACAGTCTTGTTTGCATTAGCGTTAATTTCAGCTTCACGTTGGTTTGCCTCAGCATGAATAATTGTAGCTTCTTTATCAATCTCAGCCTGTTTAATAGTTCCGATCTTGATAACTTCCATTTCTTTTTCCTTGGTAAGGCGAGCCTGTTCCTTTACGGCCTGAGTCGACTTTTCTTGCGCAATACCAACTTCTTGAGCCACTTCCGCTTTCCGAAGTCCGACAACTTTTTCAGCTTCTTGCTCTTTCAAATCAACTTCCTGTTTTGCTTTGATTTCAGCTTCACGAGCACCTTGATTATTTTGAGCCACAGCCACCCTGGAATCTTTTTCGATTTCAGATTTTTTCTTCTTCATAATATTGTCGATAACTTCTTCGCCTTCAGCATCGCGGACATCCATAAGTTCAATATTCTTAACCGGTTCAACGCCCCACGCTTTCAGAACTTCCTTAACTTCATCCGTAAACTGCTGTCCATATTTTGAGCGTTCACCCATGATATCGTTAAGAATATCTTTAGCAAGAATAGAACGTACAGCACCTTGAACAATACTCAACAACTGCCTTTTCAATTCCTCAATCTCGCTAATTCGAGAAGCTGCCACTTCATAATCAGATATCCTAAACAAACATTGGATATCCACCACAAACGGCACACGATCTTTGTCAAAAGCAGGATAACCTTTAATTTCAATACTAAAGACCGAAAGAGGCATCACCGTAACACTAACACCGAGTATAGGTATTGTAATCGGAAACTCATAATAACTGTTACCGCAAAAGAGTTTTTCTTGTTCTTTTTTCTCCGGAACCCCATAAACCTTGGTTACCTTAGACCGACGAACAATATGAACCTCATTTGTCGATACGACGCGCCGTAAAGAAAAAATCCAAAAAACACACCATGCAACAAGCAAAAAAACAACAACGGATACACCGATCCATACATAAGTCATTACTTCCATAACTTTTAATTTTTAAAGATTAATATAATAAATTTAATAAAAAAAGTTTCTAACAGTTTCATGACAAAAGCCATGATAATAAACAAAACAATAAATTAGCGAAAGAATTGATAGCACAAAATAAAAATATTGTCAATATATTTTTCGAAACCACAACAAAAAAAATTGACAAAAAGTAACCCACCGGCTTAGCCGGTGGTTCTTCACAAGCGGGTGTAACCCTAACGGTGCCAGCGAACGCCTTAAG